>CAZIBV010000012.1:15512-30947 GCA_964537345.1 uncultured Flavobacterium sp. | reverse complement strand
TGATCATTTTACTGTGCTCTGAAATAGTTGGCGGGTTCCGGGTTGATTCTTTTTGGACGGCGCTGTTGTTCAGCATCATCTTATCGCTTTGCCAATCGGTGCTTTACGCCCTTACCGACCGCAAGGATTAAAATGCTAACGCTCTGGTAAAAAGTTGGCTTCTTGGCAAAAAAACAATACTTTTGCCACCCAATTTATAGTACAATGAACATTACCAGAAAAGATATCGACGCGCTCAATGCCGTTGTAACCGTAGAGGTCTCAAAGGGCGACTATGCCCAAAATGTTGAAAAGGTTCTCAGCAACTACCGCAAAAACGCCGCTATTCCAGGGTTTCGCAAGGGAGCGGTTCCTATGAGCCTGATCCAAAAGCAATACGGAAAGGCCGTAATGTATGAGGAAGTCAACAAAATTCTTCAGGAAAAACTCAACCAGTACCTGCAGGACGAAAAAATTGAGATCCTTGGCAACCCGATGCCGGCTGTATCTGACGATTTCAATTGGGACGCCGATGATTTGTCATTTGACTTTGAACTGGGCCTCGTTCCGCAGTTTTCGGTTGATCTTCAATCCAAAAAAGTGACGCAATACAAAATCGTTCCTTCGCAAAAAATGATCGACGACCAGGTGATGCGCATCCGCAAACAGTATGGAAAAATGTCCGCTGCCGATAAAGTATCAAGGGAATCGGATATCACCGGAACTTTTGAGAATGCCGAGGCGGGAATCAACCACAAGACTACTATCTCACTCGATATTTTTAAAGACAAGAAAGCCGCCGATGCCTTTGTTGGCAAGTCGGTAGGCGACGTGGTAACGGTTAAGACAAAAGGATTGTTTGACGACGACCACAAACTGATGGACGTGATGAACGTTCCGCACGACAACGTTCACGGACTGGATGTCGAGGTTAAATTTACCATCGAAAGCATCACCGATACCGAGCCGGCCAATATGAATCAGGAGTTTTTTGACAAACTTTTTGGCGCTGGCGTAATCACGTCAGAAGATGAACTCAAGGCGCGCATCAAGGCCGATGCCGAAAACCAGTTTGCCCAGCAGGCCGATCAGAAATTCCTTAACGATATGATTGAGGAACTTATCGCCAATACCAAATTTGACCTTCCGGCATCATTCCTTAAAAAGTGGATGCGCACCGCAGGCGAAAAGGAATTGTCAGAGGCCGAAGCTGAAGAGGAATACACCCGTTCTGAAAATGGCTTGCGCTACCAATTGATTGAAGGCAAAATCATCACTGAAAACAACCTGAACCTGAATTTTGAAGATCTCAAGGCGCACACCGCTAACATGATCCGCGCGCAAATGGCTCAGTTTGGACAACTCAATCCAACCGACGAGGACGTTGAAGGCATCGTAGCCCGTGTACTGTCAAACCAGGATGAGGTGCGTCGTTTGTCAGAACAGTTGATGAGCCGCAAGATGCTGGAACTGTTCAAGGAGAAATCTGGCGCCAAAATCAAGGAACTTTCCTACGAAGATTTTGTCAAAGAAATGTACGGCGAATAAAGTCTGAAAAATAAACTTTATCTTTAGGGCTTTCAAATCCCTAATTTTTGTAAGATAAATGAACTATAATAAGGAATTCCGAAAATACGCCACCAAGCACCACGGGGTAAACAGCATGTACTTTGACAAGATCACGGCTGCGATGACCCCAACAGGAATGACTCCCTACATCATCGAAGAGCGCCCGATGAACATGACCGCAATGGACGTGTTCTCACGCCTGATGATGGACCGGATTATTTTTCTCGGCACCGGGATTGACGACCAGATTGCCAACATTGTCCAGGCGCAGTTGCTCTTTTTGGAGAGTGCCGATGCGTCAAAAGACATTCAGATCTATATCAACTCACCGGGCGGAAGCGTTTACGCCGGACTCGGGATCTATGACACCATGCAATACATCAGGCCTGATGTGGCCACCATCTGTACCGGAATGGCTGCTTCGATGGGCGCGGTATTACTTTGCGCCGGCGCTTCCGGAAAACGGTCGGCGTTGCCACACGCACGGGTGATGATCCACCAGCCATCAGGCGGGGCGCAAGGGGTTGCCAGCGATATGGAAATCAACCTGCGCGAGATGCTTAAGCTTAAGGAGGAATTGTACAAAATCATTTCGCAGCATTCCGGGCAAACCTATGACAAGGTATACGCCGACAGCGAACGAGATTACTGGATGAAATCGGATGAAGCCAAAGCCTACGGCATGATTGACGAGGTGCTCCGCCGATAATAACCACGACCCAAAATCTAAGAAATGGCTAAAGAAATTCTGGAGTGTTCGTTTTGCGGACGTAAAAAACCGGAGACCAATCTGCTGATTGCCGGAATCAACGCCCACATTTGCGACCGCTGTATTGAGCAGGCCCACGGCATTGTGCTGGAGGAATTGCGCACCAGCGGAAACTCTAAACTTGTTGCCGATCTTATCCTTCGCAAACCCAAGGAAATTAAAGCTTTCCTGGATGAGCACGTGATAGGGCAGGAGCAAACCAAGAAAGTGATGTCGGTTGCCGTGTACAATCATTACAAACGATTGATGCAGCAGCAGCTTGACACCGATGTCGAAATTGAAAAGAGCAACATCCTCATGGTAGGTCAAACGGGTACGGGCAAAACGCTTGTGGCCAAAACGATCGCTAAAATGCTGGATGTTCCATTGGCAATTGTCGACGCAACCGTACTGACCGAGGCCGGTTATGTGGGCGAAGATGTCGAGAGCATCCTGACCCGCTTGCTTCAGGCCGCCGATTACGACGTTGCAAAGGCCGAGCGCGGCATCGTCTTTATTGACGAGATTGATAAAATTGCGCGCAAAAGCGACAATCCATCGATTACCCGCGACGTATCGGGCGAGGGTGTCCAACAGGCGCTGCTCAAGCTTCTTGAAGGTACGGTGGTAAACGTTCCGCCAAAAGGTGGGCGCAAGCATCCTGACCAGAAATTCGTCGAGGTCAACACGCAAAACATCCTGTTTATTGCAGGCGGTGCGTTTGACGGTATCGAGCGCGTTATTTCCAAGCGACTCAACCGTCAGGCCGTGGGTTACAGCACGTCCAAAGACGCCGACCAGCTGGACAAGGACAACTTGATGAAGTACATCATTCCAAAGGACGTTCGCGATTTTGGCCTGATTCCGGAAATCATTGGGCGTTTGCCGGTCCTCACGCACATGGATCCGCTGGATCGCGACACCTTGCGTGCCATCCTTACCGAGCCTAAAAATGCATTGGTCAAGCAGTATCAGAAATTGTTTGCCATGGACGATGTTGATTTTAACATCACCGAGGAAGCCCTGGATTACATTGTCGACAAAGCACTGGAATACAAACTGGGTGCTCGTGGATTGCGTTCGTTGTGCGAGGCCATCCTGACCGATGCCATGTTTGAATTGCCGGGCACCGATGACAAGTTCCTTAGGATTGACAAGGGTTATGCCGAGGACAGATTAAATAGAAATCTACTGCAAAGACTTAAAGCAGTTTCGTGATTCAAGCCTCTTCGGAGGCTTTTTTTATGGGATTTTCGGCCTGTACGCAGCGTTTCCCGTAACAGCTCATCCGGCTGGGTCCGCAGGCTGCCAAAAGTACGCATGCCGCAAAAAGGGTTAGAATGGTTTTCATGGGGCGGTTTATTTTTGCATGCTGAGCAATTGTTCCAGATAGTCCCGCTGATTTGAAAGTCGCGGAATTTTGTTTTGTCCGCCCAGTTTGTCGTTTTCCTTTAGCCAGTCGTAAAACAAATTGGGTCGTGCCACATTCATAACGAGCGGATTCAGCGTCATATTGTTGTAACGCTTCGCCTCGTAGTCAGAGTTCAGGGATTGCAGCGTCTCATCCAGGGTGCGCGCAAAGTGATCGATGTTGGCGGGCGGCGTTTTAAACTCGACAATCCATTCATGCGCGCCTTTTTCCTTGCCTTCCATATAGACAGGCGCTACGGTGTAATCATTTATTTCGCAACCCAGTTCCCTGCAGGTTTTGGCGATGGCCATATCGGTGTTCTCAACCATCAATTCCTCGCCAAAAACGTTGATGTGATGCTTGGTGCGTCCGGAAACCCTGATGCGGTAAGGGTTAAGCGAGGTAAACCTGACGGTGTCGCCAATCAGGTAGCGCCAAAGGCCGCCGTTGGTGGTGATCACGATGGCGTAGTTTTTATCCAGTTCAACCTCGGCCAATCGGATGATGCGCTCGTTTGGCGTTCCAAAAGTATCCATCGGGATAAACTCGTAAAAAATCCCGTAGTCGAGCATCAGCAACAAATCGCTGGAATCGTTCTGGTCCTGGATGGCAAAAAAGCCCTCGGACGCATTGTAAATTTCGTAGTATTTAAAGCTGCTTTTGGGAACCAGTTTGGCGTACTGCTCGCGGTAGGGGTCAAAGCTGACGCCGCCGTGAAAATACACTTCCAGGTTGGGCCAAACCTCCAGCAGATTGGACTTGCCCGTGGCTTCGAGAACGCGGTTGAGCAACACCAGCATCCACGACGGAACGCCCGCAAAACTCGTTACGTTTTCCTGAACCGTCTCCTTGATGATGGCCGGAATTTTAGCTTCCCATTCACTCATCAGCGACGTTTTGTTACTTGGTGTCGAACTGAACTCGGCCCAAATCGGCATGTTTTCAATCAAGATTGCCGACAAATCTCCAAAAAAGGAATTGTTGTCCTGATAAATCTGACGGCTTCCGCCCAGTCGCAGGCTTTTGCCGATAAACAATCCTGAATCTTCGTTGTTGTTCAGGTAAAGACACAACAAATCCTTGCTTCCCTTGTAATGACAGTTTTCCAACGCCTCGTTGCTCACCGGAATAAACTTGCTCTTGGCATTTGTCGTACCGCTGGATTTTGCAAACCATTTTATCGGCGAATGCCAGAACACGTTTTGTTGTCCGGTGCGCGTAAGTTCAATCAACGGCTCCAAATCTTCATAAGTTGACACTGGAATCTGTCGCGAAAAGGCGTCGTAACTCCTGATGCCGGCAAATCCGTACTTGCGGCCTATCTCAGTCTGTTCGCATGCGCGGATGAGATTGATCAGCAATTCTTCCTGAACCTCATTGGGATATTTGAGGAACAATTCAATTTGGTGGATGCGCTGCTTGAGCATCCATGAAGCGATTGAATTAATTATAGGTAACGGCATAAAGTTCGGGTCGGGCTATTTAAAGTTTCGGGATTGACGTAAATTTACGCCGCAGCGAAACCGTTGCAAGTTACAAAAAATCCGATGCGACTATTGGCACGCATCCATCAAAAGCAGCATCAAAAAACCATGCAGTACGAAGGCGTCCTTACCAAAATGCAAACTGAATTTGCAAATCCCATCCAATACTATCTGGTATTCGACGATGGATTTTTGCACATGAACCAGTTGCTGGGCAAGGATATCGAGATGGTCAAGACCGGAACGCAATGCCTGTGCTGCGGGAAACGCAAAAACGTTTTTGCGCAAGGCTTTTGTTATGATTGTTTTTCACAGTCGGCACAGGCCGGCGCCTGGATCATGCGTCCTGAACTCAGTCAGGCCCATTTGGGAATAGCCGACAGGGACCTCGATTACGAAACACGGGTGCAACTTCAGCCGCATGTGGTTTATCTGGCGTGCGCGTCCGAGATTAAGGTTGGCGTCACCCGTAGCACACAGATGCCAACGCGCTGGATTGATCAGGGTGCAAGTTTTGCGCTTCCCATTGTCGAGGTGCCCAACCGCTACCTGGCCGGAATCAGCGAGGTTGCGCTCAAAACCCGCTTTACCGACAAGATCAACTGGAAAAAAATGATCATCAATGATGTCACCCATCACGACCTTCGCAAGGCCCGCCTGGAAATTCGCGATGTTTTGCCGGGCGAGGTGCGCGAGTTTTTTATCCCGGAAAAGGAAGATTTTTATGAATTTGTCTATCCCGTCCTGGAATATCCCAAAACCGTCACCACCTTCGACTTTAAAAAATCATCGGCCTATACCGGCAAATTGATTGGCATAAAGGGTCAGTACCTGATTTTTGAAGATGGTACGGTGCTTAACGTCCGCAGTGCCGAGGGCAACGTTGTTCGCGTGGCGGTGTAATTACTTCTTCTCTTCGGCGGGCTTTTCCTGCTTTTTAGGCTTGTTGAAAATATTGTTGAGCACGTTTTGCGCCTGCTTGGTCACATTGTCTTTGGTGTTGTTTGTAGCAGGCTTGGTTGTGTCTTTTTTAGTATTTCCGCTCAAAATATTTCCAATTGCTGACGTGCCCTGGTTGATCAGTTTGTCCTTTTGAGCCTTGACGAGTTGTGCCGTTAAATTACTAACCGCCTGTTTGACGTCGGTCTGGATTTTTGGGTTCGCGAAATTCCCCGTAAGCGTGGCCGCAATCGGAACGTTTTCAATTTTGGCGGCGTCGGCCGGAGACAGTTTGGCCAAAAGCGCGTTGGCTTCGGTTCCCAGATATTTGGCGGGAACGTCAAATTTGAGATTGTACGCCATGGTTTGGTCAAAGCCGTGCGCGCCGTCAAATGACAGGCCAATGTCTTTGTATTTAAGGCTTACCGGCTTGAGGTTGACCCGTCCGTTTTGAAACGTTAACGCGGTTTTCAAATCATTCAGGTTGATTTTGCTCAAATCGATAAAACCCAGTTGATTGTCCAGCGCCGATACCATTTTAGAATTGCCTGGATTGATCGTAGTCGATAACAACTGGCTGGTCAGCGATCCGTTGATGGTTTTCAGATCGGGCGTCATCTCGCGGGCGTCCAGATTCCCTGAAACCTTGATCGTCGAATTGAGTTTTCCGTTTACCGCGCCTGCTATCGGAGCAATGCTTTTCATCATGTCAAGCTGGGTAAACGTTTGTGAAATATCAACGGCATTGAGGTTCAAATCCATTTCAAACGTCGGCGTCTTGCCCTTGGTCGAAACGGATCCGTTGGCGCCGATCAATCCGCCAAAAATATTGGTCTTGACATTTTGCAGCGTCGCCTTTTGGTCTTTTACAATCACAACGCCCGATACATTTTTAAGCACCAGGTTGTCGTACAAAACCGTATTGGCCGTAGCCGTCAGCTTGCAATCCAGAAATGCCGGAATTTCCAGCGCATCCGGCTGTTTTGCCTGCGCCGTTTCCTTTGACGGCTCGGTCATGAAGTCCGCTACCGCCAGTTGGTTTGACTTGAGTGTAAAATTGCCTTTAAGGCCCTGATCCTTGAATACGAATCCGTAAAAATTTTCCAGAACGCCGCTCGCCGCAAGGTCTGATTTGCCCGTGGTGGCCTGCAACTGTTGCAAGTTCACCCGGCTTGGGTTAAACTGGACAACAGCGCGGTTTATGGTCAGCGCCTTGCCGTTGTCATCAGTGTATTTAAAGCCTGTCAGGTCGATGTCACCTTCGTTGTAAATGCGTTCGTAAGCGCTTTTTTCAACTGATTCCATATCGAAACGGCTTTTCACATCGGCACGTAAAATCCCCGACAGCGGTTTGTCGAGCTTGATCGGATACGCGCGCGACAGGTTACCCAGGTTGAGCGTTCCCTTGAGAGCCGCGTCAACATTGGCGTTTTCGACTACGTTGGTGATTTTGGCGCTGGCATTAAAAACGTCCTGATCGATGGCAAATGAAAGTTTGTCCAGGTTAACATAGGTGTCGTTGAGCACGCCGGTTTCATTGACAATGTGCGTGTCAATCACAATGTTTCGCACAGCCTTTGGAAGGTCCGGATATTGGAACGATGCATTTGCCGATGCGATCCTGATGTCGAACTTTGGAACCGTGGTGTCGGTGTAATTTCCTTTTGCAAATCCTGAAACCGTGAATTCTCCTGTGGTTTTTACGCCGTCGAGGTTTCCGGCATACGCCGATGGGATTACCCCCAAAAAGTTCTTGAAATCTGAACTTGGCGTTTTAAAAGTCAGGTCGTACTGCTGACCTTCCTCGAGCATTTTGATCATTCCGGCAAATTCCAGCGGCAATCGGTTGATGAGCGCCTTGTTGTCCTTGAAAGTGTAGGTTTGCGCCTTGGTGTCGATGCCAATCGTAGCGTCAAGGGTAAGCGGAACCTTGCTGAGGTAGCTTGATTTGTCCATCGCAAATGACGCTCGCGCCGCCGATTTGGTCACCAGGTCCAGCTTGTCTGCCGTAAAATCGCCTGATCCGGAGTGGAACAAACTATCGAGCGTCAAGTTTACTTTTGACTGTTCGTCAAAATATTTAAAGCGAAAGTTTTCAATTTTGTATTCCTTGATTTTAAGTGAAAGCGGATCTTCCTTGCCCGGCTCGTCCTTGCCTTCATCTTTAAGCGCAATGTCAAAATTCCCGATTCCGTCCTTGTTAAAGAGAATGTTCACCAGGCCGTTTTTAGTGGTGAATGATTCGATGTTCATCGGTTCATTATCGCCCTTGAACAATTCTTTGACCGACATTTTGAGCTGAAGTTCCCCCATAGAAACCAGCGTATCACCTTCAAACGGCGCTTTGTTGATGATGACCAGTTTGTCGATATCGACAGTCGCCTGCGGAAAGTTTCGGAAAAGGCTGATGCCGGCATCTTCAAATGTCACGGTGGCATCGACATTTTCGTTGATCGTAGCAATGATTTTGCGCTTTACGGCATCCTTGAAAAAGATGGGAATGCTCACCAGGGCCAAAATCAGGACAAGCAAAACGATTCCGGTTATCTTAAGGGCTTTCTTCATTGGTTTTAACATTTAATGGGTTAAAAATACCACATCAGGCCACAATCCAAAAAGCCCGACTTTAATTTTATCAAACATTTAGGACGATGGCACGCATCAATTTAGTGAGGTGTCAATCAAAAGCCGGCAAGAATCAGCGGATGTCGATTTGCATCGGGAGGATGGCCTGCACACCCTGACGCGACTTAAGCCTGCGCACCCGTTCTAGAAGCCTGTAGTTTTCGTCGCCCAATTCCTTTTTGAGTACAGCGTCGGGTGTAAAAGCCGTGATACCCAATGAAGGCAGCAGGTCAAACAATTCTTTGCGGAATTCAGGATAGTTGCGAATGCGATAATCTTTCACCTTGGCCATTTTTGCAGCCTCGGCAACGGCCATGTCCAATCCGCCCAATGCATCAACCAATCCTATTTTTAATGCTTGTGCGCCACTCCACACGCGGCCCTGCCCGATGCTGTCAACTTGGGCCGTCGTGAGATTCCTGCCCTTGGCCACACGGCTGACAAAGGTGGTGTAGATGCGTTCAACTTCTTCCTGCGCAACGGTGCGGTAGGTGTCGTCCAGCGGAACCAACGGGCTGAATCCGGAGGCGTGTTGATGTGTCCTCACCTGTTCGGTGTCGATGCCAATGCGGTCAGCCAGGCGCGAAGCATTGGGCAACATGCCAAACACACCGATAGATCCGGTAATGGTGCCAGGCTCGGCAAAAATCTTGTTGGCGTTACAGGCAATGTAATATCCGCCCGATGCGGCCGCATTCCCCATCGAGACCACAACGGGTTTTACTTTTTTGGTCAGTTCCATTTCACGCCAGATCAGCTCGGACGTTAACGCACTTCCGCCCGGCGAATCGACGCGCAACACTACGGCCTTGATCTTTTTGTCTTCGCGGGCTTTTTTAATCGCACGGCGGATGGCGCCATCGCCAATATAGGTTACGTCGCCCTCGCCTGAAAGGATTTCGCCCTGCGCATAAATTACGGCAATGGCATCTGACGCTGTGCTGCCTTTGCCGGATGTGCTCACCCATTTGGCGTATTCCACAATGGGAGTGGTGTGGTATTTTTTGTCTTTGTCCAGTTTGAGTCGCTTGCGGATTTCGTCGTGGTATTGGTCTTCATACGCCAAGACGTCAACGAGTGTGGCGTCAAGCGCCATTTGCGGATTCCGCGCCATCAGTCCGTTGGCGATTTCGTCCAATCGCGGGACCGGAATATTACGGGTGGTGCTGATTTCCTGCGCTATCGACTGCCAGATCGAGCCTAAAAGTTCGGTCATTTGCAGCCGGTTTTCATCGCTCATGTAGTTTTGCAAAAATGGCTCGACGGCGCTTTTGTACTTTCCGTGGCGAACAACGTCGATATCTATCCCGGATTTGTCCTGCAAGTCCTTAAAGAAAAGCACTTCGCCGGCAAGACCCTTGAAATCCATCGCACCTACCGGATTCAGGTAAATGCTATCAGCAGCCGACGCCAGATAATATTCCTTTTGCGAGTACATATCGGCGTAAGCCAAAACAAACTTCCCCGACTTTTTAAATTTGAGCAGCGCATCCCTCACGGCCTTGGTTTGGGCTACCCCAAGCTGCACGCGGGTGTTGAGCAGTGAAATTCCCTTGATGCGATCGTCCTTGGCGGCGTAATTAATGGCGTTAAGCACATCAGATAGTCCGTCGTGCGGGATATCGACATAGTCAAAATCAGTAAACGTCATCTTTCCGGCGTAGTCGCGTTCAACCTTTGACAGGTCGAGTTCCAAAACCGAGTTACTGCGAACGGTAACTGTGTCGTCGCCGCTGCCTGCTACTGATACGATTGCGATCAGTAAAAAGAATCCGACAAATGAAAAGATGAAAAGGCCCACAAGGGTTGCCAGAACGTTGCCAAGAAATCGCATGGAGGTGTTTGTAAATAGTTAGTAATGTGTCCAACAAATATACTCCGATTTAGAAATTGTTTTGCTTATTTTGCGGAAATTAAACCTCGTTCCGCACCCTCCCCATGACCTTGAATCCCAATCTTGCCGTACTATCGCTGGGCAGCAACCTGGGCGACCGTCGCGATTTTATCGCCAAGGCCATTGTCCGGATTCACGAGCGGGCGGGAACGGTGACGCGCGTTTCAAATCTTTATGAGACGCCGGCCTGGGGTTTTGAGAGCACGCCTTTTTACAATGCTGCACTAACGTTGCACACCTATAAGCCGGCGCACGACTTGCTGGCCGAGTTGCTGGCGATTGAGGATGAACTGGGTCGTGAGCGCAAAATGGGCGGATATGAGGCGCGAACCATCGACATCGACCTGATAACGTATAACGATGACATCATTTCGACCGATACGCTTCAGGTTCCGCATCCGCTGATGCAGGAGCGACAGTTTGTGCTGGTGCCGATGCGCGACCTAAACCTGGACTGGCGTCATCCGATCCTTCAAAAATACCTTCCGGAACTGGCGCGTCAGTCAGCCGATACGACCATTTGCAGGTTTATGTCAAAACTTGACAATCCGCTCGACCGTTATGATTTGCAGCGATACAACTACATTGCGATTGAGGGAAACATCGGCGCCGGAAAAACCACGCTGACCAACCGGATTGCTTTTGATTTTAACGCCAAAACGGTTTTGGAGCGATTTGCCGACAACCCGTTCCTGCCCAAGTTTTACGAGGATCAGCCGCGGTATGCGTTTCCGCTGGAGATGTCGTTTTTGGCCGACAGATACCAGCAAATTTCCGACGACCTGGCGCAGTTTGACTTGTTCAAGGATTTTATCGTGGCCGATTATCACGTCTTTAAGTCGCTGATTTTTGCAAAAGTTACTTTGAGCGACGATGAATACCGATTGTATCGTAAACTTTTTGACATCATTTACCGTGAGATGCCCAAGCCGGATTTGTACGTTTATCTATATCAAAACACCGATCGCCTTTTGCAAAACATCCGCACGCGCGGCCGCAGTTACGAGCAGGAAATTCCCGCCGAATATTTGGAACAAATCAATCAGGGATATCTGGACTATATCAAAACCCAGCAAAATCTCAACGTGCTGATGATTGACGTGTCAGATCTTGACTTTGTCAAAAACCAAAAGGATTACGTCAACATCCTGGAGCAGATCCGGACGCGGATTCAGTAGTTCATCTTGCGGTAAAAATCCCACACCACAATTCCGGCGCTTACGGCTATGTTTAGCGAATGCTTGGTTCCCGATTGCGGAATCTCGATGCTGCCGTTGCACATTTCGATAGCCAGTTGCGACACGCCAAAAACTTCGTTGCCAAAAACTAGTGCGTACCGTTCACCTTTTTTGGGTGTGAATTCCTGCAACGGGATGGCGCCGCGCACTTGTTCGACTGCCAGCACGGTTACACCTTCGCGACGCAAACCTTCAACAGCGTCAAGAATCGAATTGGTGTATTCCCAGGCAACGGTTTCGGTGGCGCCCAGTGCGGTTTTGTGGATTTCCTTGTTGGGCGGGGTCGATGTGATGCCGCACAAAATCATCTTTTCGACCAAAAAGGCATCGGAAGTCCTGAAAACCGATCCGATGTTGTGCTGGCTGCGCACGTCGTCGAGGACGATGATCAGCGGCGTTTTTTGTGCCTTGTGAAATTCGTCGATGCTTTTGCGTTCCAATTCGCTGTTGGCCAGTTTTTGCATGGTAAGGGAGTAAGATGCAAATTTACAAAATCCTGCAAGGCTTTTACGGCCTGTTAGGTGGGCGGTTTGGGCGCAATTTTTTAACTTCGCCGCTACTGCTAAAAATTTGCCCATTGTCAGCTAAAGAAAAGACGGTCAAGGAAACGCCCTTGATGAAACAATACAACGAAATCAAGGCCAAGTATCCTGATGCGTGCCTGCTTTTTCGCGTGGGAGATTTTTATGAAACCTTTGGCGAAGATGCCGTCCGCGCCTCAAAAATCCTGGGTATCGTGCTCACCAAGCGCGGCAATGGTACCGAGGCCGAAACTGCACTGGCCGGGTTTCCGCACCATTCGCTCAACACCTATTTGCCCAAGCTGGTCAAGGCCGGATTGCGCGTGGCGATATGTGATCAGCTGGAAGATCCAAAGCTGACCAAAACCATCGTCAAGCGCGGTGTGACCGAGTTGGTGACGCCCGGGGTTTCGATGCACGATGAGGTTTTGCAGTCAAAATCAAACAATTTCCTGGCGGCTGTCCATTTTGGAAAGCGACAGTTGGGCGTTGCTTTTCTGGACGTTTCGACTGGCGAATTCCTAACCGCCCAGGGCAATGAGGAATACATCGACAAACTGTTGCAAAATTTTTCGCCCAGCGAGGTTTTGGTTCCCAAGGCGGAAAAGAATAAGTTTCAGCAAACTTTTGACGACCGCTTTCACACCTTTTTCCTGGAGGATTGGGTCTGGAAGGAAACTTATGCGCGCGAAAGCCTGACCGGGCACTTCCAGTCGGCGTCGTTAAAGGGTTTTGGCGTGGATGAACTCACTGAAGGGTTGATCGCATCGGGTGCGGTGTTGTATTATTTGCGCGAGACGCAGCACAACCGGGTTCAGCACATCACCAACTTACAGCGGATTGCCGAGGATGCGTATGTATGGATGGATCGGTTTACGATACGGAATCTCGAACTTTATCACAGCTACAATCCCAATGCGGTTACGTTGCTGGACATCATCGATAAAACCCAATCACCGATGGGCGGGCGGCTTTTAAAGCGATGGATGGCTCTGCCGCTCAAGGATATTCAGGCCATTGCACAGCGTCATGACGTGGTATCGTTTTTAACGGGCGATCCGCAGACGCTGGAATCCATGCGCGAGATCATCCGCTCAATCTGGGATTTGGAACGGCTGATATCAAAAGTGGCGACGGGCAAAATCAGTCCGCGCGAATTGGTCAACCTTAAAAACTCGCTGCATGCCATCGTTCCGCTAAAGCAACTTGCGCTTGCCAGCGATCAGGAATCGGTGCGCGCCATGGCCAAAAACTTTCACGAATGCGAGGTATTGCGCCAAAAAATAGGCGAGACGCTCAACCCTGACGCTCCGGTGGCGGTGGCAAAAGGCGGCGCCATTGCAAAGGGAATCAGCCCTGAACTGGACGAGTTGCGCGCCATTGCCTACTCCGGCAAGGAATATCTGGAAGGCATTGAAAAGCGCGAGAGTGAAGCCACCGGAATCGCATCGCTTAAAATTGCCTTCAACAACGTTTTTGGTTATTATATCGAGGTTCGCAACACGCATAAGGACAAGGTTCCGGAGAGTTGGATCCGCAAGCAAACGCTGGTCAACGCCGAGCGATACATCACCCAGGAATTAAAAGAATACGAAACCAAAATTCTGGGCGCCGAGGAGAAAATCCTCAAGCTTGAATCAGAACTTTATGAAAAGCTCGTGGCCTGGGTTGCCGGCTACATTGTCCAGGTTCAGCAAAACGCCGTGTTGGTGGCGCAGTTTGATTGTCTGGCGTCATTTGCGTGTCAGGCGCTCGAGTGCAAGTACATCCGGCCTTTGGTGGATGATTCGGGCGGGCTGGAAATTGCGGGCGGCAGGCATCCGGTGATCGAGCGTCAGTTGCCGATAGGAACGCCGTACATTGCCAACGATGTAGTACTGAACCGCGAATCCCAGCAAATCATTATGATTACCGGTCCCAACATGTCTGGTAAATCGGCCATTTTAAGACAAACCGCGCTGATTGTACTTTTGGCACAGATGGGCAGTTTTGTCCCGGCCGACAGTGCTTCGATTGGCGTAGTCGACAAAATTTTTACCCGGGTTGGAGCCTCCGACAACATCTCGATGGGCGAATCGACGTTTATGGTCGAGATGAATGAAACGGCGTCAATCCTGAACAACATTTCCAACCGCAGCCTGGTGTTGCTGGATGAAATTGGCCGCGGAACGAGCACTTATGACGGAATCTCGATTGCATGGGCCATTGCCGAATACCTGCACGAACATCCCGCGCGGCCCAAAACGCTTTTTGCCACACACTATCACGAGCTGAATGAGATGGCCGAGACCTTTGAGCGGATTAAAAACTACAATGTATCGGTTCGTGAAACCAAGGACAATGTGTTGTTTTTGCGCAAACTGGTCGAGGGCGGAAGCGCGCACAGCTTTGGAATTCACGTGGCCAAAATGGCGGGAATGCCGCAAACAGTGGTGAAACGCGCGCAAAAGCTGCTCAAAAAGCTGGAGTCGGATTCGCGTACGATGGGCGCCGCCGAATCATTGGCCAGCTATAAGCCAAAGGATGAAATGCAACTCAGTTTCTTTTCGATAGACGATCCGGCAATGGAAAACATCAAGCAAGACCTGCTGGATCTGGACATCGATACCCTGACGCCGGTTGAAGCGTTGATGAAGTTGAATGAGATCAGGCGGATGTTGCGAAAAAAATAAAGTGTAAGCCAAACGCTCCCAAAGGGTTACCGCATAGTGGGGAATTTTTAGCGCAAATCGTTTGCAAAATCATAATTTAGTATTACATTTGCCCTCGCAAACACCGAAAGGTACGTTCTGAAAAATACGCGAAAATAGCTCAGTTGGTAGAGCGCCACCTTGCCAAGGTGGAGGTCGCGGGTTCGAATCCCGTTTTTCGCTCCAATGTGTACTCCGGGCTCGAGTGGTGGAATCGGTAGACACGCTGGACTTAAAATCCAGTGAACAGCAATGTTCGTGCGGGTTCAAGTCCCGCCTCGAGTACAAAAAACGAATACGAAAGCCTTCCTTTGGAGGGCTTTTTTTCGTTTAGGGA
>CAZIBV010000012.1:0-15412 GCA_964537345.1 uncultured Flavobacterium sp. | reverse complement strand
CGGCGTCGCAAAGTAGCGATCGGTAAAATCCCGACCGATTTCCCGGAAATATTTCCATAAAAAAAGCCGCTCGAAAGCGGCTTGATTTTTTTGCTAATACAAAATTACTGAGCAGGAGCAGCTTCAGTAGTTGTAGTAGTTGTAGTCTCAACAGCTGTAGTGTCAGCTGCAGGAGCAGCCTCTTCAACTGGAGCAACTTCTTCAGCTGGAGCAACTACTTCTTCAGTTGTAGTAGTCTCTTCAGTCTTAGTTTCTTTGCAAGATACTACTGTCAAAGTAGCAACCATAGCCAAGCTCAAAAATACTTTTTTCATCTTACTTGATATAAAAGGTTAATTATTAATTCGAGGCAAAGATATAAATTTTTTAATATGTAAAATTTTTTTTGATTTTTTTTTTCTGCGTTCAGTCCGTGGTTAACTTGGGCAGTAACCTAGCTAATTATCAGTAGTTTATTTGCGCGATTTTACAATGGTCATTTCATCTACCAGGTGCTTTGCGCCCGCAAATTTGTCAATGATAAACAACACATATCGCATGTCGACCATGATGTTGCGGCAAATCTCCGGGTCGTAGTGAATATCGCTCATGGTTCCTTCCCACACGCGGTCAAAGTTCAAACCAATCAGGTTGCCGTTGGCATCAAGCGCCGGGCTTCCTGAGTTTCCGCCTGTAGTGTGGTTGGTTCCGATAAAGCAAACCGGCATTTTTCCGTTATCGCCGTATGGCCCGTAGTCCTTCTTATTGTACAGGTCGATCAGTTTCTGCGGAACGTCAAACTCATAATCGCCCGGAATGTATTTCTCCATCACTCCGTCAAGATACGTAACAGGGCTGTAGGTAACCGCATCGGCCGGATTGTATCCCTTTACCTTGCCGTAAGTTACGCGCAGGGTGCTGTTGGCATCGGGAAAAATCCGCTCGCCCGGATTGAGTTCCAGAATCGCCTTCATATAAGTGCGCTGCAAGCCCGTAATTCTTAAGTTGATTTCGTCGTATTTGGGCGCAATCTGCTTTTGATACACCTCGGCCATCGTTTGCATAAAGGCAAATCCCGGATCGGCGTTGAGTTTTGCCATTACCGCCTTCGCATCTCCTGAAAGCAAATTCTTAAGTCCGTCATACGTTGTAAACTGTGACTGGTAAACCTGAGCGGCCAACTTTCCGGCATCGCCCTGCGCAACTTCAGGAACAAACTGCTTTGGCGCGTTCTTGGCGTAATGTGCGATGAGTTGCTCAAATACTTTTTGGTCGACGGTTTTGTTGAAATCCTTGTAGAATCCTTCAATATTCTTAAGGAAATTCGCCTTGCGATCGTTAAATGACTGTTCGCCGCGCGTTTGATACACCTGCGACAGTTGCACCAGTTGGTAGCCAACCAAAGTCAGTTCGGTGTTGCGCAAAAACGTTTCCATAAAGTAATCGCGTCCAAGGGCATACGGCGCAATCGCTTGGTATTCGCGATCAAAATCAGTTAAGAGGTTTCCGTATTCCGACTGTTTTCCGGCTTTCGCCACCTTTTGCATAAACGCTTTTTCCTGGTCACGCTTAATGCCAACCGCGTTTGACTTTTTAAGTCCTTTTACCTCGCCGATCCACTTTTTCCAGTAGTTGGCCACGCTGGCGTATTTTGCGGCATATTGAATCTTGATCGCCTTGTCCTGACGCATAAAACCGTCCTGAACTTTGAGCGCCACTTCACGCACTCCAATGCGCGCCGGATCCAAATCGTTTACAATCTGTTCGACTGCCACGGCCGGAAGATATTCGGTAGTGCGGCCCGGATAGCCCATCACCATAGTAAAATCATTTTCCTTTACGCCTGCAATCGACACCGGGAAAAAGTGACGCGGTTTGAAAGGAACGTTGTCTTTTGAATATTCGGCCGGACGGTTGTTTTTGTCGGCGTAGATCCGAAACAGCATAAAGTCGCCGGTATGACGTGGCCAAACCCAGTTGTCGGTATCTGAACCAAACTTGCCGATAGATGACGGCGGAGCGCCCACCAAACGAATGTCTTTAAAAGTTTCGGTTACAAAAAGCAGGTATTGGTTGCCGTCAAAAAAGTTGCGGATCTTGTTTTCCTGCCAGGCTTCCTTTGGATAGGAATTGGAAACCGATGTGATGTTCTCCTGAATCTTCTTTTGCTTATCAGCCTCTGTTGCCAGTGATGCAACGCCTTCCAGAACCTTGTCGGTCACATCGGCGATTTTTACCACAAAAGTCACGACAACGCCCGGATTTGGAAGTTCTTCGTCCATGTTCATGGCCCAGAATCCGTTGGTGATGTAATCATTTTCAACGGTTGAGTGCGACTGAATCTCACCAAATCCACAGTGGTGGTTGGTCATCATCAGCCCTTTGGGCGAAATCATCTCGGCCGTACAACCGCCGTCAAATTGCGGAACTGCGTCCTTGATGCCGGGTTTGTTGGCGTCGTAGATTTGCTGGGCGGTAATCTTCATACCCAGTTTTTTCATTTCGGCCTCATTGCGTCCGGCAAGCATCGACGGAACCCACATACCGCCTTGCTGGGCAGTGGCCTGAATAACAAACAGTAAAAGGAAAACGCGTAAAAATCTCATGCTATTTAATTAAGGGATATTTCATGAATTTGCGGTGATGGGTTTCAAAACCCGCCGAAAGATACAGTTTTTGCGCCAGCACATTGTGATGTTCCACTTCCAGATACAGCATTTTAACATCCATTTCACGTGCTTTTTCTTTTATAAAAGCGATGGTTTGCCGGCCGATGCCACGCCCGCGACATGCTTCGTCCAGGTACAGCTCGTCGATAAAGGCAATCCGTCCGCCAAACTCAAAACTAAAAACCAGCGTCAGGATGGCGTAACCCACCGGTTTGTCGGTTTCAACGATCCAGATTTTGCCCAAAACCGGGTTTGACACAAATTCCGTCAGCAGTGACCGCGATTTTGATTCGTCCATCGGGTAGCCGTCAATGCCGTAAAACCGCGACATCATCGGCAGGATCAACGCTACGTCATCGGCGCCAGCCAGCCTATACGTCGCCTTCATCTGCAAGATGTTTCAAAATGGTTTGCGTGGCATTTTTATTCATGTCGACAAAAGTCCGCGCGATGTGGCCTTTTTCATGGCGGACGTCGTCGTTGCCCATCAGGTTGTTGAGTGCTTCATCCAGGCTTTGTTGATTGTTTACGCTGATGCAGCCGCCGTTGTTGACCAGCGCCGTCGCCTCGGCAAAATGTTGATAGTTTGGACCGATGATCACCGGAACGCCAAAAGCCGCGGGTTCCAAAACGTTGTGAACGCCCGGATTTCCAAAGCCGCCGCCCACGTAGGCAATGTTGGCATAGCTGTAGATTTTGGTCAGGATGCCAATCGTATCGGCAATAAAAACGTCAAAATCCTCGAGTGTCTGCCCGTCCATCTGCGAAAACAAAACCGTCTTTTTGACAATGGAATTTTTGAGCGATTCGATTTGTGCAGGCTTGATGTTGTGCGGCGCGAGAATGAATTTGACGCCTTTTGACTGGTTGATATACGGCACCAGAATTTCCTCGTCCTTGGGCCAGGTGCTTCCGGCGACTACGGTAAGTGCATCGCCCGCAAACCTGCTGATAAAATCCAGATGGTTGTCCTTTTCCAGTATGGCCGCGACCCGATCAAACCGCGTATCACCCGACACCGTGACGTTTTGTTTGCCCAGCGTAGCCAAAAGTTCCTTTGACTTTTGATTCTGCACAAAAAAATGGGTGAACGCCTCAAGCGCCCTGCGATAAAATCTGCCATACCATTTAAAAAACACCTGTCCTTCGCGCAAAATCCCGGAAACCAAATACGTTTTAACGCGGCGTTTTTGCAGTTCGCGCAAATAGTTGGGCCAGTATTCGTACTTGATAAAAAGCGCCATCTGCGGATTTACAAGATCCAGAAATCGCTTGGCGTTGGCGGCAGTGTCGAGCGGTAGGTAAACTGTCACATCGGCAACTGCGTTGTTTTTGCGTACCTCAAACCCCGACGGCGAAAAAAAGGTGAGCACGATTTTGCAATCAGGGAACTGTTTTTTGACGGCTTCCATCACCGGCAAGCCTTGTTCATATTCGCCCAATGATGCGGCGTGGAACCAGATGGTTTTATCAGTCGGCGATATTTTTTGGGAGATGGTTTGAAAGACACCGCGGCGGCCGTCTACAAAGAGTTTTAGCTTGGGACTCACGCCCGCGGCCAGTTTCAGGAAAAATCCGACGGTGTAAACCAGCAAATTATAGACAAAAAACATAGGCGGTGAATTCTGTCGCTAAAATACGGCAGTTTATAGAAAATACATTGCCGCCGCGTTTTTATTAGTAATTTTGCCGCACTTAAAAGTACAGTGATGAATAAAATCCAAATGGTTGATTTAAAGCGTCAGTACGATCGCATCAAAGACCAGGTTAACGCCTCGATGCAGGAAGTGCTGGACACTACCACCTATATCAACGGGCCTCAGGTTCAGTCGTTTCAGAAAAATCTGGAAGAATACCTCGACTGCAAACACGTCATCCCTTGTGCCAATGGTACCGATGCGCTCCAGATAGCCATGATGGGCTTGGGTTTAAAGCCAGGCGACGAAGTCATCACCGCCGATTTCACCTTTGCCGCCACCGTCGAAGTGATTGCGCTGCTGCAGCTGACCCCGGTTTTGGTCGATGTCGAGCCCGATACGTTTAATATTTCAATTGATGCGATCCGCAAAGCGATTACGCCAAAAACCCGCGCCATTGTTCCCGTTCACTTGTTTGGACAGGTGGCCAACATGCAGGCGATCATGGAAATCGCAAACGAGCACAACCTTTTGGTGATTGAAGACAATGCGCAGGCGATTGGTGCAAACTATACCTTTCCCGACGGTTCGAAAAAGAAGGCCGGCGTTATGGGCCACGCGGCGTCAACGTCATTTTTCCCGTCAAAGAATCTGGGTTGTTATGGCGATGGCGGAGCAATTTTTACCAATGACGATGCGTTGGCGCACACCCTTCGCGGAATTGTCAACCACGGCATGTACGTCCGCTACCATCACGACGTTGTGGGCGTAAACTCGCGCCTCGACAGTTTACAGGCGGCGGTGCTCAACGCCAAACTCCCGCAACTGGACAGTTACAACCAGGCCAGGCAAGCGGCTGCGGGCAAGTATTCGGCGGCATTGGCCAATCATCCCAATATTATTACACCGGTGGTGGCCGGCAGCACCGACAGCCACGTTTTTCACCAATACACGCTTAGAATAGTCGACGCCAACCGCGACGGATTGATGCAACACCTTTTGGACAACGGCATTCCGTGCGCCATTTACTATCCTATCCCGCTGCATGCGCAAAAGGCGTACGCCAGCAGCCGTTACCGCGAAGAGGATTTTCCCGTTACCAACCAATTGTGCAAGGAAGTGCTTTCATTGCCGATGCACACGGAACTGGATGACGATCAAATTGAGTTCATTGCCAATACCATTCTTGAATACCTAAGCCGATGACGCCACAAACCAAGCGCAACATCCGCATGGCGGCCCTTTTTGTGTTTTTCTTTTCGCTGGCGTTTTTTGGCACCTCGATGCTGCTGGGAAAAGGAAAACTCGAACGCAAGCTTCAGGACGCAGCCGATGAAATCAACAAGAATATTCCCGTCATGGTCGATGCCGAAACCCGTTTGGACAGCGCGTCGGTTTCAGGCGATACCCTGCGTTATCACTTCACGCTTCCAAATGAATCGGTAGCGCGAAAGACACTCGATCCACAATCGGCCAGTGCTTTTGTCAAGGAGCAGGCGCAAAAAAATTACGACACGCAATCAGGGATGGAAGAGTTGCGTCAGGAGGGAGTTTTACTGCATTATTTTTACAAAGACCAACAAGGCCTCGACGCATTTGATTTTACCATTAAGCCAAAACAAGAATAAGATGAAGATTTTAGTAACCGGAGGGCTGGGTTTTATCGGCTCACACACCGTAGTGGAACTGCAGAACGAAGGTTTTGAGGTGGTCATCGTTGACAATCTATCAAATTCCTCAATTGACGTATTGGACGGCATTGTGGCCATTACAGGCAAAACACCAGTATTCGAAAAGTTCGACCTTCGCGAAAAAGACAAAGTCAATGATTTTTTTGCGCGTCACAGCGACGTGGCCGGCGTCATTCACTTTGCGGCGTCAAAGGCCGTAGGTGAGAGCGTCGAAAATCCGCTGCTGTACTACGAAAACAACATCAATACCCTGGTGTACATGTTGCAAAACCTGCAAAAGCTAAACAAGGCAAACTTTATTTTCAGTTCGTCGTGTACGGTTTACGGCCAGGCCGAGGAAATGCCGATTACGGAAAACGCCTCCATTCAAAAAGCCATGTCGCCTTACGGAAATACCAAGCAGATTGGCGAGGAAATCATCACCGAAACCTGCGCCGTTACCAACATCAAGGCGATTCTGCTGCGCTACTTCAATCCGGTGGGCGCACATCCGTCGGCGCATATCGGCGAGCTTCCCATCGGCGTTCCGCAAAACCTGGTTCCGTTTATCACCCAAACCGGCATCGGAATGCGCCAGGAACTTTCCGTTTTTGGCGATGATTATCCAACGCCCGACGGCACCTGCATCCGCGATTACATCCACGTAGTCGATCTGGCCAAGGCGCACGTTGTGGCGCTCAAGCGTCTGTTGGACAACAAAAATTTAGATAAGGTTGAGGTCTTCAACGTAGGAACCGGAACCGGAAGTTCGGTACTGGAAGTGATCAACGCATTTGAAAAAGTAAGCGGACAAAAACTGCCGTACAAAATCGTCGGACGCCGCGAAGGCGATATCACAACGGCCTACGCCAACACTGATAAGGCCAACAACGTTTTGGGCTGGAAGGCGCAGTCAACTTTAGAGGACGCCCTGGCCAGTGCCTGGAAGTGGGAAAAGAAAATCCGCCAAAAATAATGTCAAAAAAACTCCGGATCTTGCCGGAGTTTTTTATTTGTCAGTTTTATAGGATTACTGTCCCGCCGATGCAACCTGTGCCGTCGGCTCGATTTTTTTAACTAATCCCTGCAAGACATTTCCGGGTCCCACTTCAATAAATTCGGTGGCGCCGTCTTTAACCATTTGCTGAACTGATTGCGTCCAACGAACCGGAGCTGTGAGCTGTGTGATGAGGTTCTCCTGAATCTCAGCAGCGTCCCACACGGCCTTGGCAGTCACGTTTTGATAGATAGGACAAACCGGTTTTAAAAACTCCGTCTGACGGATGGCCTCGGCCAGTTTTTCGCGGGCTGGTTCCATCATGGGCGAGTGAAAAGCGCCACCTACGGGAAGAATCAGCGCGCGTTTGGCTCCGGCTTCTTTAAGTGCGGCACAGGCAGCTTCAACCGCCGTCGTCTCGCCGGATATCACAAGTTGCCCAGGGCAGTTGTAGTTTGCAGGAACCACCACACCGCTTATTCCGGCGCAAACTTCCTCTACGCGGGCATCGTCCAACCCCAGAACGGCTGCCATGGTCGACGGAGCGATATCACAGGCCTCCTGCATCGCCATGGCGCGTTTGTAGACGAGCGAAAGACCATCCTCAAATGACAGGCCGCCCGCAGCCACCAATGCCGAGAATTCGCCCAGGGAGTGTCCGGCCACCATGTCGGGCGCAAACCCGCTTCCCATGGTTTTGGCCATAATTACCGAATGCAGGAATATGGCGGGTTGGGTAACCTTGGTCTGTTTCAAGTCATCGGCCGATCCCTCAAACATCACATCGGTAATGCGGTATCCCAAAATGGAATTGGCGCGTTCAAACAGTTCGCGGGCCATTTCCGAATCTTCGTAAAGTGATTTCCCCATTCCGGTAAATTGGGCGCCCTGGCCCGGGAAGACGTATGCTTTCATTTGGTGTTGATTTATGGGGTAAAAATAGTGTTTTTTGTTTATTGCATTCCGGTTTGCAATGGCTGTAAAATAAAACAGCCCCAGAAGTCTGAGGCCGTTTAAGGAAGGTCGTTGGTGTTTCGGTTATTGTTTTACCAGCTGCAATTCAATGTTCATCCTGACATCGTCACTTACCAGAACACCACCGGTTTCGAGCGCTGCGTTCCAGTTCAGGCCCCATTCCTTGCGGCTGATGCTTCCGCCAATTGAAAGCGCGGCCTTGGTATTGCCCCATGGGTCAGTCATCAGTCCAGAAAATTCAGCCGGAAGTTTTACGAATTTGGTTTGTCCGTTAAGCGTCAAATCGCCGGCCAGTTCGTATTGGTTACCTGTTTTTTGCGTAAATGACGACGCTTTGAAAGTCAGTTTGGGGAACTGCTCTGCGTTAAAAAAGTCGGCGCTTTTCAGGTGGTTGTCGCGGTCAGTGTTTCCAGTGTTGATCGACGCGATGTCGGCCTGGAATTCAATCTCGGCGTTTTCAAAGTTGTCGCCGTCAGTAGTGAATGATCCGTCAAACGAATCAAATTTCCCGGATACATTGGTAAACATCATGTGTTTAACCTTGAATCCAATCTCAGTGTGTGTTGGGTCAATCGCCCATTTTGTAGTTGCCATAGTCGTATCTTTTAAATGATGGCACAAAGATACCGCCGGGCAAACCGCCAGTCTGTTAACCTAGATTAAGAAAGTCAGCGCTTGAGCATCCGCGCCTTCATTTTGGAAAAGAACTCCGGCGTCACACCAATATACGAGGCGATTTGCTTTTGCGGAACCCGGTGCGCCAAGTCCTTAAATTTGCTCAGGAATTTGTCGTATCGCGCCTCGGCGGTAAACGTCAGGTTGTCTACCAGTCGCTGTTGATTGGCCACAAGCGAATTTTCAATCAGGATCCGGAAAAACCGTTCCATTTTGGGAACTTCGTCGTAAAGTTTGTCCTGGTTCACTTTGGAAAGCAAGAATACGTCGGCCGCCTCATTGACCTCGATAAAAAGCTGTCCGGGACGCTGGGAAAGCAAGCTGTACATATCGGCAATAAACCAGCCCGGGGGCGCAAAGCTCACCACGTGTTCGGTTCCCTGATCGTCAATGGTATAACTGCGCAAAATACCCGAAACCACAAAAATAGAATGTGTGCAAACCTGGCCGCTCTCCAGCAAAAGCGTGCGCGCCGGATAGGAATGGCGTTCCATGTGCTGCAGCACCGTTTGCTGCTCCTCAGGCGTCAGGGAAACGTGTCGCGCAACGGTTTCCAGAAACAGGTTTTCAGGCATAAAAAGAATTTGACTAAAGATACCAATTTTTTTCAGGAGCTTATTCCCGCTGTCCGCTGTATCTTTTTTGTGGCGGGTTGTGCTTTGCCGGATGCGTCATAACAAAAAAGGATGCTGCTCCCATCGGGGCTAGGGCATTGGCCTTAAAAAGAGTCAGCGAAAATCTAACCACTCACCACACGCACCATGGCTGCCGCCGTTTTGGCACGCTCGACCAATTCGTCCATTTTACAATCCAAGGGAGCATAGGCAAGCGCTACGCCCATCCGGCGGTACGGACGTGTGGTGGGTTTTCCGAAAATCCTGAAATCAGTGTCGGGTAGGGCGGCTATTTTTTCCAGTCCGGTGTAGGACGGCGTTCCGGTTGCGCCGGCCAGGATGACGGCGCTCGCTCCCGCGCGTTCCAGCTTGATTTGCGCAATAGGCAATCCGAGGACGGCGCGCAGGTGAAGTTCAAATTCGTTAAAGTTTTGTGTCCCCGCCAGCGTGACCATTCCGGTGTCGTGCGGCCGCGGGGAGAGTTCGCTAAAGTAAACGCCGTCGTCGGCCAGGAAGAATTCAACGCCAAACAGGCCGGCGCCGCCCAGCGCTTCAGTAACTTTTTTGGCCATGTCCTGCGCGGTGAGCAAATCCTCGCGGCTCACGTGCGCGGGCTGCCAGCTTTCCATGTAGTCGCCGCGTTCCTGCCGGTGTCCGATGGGCGCGCAAAACAGCGTCGGGCCGTTGTGCTGGGTAACGGTAAGAAGGGTAATCTCGGAATTGAATTGTACAAATGCCTCGACAATCACCTCGACGACATCGCCGCGTGAACCTTCGAGCGCGTATTGCCAGGCCTTGTCAATGTCGTCCCGGTGCTTGATGGTCGATTGTCCTTTTCCCGACGACGACATCAATGGTTTAACAACACAGGGAATGCCCACTTGTGCCACGGCATCGTGCAATTCCCGGGCAGTGGTGGCATAGCGGTAATTGGCGGTTTTAAGGCCCAGCTCCCGGGCGGCCAAATCGCGGATGGCTTTGCGGTTCATGGTAAAATTGGCCGCCTTGGCCGACGGAACCACGGTAATGCCCTGCTTTTCGTAATCGTAAAAACGCTCGGTGCGGATGGCCTCGATTTCCGGGACTATGTAGTCCGGTTGGTGTTTGGCTACCAGTAGGTCGAGTTCGTCGCCGCTGAGCATGTTGGCCACCTCGGCTTCATGGGCTACCTGCATGGCGGGAGCACCCGGGTAACTGTCGACGGCAATGACGTACTGGCCGATGCGCTGGGCGGCAATGGTGAATTCTTTTCCCAATTCGCCCGATCCGAGGAGGAGGATTTTTTTCATGGTAAAAAGTTGAAAGAAATGGTGTTATCTGATTTATTTGGTGTTGTCAACAGTGGTTTTGCGCTCCAATCCTAATAAAGTTGTTTAATCCTTTAACGAAACTTCCTGATACCGACATTTTCTGTAAACTGTCAACCGTCAACTGTAAACTTTTTCAATAGCCAGCAACCAACACCGACTTATTTGGAACTTAATGGTGACGGCGATCTGCGTTAGCGATAGCAGCGGTTATCCTTTTTGGCGACGCAAGGAAGCCAAAAAGATAAGAGCGGATAGCGCGGGCCGGAGGCAACGCCGTGAAAGGTATCAAAAATTTCAATCTTAAATTTTAAGGATGCCGGGTGCATTTTTTTGAAATAAAAAAGCCCCGGAAAATCCAGGGCGTGTTTTAGGCTAGTGCTTCTTTGATGCGGCGGAGCGCCTCGGTAAGGGCTTCTTCGCTGGTGGCGTAGGAGAGCCTGATGCAATTTGGATTGCCAAAGGCGTCGCCGGTTACGGTGGCTACGTTGGCCTCTGAGAGCAGATACATCGAGAAGTCGTCGGCGTTGTTTATGGTTTTGCCCCGGAGTGTTTTTCCAAAGTAGTACGAAACGTCAGGGAATACGTAAAACGCGCCTTCCGGGACGGTACATTTAAAGCCCGGGATTTCGCGCACGCCTTTTACCACGAGGTCGCGGCGCGAGTGAAAGGCTTTGACCATGTCGTTCAAGACTGATGGATCGGCTTCGACGGCGGCAATGGTGGCGCGCTGTGCGATTGAGTTGGCTCCGCTGGTTACCTGGCCTTGCATTTTGGTGCAGGCTTTGGCGATAAACTCGGGTGCGCCAATGTAACCAATTCGCCAGCCCGTCATGGCAAAGGCTTTGGCTACGCCGTTAACGGTGATGGTTCGGTCAAACATGCCGGGCACCGATGCAATGCTGCAAAAAGTTCCGGTAAAGTTGATGTGTTCGTAGATTTCGTCGGCCACCGCAAAAATGTTGGGGTGCTTTTCCAGGACTTTGGCCATGGCTTCAAATTCGGCGCGGCTGTAAACCGAACCGCTTGGGTTGCACGGCGATGAGAACCAGATCATCTTGGTTTTGGGCGTAATGGCTTTTTCCAGTTGATCGGCTGTTATCTTGAATTCGCTTTCAACCGTCGTTGGGACAATAACGGGAACGCCGCCGGAAAGCTTGATGATTTCATAATAGCTCACCCAATATGGCGCCGGAAGGATGACTTCATCGCCGTCGTTTAACATCACTTGCGCTATGTTGTACAGCGACTGCTTGGCGCCGGTTGATACCACGATGTTGGCTGGCTTGTAATCCAGGCCGTTGTCGCGCTTGAACTTGCGGCAGATGGCTTCCTTAAGTTCCACGTAGCCGTCTACCGGCGTGTAGGTGCTGTAGTTTTCGTCAATGGCTTTTTTGGCCGCTTCCTTGATAAAATCGGGCGTGTTGAAATCAGGTTCACCAAGGCTGAGGCTGATGATGTCCTTGCCCTGAGCCTTGAGTTCGCGGGCCAGTGCGGCCATGGCAAGGGTTTGCGATGTCGACAGGTTGTTGATCCTGTCCGATAACAAATGGTTCATGATTATACGGTTAAGGCAGGCTCGTTACCCAAAGCTTTCAGGTGGCGGAAGTGTGCGGCAACCGCGCTGCGCATGGTTTTGAATTCGTGGTAGGGAAGGTTGCATTCGGCAGCGGTTTGCTTGATAATGCCCGCAATCTTGCTGTAGTGGATGTGGCTGATATTGGGAAACAGGTGGTGCTCAATCTGGTGGTTGAGTCCGCCGGTAAACCAGTTTACGATTTTGTTTTTAGGCGCAAAGTTGGCCGTTGTGTACAACTGGTGGATGGCCCAGGTGTTTTCTATTTCGCCCACTTCATTTGGAATGGGATTGACAGTGTCCTCAACCACGTGTGCCAATTGGAAAACAATACTCAGGATGAGGCCTGCGGTGTAGTGCATCACAAAGAATCCGAGCAAAACCTGCCACCATACGATGCCTACCAAAATGGGAACGGCAATCCAGATGGCTACATAAATCAGTTTGGTGATGATGAGTGTTGTCCACAAAATCTTGGGGCTTTTGGCCTCGCCGTATGAGAGTTTTCGCTTGATGTAGCGGCTCATCTGTAAAAAGTCGGTGGTGATGGCCCAGTTAAACGTCAGCAATCCGTACAGGAAAACCGAGTAGTAGTGTTGGAATTTGTGAAAGCGGTACCATTTGGCTTCCTTGGTAAAGCGAATGATTCTGCCGGCGTCCAAGTCTTCATCGTGTCCGTGGATGTTGGTGTAGGTGTGGTGCAAAACATTGTGCTGAACCTGCCAGTTGTATACGTTTCCGGCCAGCACGTAAATGGTGCCACCCATGATTTTGTTTACCCATGATTTGGTAGAATATGATCCGTGGTTGCCGTCGTGCATGACGTTCATTCCGATGCCGGCCATCCCGATGCCCATCAGTATACTGAGTAACAGGTGTGCCCAGAGCGGAAGGCTAAGCCCAAGGATAAAAAAATAAGGCGTCAGAAATACCAGGAAAAGAATAATGGTCTTTAAGTGGATTTGCCAGTTTCCGGTTTTCTTTAGGTTGTTTTCTTTGAAATAAGCGTTGACGCGGGCATTCAGAGTTTTAAAAAACTTCACGTTGTCCTGACGTGAAAAGGTTGGGGTAGTGCGATTCATAAAAAAGTAACAAAATAATATGCTGTTTAAGCGCCTCAAAGTTACTTAATTATTAAGTCGATTTTATCCTGGTTGGCAAAAAATTAGGGGTATTGTCTTAGTTTTGCACAAACTGCCGTCCATGCAAACGCTTAAGCGCCATTTTCCAGATCTGACCCCCGTTCAGCAAGAGCAATTTTTAAAACTCGGGGCACTTTACCGCGATTGGAACTCAAAAATCAACGTGATTTCACGCAAGGATATTGATTCGTTGTATGAACGCCATGTGCTTCATTCACTGGCCATTGCAAAGGTTCAGCCGTTTAAACCGGGCAGTAAGATACTGGACGTGGGAACCGGCGGAGGATTTCCGGGAATCCCGCTGGCCATTTTGTTTCCGGAGGTTTCCTTTACGTTGATCGACGTCATCGGCAAGAAAATCACGGTGGTGAATGCCGTGGCAAAAGAACTCGGACTTTCCAACGTCGACGCGCGTCAGATTAGAGCACAGGCGGTAGATGGAAAGTTTGACTTTGTCGTAAGCCGTGCGGTGACCAATATGCCCGATTTTTATTCGTGGGTTCGAGATAAGGTAACGCGCAAAAGTCGGCACGAATTCGCTAATGGAATCCTCTACTTAAAAGGCGGTGACTTGCAGGAAGAACTCAAAGACTTTCCGCAGGCGACGCAATACGACATTTCAAATTTCTTTGACGGCGAATTTTTCGAAACCAAGAAAGTAGTCCACCTGCCGGTTTAGTTTTCCGGCAAGTTTCCTTCATTTTTAAGCGCATCAAATTTCGCCTTCATCGTCGGATTGCCGTGCGTCAGTTTTTTGATGGTCAGGTCCTCGGCCTTGTTGTTGGCCAGGCGCAGGTTATTTTCAGATGAAAGCAACGCATCCTTGGTTTTTTGCAGGTGAATGATGGTTTTGTCAATCTCCTCTATGGCCGTCTTGAACTTGCGGCTGGCGAGTTCATAATTTCGGGCAAAACCTTCCTTGAAGTTGTTGATGTTTTCCTCAAAACGTGTGATGTCGATGTTTTGGTTGCGGATAAGCGCCAGCTCAGCCTTGTATTTGAGCGAGTTCATGGCCGCATTGCGAAGCAGCGTGATGATCGGAATAAAAAATTGCGGACGCACCACGTACATTTTTGGGAAGCGGTGTGATACATCGACGATACCCGAGTTGTAGTATTCGCTTTCGCTTTCAAGCAGTGAAACCAGCACGGCATATTCGCATTTTTTTTCGTTGCGGTCGCGGTCAAGTTCCCTGAAGAAATCCTCGTTGCGCTTTTTGGTGGCCGTTTCGTCGCCTTCATTTTTCATCTCGAACATGATCGAGATGATTTCGTTCCCGGCATCGTCGGTTTCGCGGTAGATAAAATCGCCCTTGCTGCCGGAGCGTGCATCGTTGTCTTTTTCAAAATACGCATTCTGAAATGCCGTTGCACGCAGTTTGTTGAATTCAGACTCGCAGTGTTGCTCCAGGGTTTCGCCAATCATCTTGGTCGATAGCTTGAGTTTCATGTCCTTGCGTAGCGCGATTTCCTCATCCTTGTGCCTGATGATGTCGTCCTTGGTTTTAAGTTCGGCCATAAACCGCTCCTGCAATGACTTTTCCCGCAACTGAGCCTGTGTTTCGCGCATTTTTAACTCATTGACCAATTGATCACGCTCTTTTTCAATCTCGCGCATGGCTTCGGCAAGGGTCAGTTTCTTCTCGATTGATGCCTGCTCCAGGCGCGATTTCAATTCAGCTATTTCCTGTTCTTTTCTGGACAGTCTTTCGGCATTTTCAATTTCATGACGGGCGCGGAGTTCTGAAATCTCGGCGTCTTTTTTGGCCATGGTTTGGGCAAAGTCGCGTTCGTTTCGGGCTTTAAGCTCTACAATTTCACGCTCTTTATTGGCCAAATCTTCCATAAGGGAGTTTTTCAGATTGGCTTCGGCCAAAAGAACGGCATTTTCCTTTTCCGCCTCGGCAATCCTCAGGCGTTTGTCCAGTTCTTCCTCAAACTGGTGATCCCGAACCTGTTTCAGGATTTCGGCAAAACCAGCCTGGTCAACTTTAAAGACTTTCTTACAGTTTGGGCAAATAATATCATTCATGGCTTAAAGGTATAAATTTTTGCGGGGAGAAATGGTGGTTTGCTGTCGATGGTTGCTGGGTGAAATTTAACAGTTTGGGTAAAAAATCTGTACTGTGGGGTTTGGGGGATTTTGTAGGGGAGGGCCAGGTCACTCCCGCC
>CAZIBV010000011.1:20743-46325 GCA_964537345.1 uncultured Flavobacterium sp. | reverse complement strand
ACCGCGCTTTTGCGTTGGTTGCGCACCGGTCGCACTTTTGGCAGCCAGACTGAGGTTCTCTCCGGATTGGATCCGTCTGAAAAATACATCGTCAGCCAGGACGGAAAACTCTATAACGGCTGCCCGATTGAAATCCGCTAACCTTTAAGCTATAACCATGCAACAAGGAATATCAGGAAAAATAGCCCATTTTTTCATCCATTCAAAACTTACCGTACTGCTGATGATCGGGCTCATGGCCATTGGCGTATACAGCTCGTTCTTGATTCCGCGTGAAGAAGAACCTCAGATCAACGTCCCGATGGCCGACATTATGGTAGGCTTTCCGGGCGCAAATCCACAGGAAGTTGAAACCCGCGTGGTCAAGCCGCTCGAAAAAATCGTCTCGAATATCAAGGGAGTAGAGCACGTTCACAGTATGGCCATGAACGGCCGCGCCATGTTGATCGTCCAGTTTTATGTAGGCGAAGACATTGAGCGTTCCTACGTAAAGCTTTACGACGAACTCGCCAAACACGACGATATGTTCACGGAGGGGATTTACAAGCCAATGGTAAAAACCCGCTCGATTGACGACGTCCCGATGCTGGCGCTGACCCTGTGGAGCAAAACCCAGGACGGATTTGCGCTCAAGCAATTGGCCGGCGAACTTACCTCGGAGATTGAAAAAGTAAAAGGCGTGGCCGCAACCAAGGAGATAGGCGGCTACGACCGTCAGTTGCGCGTAGTGCTCGACAAGGACAAACTGGCTGAAAATGGCATCGATCCGCTAAGCGTGATGACGATGATCAAGGCGTCCAATGCCAGTCACCAATCAGGTGCGATGGTCCAGGGCGATACTGAGTATTTGATTACCACCGGGCAATTTCTGCAATCGGCAGAAGACGTCGGGAATCTGGTGGTAGGTACCAACGCCAACCTGCCCGTATATCTGCGTCAGGTGGCACGGGTTGAAGACGGTCCGCAGCGCGCCGGCAACTACGTATCATTTGGTTACGGACAAACCAACGAAAAATTCAGCGCCCACCCCGGAGAGCACTCAGCCGTAACGATATCGGTTGGTAAAATCAAGGGCGGTGATGCCATGAAGATTTCGGCTGCCATCCTGGATCGCGTCGAATCGCTTAAAAAGACTTTGGTTCCCGATGACGTCCACGTTGAAGTGTCCCGGAACTACGGCGAAACCGCGTCTGACAAGGTAAGTGAGCTCCTGCTCCACCTCGGGATTGCGATCATTGCGGTAACGGTTTTGGTGATGCTGGCGATGGGAAAACGCGGCGGACTGGTGGTATTCCTTTCCGTTCCGCTCACCTTTGCCCTCACACTGTTTGCGTACTACCTGCTGGGTTACACGCTTAACCGCATTACGCTTTTTGCACTGGTGTTTGTGGTGGGAATTGTTGTGGATGACTCGATCATCATTGCCGAAAACATGCACCGACACTTTAAGATGAAGCGACTGCCGTTTAAGGACGCCGCCATCTACGCCATCAACGAGGTAGGAAACCCGACGATTCTGGCCACCTTTACCGTTATCGCGGCCATCCTTCCCATGGCGTTTGTATCTGGAATGATGGGGCCGTATATGAGCCCGATGCCGATTGGTGCGTCGATTGCAATGATGCTGTCGCTTTTTGTGGCGCTCACCGTGACGCCTTATCTGGGTTACCACCTGCTGCGGGAAAAAGACAGGCATCAGGAAATGGAAGAACAGGGGCTGGAAAGCGGCTGGATTTACAAAATCTACAACAAACTCGAACGCCCGCTTTTGGATCACAGCCGCAAGCGCCGCCTGCTGGTTTTGGCAACGGTGGTCTTGTTACTGGGATCGGTGGCGATGTTTTTCACCAAATCGGTAGCGGTAAAAATGCTTCCGTTTGATAACAAAAACGAGATGCAGGTAGTCATTGACATGCCGGAAGGTACCACGCTGGAACGCACGGCAGCCGTTACCCGCGAAATCTCAAACTATCTGGCTATGCGGCCGGAAGTGGTGAATTATCAAAATTACGTGGGCACATCGGCACCTATCACCTTTAACGGCTTGGTAAGGCATTACGACCTGCGCGGCGGAAGCAACATGGCCGATATTCAGGTTAACCTTCTGGGCAAAGACAAGCGCAGCGCGCAAAGCCACGACATCGCGAAAGCCATCAGGCCTGAGGTGCAAAAGATTGCGCAAAAATACGGCGCCAATGCCAAAATCATCGAGGTTCCGCCCGGACCGCCGGTGCTGTCGACCATTGTAGCCGAAATCTACGGGCCGGATTACGATCAGCAAATCGAGGTAGCCCGACAGGTAAAAGACTTGCTGGTGCAAACGCCGGACATTGTCGATACCGACTGGATGGTCGAGGACGATCAGCAGGAATTCAAACTGGAGGTCGACAAGGAAAAAGCCATGCTAAACGGCATCGCTCCGCAACAAATCGTTGGAAATCTGACATATCTGCTTACCGAACATCCGTTTTCAAGCCTTCACGATCCAAAATCGGCCAAAGATGTGGGCATTGTCATGGCGCTCGACGATCAGGACAAAACCAGTCTGGACGACGTAAAAAACATTAAAATCCGCGGTGCACAAGGCATGGTACCCGTATCCGACCTGGTGAAAGCTACGCCCGATACGCTACAGAAAACAATCTATCGCAAAGACCAGAAACGCGTGGTGTACGTCATGGCCGATATGGCCGGCGAACTCGAAAGCCCGGTATATGCCATTCTGGGCATGGAGGAAAAGCTGAAATCACTCAAGTTGCCCAAAGGCTACAGCATTGGTGAACTTTACACCGCACAGCCGGATGACGAAAGCAACTTTTGGGTAAAATGGGACGGTGAATGGCAGATAACGCTGGAAGTTTTCCGCGATCTGGGCGTGGCCTTCCTGGTGGTCATCGTGATTATTTACATGCTGATCGTGGGCTGGTTCCAGAATTTTAAAACGCCTATGGTGATGATGCTGGCCATACCGCTGTCGCTGATTGGAATCGTGCTGGGCCACTGGATGCTGGGCGCGTTCTTTACCGCCACTTCATTCATCGGAATGATTGCTCTTGCCGGCGTTATGGTGCGAAACTCGGTACTGCTGATTGATTTCATCGAAATCCGACTGCGCGAAGGCATCGAACTCAAACAAGCCATCATCGAGGCGGGAGCCGTGCGCACCACCCCAATCCTGCTGACTACCGGTGCTGTTGTGATCGGTGCGTCAATCATCCTTTTTGACCCGATTTTCCAGGGACTGGCCATATCGCTGGTATTTGGCGCCATCGTATCGACCGTGCTCACCCTGCTGGTCGTGCCGATCATCTACTATGTTACCGAAAGAAAAAAATGGAATAACCAAAATTCAAAATCATGATCAATCGAGCTATCCGGGCCATTGCCGGCCTATTTATCCTGGCGAGCGTTCTGCTGGCCGTGTACGTAAACATCAACTGGCTATGGTTTACGGCCTTTGTAGGCGCCAACCTGTTCCAATCGTCGATTACAGGGTGGTGCCTGATGGAAGACATCTTGCGCAAACTAGGCGTACGTGACTAAACAAACTTTATAAATCCCGGCGGACAATTGTATAAACCCGCCGGTTTTATATGTGATAATTTGGAGGAAAAATGATTCCCATGAAAAATTATCACGACTTTAAAGTTTGCATCGACGCCTGCCTTAGGTGCGCTGCAATTTGCAACCACTGTGCCTCCGCTTGCACCCAAGAAGAGAACGTCAACATGATGGCCAAATGTATCCGTCTGGACATGGAATGCGCCGCGCTTTGTTACGCATCGGCACAACTAATGGCCATGGGCAGCGAGATGTCTTACAAGATATGCGGGCTTTGTGCCGAAATTTGCGAACAGTGCGCCAACGAATGTATGATGCACGACCACGAACATTGCCGCGAATGCGCCGACGCCTGCCGGGAATGTGCGCAACAATGCCGTGAAATGGCCGCCTAACCAAGGTTTTCGAGGATTCGGCCCTCGCGGGTGACGCCTGAAAAACTGAGCGCGGTTTCAATCAACGCCAAGTGCGAATACGCCTGCGGAAAGTTTCCGAGCAAACGCTTGGATGCAAAATCTATATCCTCTGAAAACAGCCCGAGGTGATTGCCGTATGACAAAAGACGGACAAAAAGCGTTTCGGCGGTTTCCACCTCGCCTATGCGTACCAGGGCATTGATATACCAGAAAGTGCAAATGGTGAATGATGACGACGGAAGCCCAAAGTCATCGCGGTTTTTGTAGCGGTACAAAAGTCCGTCGCGGCTCAGATCGCGCCCGATGGCTTTTACAGTGGCGACATAACGCGGATCGCGGGCCTCGATGAATCCGTAAGGTTCCATAAGCAATACCGATGCGTCAAGATCATCTGAACCATAGGATTGGGTAAACGCGCCCACCGATTCATTCCAGCTCATCTGCAAAACCTCGGCATGGATTTCACGGGCGAGTTCTTCCCACTTTTTAGCCCTGTCGAGTTTGCCCATCATGTGCGCCACGCGGACAGCGCGGTCAACGGCCACCCAACAAAGCACTTTTGAAAACGTAAAATGGCGTTCCTCGGTTCGGAATTCCCAGATCCCTTTGTCGGGCTCCTGCCAGTGGCGGCTTACAACCCAAACAATTCCTTTGGTGACGTTCCAGATATCTTCTGACTGTTCGGTGTCGTTGCTAAAAAATTCCAGTTGTTGACACAAAACATCCATCAGCACCCCGTAAATGTCGTGCTGGCGCTGAACATACGCAGCATTCCCGATCCGCACGGGCTTTGATCCGGCGTAACCTGAGAGGTGACCCAGAAATTCCTCGGTAAGTTTCTTTTGACCGTCGATGCCATACATGATTTGAAGCTTTTCATCTTTGTCGGGCAAAAGGTCCAGAATAAATTTGACGTAGGCGCGCGCCTGTGTGCGGTGTCCCAAACGGTTGAGCACACTTACTACCATCGATGCATCGCGGATCCAACAAAAGCGGTAATCCCAGTTGCGCACCTCGCCGATGGTTTCCGGAAGCGAGGTCGTGGCAGCAGCCAGAATGGCACCCGTTTTTTCATACGATAGCATTTTGAGTACAATCGCACTGCGGCGGATCTGGGCATCGTATCGGGAGTAGGAAGGGGTCTTGGCCGACCAGTTGAGCCAGTAAACCTTGGTGCGTTCCATCTCGAGTGCTATCCGCGAAAGCGTTGGTTTCAGGACTTTTTCATTGTAGCCCATCAGCATAAACCCATCGCCTGATAATGTAATCGGCGTGCCCTGATCTATGGCCTGCAAATCAAAACTGCTGTACAAAAACACCGAATTGAACCTTTTGGTGTGCGTCAGGGAGATGATAAAACCGTCCTTGACGTAAGTTTCAGTGGGCTCTGCAGCGTATTCCAACTTAGGTTGATAGGTGACGGAAAACTGCGGCGTACCCCTTACCAACCTGAAAAACCTGACGATTTCCGGCGGCGAATGGCTCTCGCCCGACTCCAAAAGGTAACGCGGCATAAAGTCGTAGAGTTCAAAGACGTCGGTCCCGTTGTCAAAAGTGGTGAGCAGGATGCTGGTGTCGCCGTGGTAGCGTTGCGATATTTTATAATCGGTGTCGACGTTGATCGAGAAGCATCCGCCTATTTTGTCGTCAAGCAATTTTGCGAATACCGATGGAGCGTCAAAAACCGGCAAACAACACCAGTCAATCGAGCCTGTTTTTGAGATCAGAGCCGCGCTCCTGCAATTTCCGATAATTCCGTAATCTAGGTTTTCCATAGGTTTTTATTAACAGCCTTGCCTGCCTTTTATCTTTAAATTTACGAAAAACGCTATTTAAAAGATGCCTAAAACAATCATCGTATCCAATCGACTGCCCGCCGAATTTAAAATTCAGGACGGAAAAATAACTGCAAAACCAAGTGTCGGAGGATTGGCAACGGGCTTAAAATCAGTGCATTTATCCGGAGATAGCATCTGGATTGGCTGGAGCGGTCTTACCAACGAGGCCACTGCCGGATTTGACGAAAAATTAACACAGGCCGCCAACCGTCAGCGCTGCGCCATCGTCAACCTGACTGAACGACAGGTAAAGGACTATTATTTTGGTTTCAGCAATAAGTCACTGTGGCCCATGTTCCATTATTTCCTGCAATACACGACGTACGACGCTGGACAATGGCAAGCTTATAAACAGGTAAATCAGGCTTTTGCCGATGCCGTCGTCCACCGCGCCAAAGCCGGCGACATCGTCTGGGTTCACGACTACCAGTTGCTTTTGGTTCCGCAAATGATCCGTGAAAAACGCCCCGACCTTAAAATAGGGTTCTTTTTGCACATTCCGTTTCCATCGTTCGAGATCATCCGGACGTGTCCATGGCGCGATGAAATCATCAACGGGCTTTTGGGCGCCAATCTGATTGGATTTCACACTTATGATTACGTTCAGCACTTTCTGAATACCGTCAGACGGATTGCCGGCCTGCCCATCGTCTTTAATGAGGTTCATCTGCCGGGACGCACGGTAAAAGTCGATTCGTTCCCGATGGGCATCGACTATAAAAAATTCAGCGACGCATCGGCCGCACCGCCTAAAAAAAAGCCCTCCGACTTGCAATTGCGGATTGCCCAACACCGCGAACTCTATCCGGTGGGAAAACTGATTCTCTCCATCGACCGTCTGGATTATACCAAGGGAATTCCGGAGCGACTCGAAGCCTTTGCGCACTTTTTGGAGCGATATCCGGAGTATATCGGGAAAGTCCGCTTGGTGTTGCTGGCGGTTCCCTCGCGTGAAGACGTTCCGCAGTATAAAAAACTCAAGCGCATCACCGACGAACTTGTGGGCAGAATCAACGGAAAATTTTCCACCATCGACTGGACACCCGTCTGGTATTTTTACCGCGCCATGCCGTTTGACGATCTTATCGCCCTCTACTCTACCGCAGACATCGCGCTGATTACGCCTCTTCGCGATGGCATGAACCTGGTGGCCAAGGAGTACGTTGCTACGCGCCAAAACCAGGATGGCGTGCTGATCCTGAGCGAAATGGCCGGAGCCGCAAATGAACTCAGCCAGGCGATTGTCATCAATCCAAATAACGCCGACGACATTGCCGATGGCTTGGTAAAAGCGCTCGAAATGCCACTGGCCGAACAACAGGCGCGAATGAAAGCCATGCAGCGTCGGGTTTCGCGTTATACCGTCGAACGTTGGGCCGAGGATTTTATGCAAGCGCTGACCAGTGAAGCCAGCCTGATGGAAAACGCCAACAGCCGCCTGATAACGCCCAAGGTGGAGTCAGTTTTGCTCAAGGAATTCAAATCGGCTAAAAAAAGTTTGATTCTTTTGGATTATGACGGGACGCTGATTGGCTTTCGCGACAATCCCGAGGATGCCGTCCCCGACGATGAACTCCTTGATACACTCGACCTGCTCAACGCCCGAAACGACACTGAGGTAGCCATCATCAGCGGACGTAACAAAGAATTTTTAAGCCAATGGTTTGGCCAAAAACCTTACACGCTGATTTCAGATCACGGCGTATGGTTGCGGCGTCAACAAAAGGAATGGGAACAACTGGAGGATCCTCGCGCCGACTGGAAAGAACAACTTTATCCGGTGCTCGAAAATTTCACCGATCGCACGCCGGGATCGCACATTGAGGAGAAGCAGTTTTCACTCGCCTGGCATTACCGTCGGGCGCATCCCGAGCTTGGTAAGACGCGGGCACGGGAACTGCAAAGTTTGCTGTCAGGCATGGTGCCTGATTTGGGCCTGTCTGTCCTTGACGGCAACAAAGTGATTGAGGTAAAAAGTCAGGTGGTCGACAAAGGCCGCGCGGTAACACGATTGATGCTCGACGGACATTTTGATTTTGTATTTGCCGCGGGCGACGATCACACCGACGAAAAAATGTTTGCACAGCTTCCGCATCCGGCCCACACCGTAAAAATCGGAACCGACGAAACCCTGGCCGCCTGGTACGTCAATGATCACAAGGCGCTGCGAAAATTGATTGATGCAATGGCTCGCGCCGATCAGTATCCTACGTATTCGACGATTTCCAGTCCGTAACCAATCATCCCGACGCGCTTGGTTTGTTCAGAATTTGACATCAGACGGATTTTTGAAATGTCCAGATCGTGTAAAATCTGCGCACCGATACCAAAGTCCTTGATGTCCATCTTGACTTGCGGCGCCTTGACGACACCTTCACCCTGAAGCGATTTCAGTTCGCTGATACGCGCCAGCAAATCGCCCGGCGGAACTTCCTGGTTGATAAAAAGTACGGCACCCGCTCCCTGCTGATCGATCATTCGGAACATATCGTCAAGCTTTTTGTCGGCATCGTTGGTGAGCGTGCCCAAGATGTCATTGTTGACGTAACTTGAGTTGATGCGTGTCAGCACCGGATCGCCCAGGTTCCAGTTGCCTTTGGTCAGGGCGATGTGAACCTGCTTGTTGGTGGTTTGCTGATAGGCGCGCATCCTGAAATTCCCAAATCGCGTCTGCAAATCAAAATCTTCTTTTTTGACGATAAGACTGTCGTGTTGCATGCGATAAGCCACGAGCGCCTCAATGCTGACGAGTTTAAGATCAAACTTTTTAGCCACCTCTACCAGTTCCGGCAGCCGCGACATCGTGCCGTCGGGGTTCATGATTTCGCAGATGACACCGGCGGGTTTAAAACCTGCAAGACGCGCAAAATCAATGGCGGCCTCAGTGTGGCCTGTCCGGCGCAACACGCCACCCTGCTTGGCAATCAAGGGAAAAATGTGTCCCGGGCGCGCCAGATCGTGCGGCTTGGTATCAGGATCCACCAAGGCCAAAACGGTTTTAGCCCTGTCGGAAGCCGAGATTCCCGTGGTAACGCCGTGTCCGCGCAAATCGACCGATACGGTAAACGCAGTTTCCATATGGTCGGTGTTTACCTGAACCATCGATCCAAGCCCGAGTTCCTTACAGCGGTTTTCCGTAAGCGGTGCACAGATGAGACCGCGTCCGTGCATGGCCATAAAATTGATCATCTCGGGTGTTATCTTTTCGGCGGCAGCCACAAAATCTCCTTCATTTTCCCGATCCTCATCGTCGACCACAATGATGACTTTTCCCTGACGGATGTCTTCAATCGCTTCCTCGATGGTATTCAACTTGATAGATTCCATTAAATATTGCTTTGTTCCAGTGCTCGTTTAAGCGCCTTCTTTTGGGTGATAAAAAGTATGAAATAAAACGGTGTACCGATAAAAAAGAATGCCCACATCGGCAAACTGCTCTCCATGTTGATGGCTTTTTGGATTTCGCTATACCGCAGATGCGATTTGTAAAGCCCGATGTAAAATCCAATCAACACCACAAAAAACGGTATGATGAGCCAAATAAGCTTCAAATTATTTTGCACCACCGCAGCCAAAACGAGCAGCACCACATAAAGCGCCAGCGTTACCTTGGCATCCAGTTGATAACTCTCGATGGTTTCCTGCAAATCTTCATACTCCTGATTGAACAGCTTGCCCTGACTGAGGAGGTCTTCCTGCGTGATCCCGCGGCCGGCCAGAATTTTAAGCGCCTTGATCCGGGTAGCATCGCTGTAGTTGAATTTTGCCGCGTCGTAAACCATTCCGGTCAGTACTTGGCTCGAATGGCCCTCAAGTTCGCGGTATTCGTCGTCAACATCCACGCGGATGGCGTCGAGTTTGACGATGCGTTCAGACGGAGCCAGACGGGCGCGCTTGACCCCAAAAATCTTGCGTATCGGTACCAAAAGCCAGTCAAAATCAATCGAAACCTGTCGGTCGTTGTTGGCGCGATACGTCAGTGTGATGGCAAACGGCAAGAGGATGATGGTGGAAAGCCAGGTTCCCAAAAACGGCGGGATGCCATCTTCCTGCGCCAGCTTTTTACCAAAGGTGTTGGCAAAGTGGAAAATGATGAAAATCATCACGGCAAAAACAATCGGAAGTCCCAAACCTCCCTTGCGGATGATGGCTCCCAGCGGCGCTCCGATAAAGAACATCAAAAAGCACGAAAACGCGATGACGAACTTGTCGTAAAGCGCAATGTAATGGTTGTTGATGTTTTTGATGTCGCCCTGCTGTTCCAGCTCGGAACTTTCAATCGAGAACAGCGTCCCGGAAACGTTGTTGTGCGCTACCTTAAGGATTTCGGCCTTGGTCAGGCGAGGCAACGGAGCCAGAACATTGGCGGGTAATTTTCCGGATCCGTCGGTTGTTACGTTGGTATTCAAACTGGGAACGCCCGAACGCTGGTAGATGTTGTCGGCAAAACTCAGCGTTTCCTTGGTCCGGCTTTGCTTGAGCGAATCCAGCGTGTACGACAGTTCGCCCACCGTGAGCATGGTGTTCGTATTGGTGATTTTTTCCTCGTTGACGTTGGTATTGTTCAGCTTGGAAAGGTCAATGTTGATGACATACTGCTTGAACGAACTCTTGGCAAACGGCATGCGCTTGCGGTCTTCGTATTTCTTGGGGATGATGTCCTCGTAATAGTATCCGTCGCGAAGGATGAGTTTCAGGACGTTTGACTTTTTGTTGCTGACCAGTTCGCCAGTGCGCGATTTGATTACGACGGTATTGGCGCCCGATCGGTCAGATTTTTTGTGGATCGTAACCTGCGAAAGGTGGTTTCCGTTTTCACCCGACTTCTTCTCGACCTTGATGTTGTAGTTGCCAATCTCGCTGAACTGACCTTCGGCAATGGCCATCGCAGGCTTGAGTTGCGCAATGTTGCGACGGAAGTTGACAAATTTGTACTCGGCAAAAGGAATCACATTGTTGGCAAAAAGAAAGGAGGCCAACGAGAGCAAAACGATAAAAACCGACAGTCCGGCCATTGCCCTGCGCAGTGAAACACCGGCCGATTTCATGGCGGCAAATTCGTAATTCTCGGCAAAGTTGCCAAAGGTCATGATTGACGCCAGCACCACCGACAGCGGAAGCACAAGCGGCACCAGACTTGGCATTTTAAACAAAAGGAACTTGACAATCAGCAACAAATCAAGATCCTTGCCCGCCAACTCTCCAATGAAAAGCCAGACGGTTTGCAGGATAAAGATGAGAAACAGAATCACAAATACCGTCAAAAAGGTATAAATGAAACTGCGCAGGATGTATTTGTCCAGGATTTTCACCCGCTAGTCCAGTTTGTTGATGTAGTAATCAGGGTATTTGCTCTGAACAAAAGTAAACTGATTTTTGGACAGCGGCTGATTGGTTTTAAAAGAATTAACAGTGAGCGTCGTCTTGGTGCCGTTGCGGCCAATCTCGATGACGTTGTAGATATGCTTGGTTTGAACATCAATGCCCATCAGGATTTCCTTTCGGTGATCTTTTGGATTGTTTGGAATCAACTTGATGTACTGTATTTTACGGCCTTTGACATTTTGCGGAATGTCCCATACATACTTGTATCCGGAATTAAAAAACGTCAGCATTTTGTTGGGTGTGATGGAATTCTCGTCGTTGTCATTTACCGATGAGATGGTCACTTCTTCATCTTCAGGATTGATGGTGTAACTCTTGACGCCGTCGTAAATCTTGGTGACGCCCATCAGGTTCAGGACGTATTTGTTGCCGGCAATGATGACGTTTCCGCGGCTTTCCTGATTGACGTTTTCCTTGTTGTTTTGCAACGAATATTTGAAGTCGATGGTAATGTTTTGGTATGAACGGATTTTGGCCGTTACCTCATCCAGCAAGTTCTTGGCTCGTTTGTCCTGCGCGCTAACCGAGAGCACGACAAAAAAAGTCAGAACGACATGGAATACTTTTTTCATGGTTTAAGATTCTTCATTATTAAAAAATTGTTCAAGCGAAGTCAGGTCAGGAATGTTGACGTTCCGTGCTTTGCTGCCTTCAAACGGGCCCACGATTCCGGCAGCTTCGAGTTGATCGATAAGACGTCCGGCGCGGTTGTATCCCAACTTGAGCTTGCGTTGCAACAATGATGCCGAACCCTGCTGGGCCGTGACAATCACCTCGGCGGCTTCGCGGAAAAGCGGATCGCGTTCTGAAATGTCAAAATCCAGGCTAACACCGCTGTCCTCGCCCACAAATTCAGGCAACAAATAGGCGTTTGGATAGGCCTTTTGCGACCCGATAAACTCGGTGATGCGTTCCACCTCGGGCGTATCGACAAAGGCACACTGAACGCGGACCAGGTCATTTCCGTTGGTGTAAAGCAAGTCTCCGCGACCGATGAGCTGATCGGCGCCCTGCGTATCCAAAATGGTGCGGGAGTCAATTTTTGACGTTACCCTAAAGGCAATACGCGCCGGGAAGTTGGCCTTGATGATACCCGTAATAACGTTCACCGACGGACGCTGCGTGGCGATAATCAGGTGAATCCCGATAGCACGTGCAAGCTGGGCCAGTCGGGCGATTGGCGTTTCGACCTCCTTGCCTGCCGTCATGATCAGGTCGGCAAATTCGTCGACCACCAAAACGATATACGGCAAAAACTGGTGTCCGTTTTCCGGATTGAGTTTGCGCGCCTTGAACTTCTCGTTGTATTCCTTGATGTTGCGCACCATCGCGTCCTTGAGCAGCGAATAGCGGTTGTCCATCTCGACACAAAGCGAGTTCAGGGTGTTGATAACCTTGGTGTTATCGGTGATGATGGCGTCTTCCATATCCGGCAATTTGGCCAGATAGTGACGCTCGATTTTGTTGAACAGTGTAAGTTCGACCTTTTTCGGGTCGACCAGAACAAACTTGACCTCAGCCGGATGCTTTTTGTAGAGCAGCGACGTCAGCACGGCATTGAGCCCGACTGATTTACCCTGACCGGTTGCTCCGGCCATCAAAAGGTGCGGCATTTTGGCCAGATCGACTACAAAAGTCTCGTTTGAAATCGTTTTGCCCAAAGCCACCGGAAGTTCCATTTCGGCCTCCTGAAATTTGGCCGATCCGATCACGCTTCGCATGGAAACCATGGTCGGGTTCTTGTTTGGCACCTCGATACCGATGGTTCCTTTTCCGGGTATCGGCGCAATGATGCGGATGCCCAGCGCCGACAGCGACAGTGCGATATCGTCTTCCAGACTCTTGATTTTGGAGATGCGGATGCCGGCTTCAGGAACGATTTCATAAAGCGTAACCGACGGCCCCACGGTTGCCTTGATCTGCGCAATCTCAATCTTGTAATGGCGCAGCGTCTCGACGATGTTGTTTTTGTTTTCTTCCAGTTCTTCCTGGTTGATGGTAATCCCGCCCGACGAATAATCCTTGAGCAGGTCGAGCGTCGGGAATTTATAGTTTGACAATTCCAGTGTCGGGTCAAAAAGGCCAAAATCGGCTACGAGTTTTTCGGCCAGGTTTTCTGACAGCAAATCCTCTTCGGGCGCTTTTTCAATGACAAAAGCTTCGTCGGCAGTCGGAATAATCACCGGTTCAGCGGCTACCGGAGCCGGAGTTGGCATTACAGGTTCGGGCGCTTTTGGCTTTACGTCGAGTGCAATCTCAGACGCGTGCCCGATGGTTGGCTTAAGCGATTCGCGGTCAATTTCAAACTTGGACGGCTGTTTGAGAACGGGCTCTTCTTCCGGCAGAAGTTCGTCGTCTTTTTCATCAACGGCATATTCCTCGAGATTGTAGGCCATACCTTCGGCACCTGCATCCGCCATGGCCGGCACAGGTTCTTCAGGTTTTTCCGGCCTTTCAAAAAACGATTTGATGGCGTCGGGTGAAATCTTGATTTTAAAAATCAGATAAATCACCACGCCAAAAATCAGCAACAGCAAAGTTCCAGTCTTGCCGATGTAATCCTGCAAAAACAGGTTCATCTCATAACCGATCGTTCCGCCCAGTTCCGGCAGTGAGGTAGCAAAAAATCCAAACAAGACCGACAGAACCACCACAACAAACAAATCCCAAAACCAGGTGTTTTTGAGTTTGCGCATCGGGATGTCGAGCACCATAAAGGCTCCTGTCAGGAAAACGAGTTTTACAAAAATAAAGGATGCCGCGCCAAATCCGCGAAAGACAAATAAGTCAGCCAGGTTGGCGCCAAATTTACCCAACCAGTTGCGCGCCTTTTCAGTGCGGTCGCCAAGGACGTCCAGCGTGCTCTGATCGGCTTGGCCATAAATAAAAAATGACACAAACGCCAGCAACATCGCAATGGAAAAGAGCACCAACATAATTCCCGCAACCACTTTGTGTTGTCGGGTAAATGTAAATGGTTTACGCGGAGTCTTCTCGCTTGTCTTGGTTGCTTGTTTTGCTGTTTTTGCCATGGTGTGCTGTTGGTGTAAAAATAGCAAACTTACCAGAAAATCCTGGGCAAATAAATGATCAGTCCGATGGCGATGGCCGCAAAGGCAGCAAAGAGCACGGCACCGGCCGAAATGTCCTTGATAAAACCAATCCTGGGGTGGAAATCAGGATGAATGAAATCGGAGATTTTTTCGATAGCCGTGTTGAGGCCTTCAATGGAAAGGACCAGCCCCAGCGCCAGGATTTGCAGCATCCATTCAATGGCTGAAATCTCAAACCAAAAACCCGCAAGCGTGACGGCAAGCCCAATAAAGGACTGTACCATCACGCTGTGTTCGGTGGTGATCAGTTTAAAGGCGCCGCGAAACGCGTATCCTATGCTTTTAAGCCGTCCGCCAAAAAAGGAATTGTCCTTTTCAAAATCCATTACAGGGCAGCCAGTGCAGCTTCGTAATCAGGTTCGTTGGCAATGTCAGCTACCTGCTCGGTGTAGATCACTTTTCCGGCTTCGTCCAGGATGACTACCGCACGTGAATGCAGTCCGGCAAGCTTGGTGTCGGCCATGGTCAATCCGTATTGTTTTCCAAAATCGCCAGTGGCAAAATCTGACAGGCAAACTACGTTGTCAATCCCTTCGGCTCCGCAAAAACGCTTGAATGCAAACGGAAGATCCTTGGAAACGCAAGCCACCTTGGTGTTGGCAAGTGATGCGGCGCGCTCGTTGAATTTTCTGGTCGATGTGGCGCAAACTCCGGTGTCGATGCTTGGAAATATGTTAAGGATAACACGCGATCCGGCAAAATCCTGCAGCGAAACGCTTTCCAGGTTCATGTCGACAAGGTTAAACGCCGGGGCCTGGCTCCCTACCTGAGGAAGCTGGCCTATGGTTGAGGCGGGATTTCCGCCAAGTGTAATTGATGCCATATGGTAAGTTTTACGCAAAAATACGATTTATTGACAATTGAGCGGGTTTTCCGATGTGTGAATTTTTGGCTCTACGCATCTTAAAAATGTACAACTTTTAACGATTGTTGTGTAAAAACACACAAGCCTGGTTTGCGAACTTTAAGACAAACCTTAAAACTTGACCGTTATGGAATCATCATGCAAACACGTACTGATTACCGGAGCCACCAGTGGTATCGGGTATGAATTGGCCAAGGTCTTTGCCAGAGAAGGTTACTGCCTCGTGCTGGTAGCGCGCAATGCCGAAAATCTGGTGCTTACCGCCGCCGAACTCGAGGCCGAAAATCCAAACATCCATACCCATATCATTCAGGCCGATTTGTTTAAGCCCGAAAGCGCTGTGGAGATTTACAAGGAATGTAGAAAGGAAGGCATCGAAATCAATATCCTGGTCAACGATGCCGGACAGGGCGAATGGGGCGCATTTGTACAAACTGACCTTTCGCGTGAACTGGATATCATCAACCTCAACGTATCATCATTGGTAAGCCTGACAAAATTGTTCCTGCCGGCCATGGTTACCAGAGGCGAAGGCAAAATCCTTCAGGTTGCGTCATCGGTTTCAAAAATTCCGTCGCCATTTTTCTCAGTTTACGCCGCTACAAAAGCATTTGTACTGTCGTTTAGCGAGGCGTTGGCCGAAGAGGTCAAAGATACTGGTGTAACCATATCGGCACTGCAACCCAATGCGACGGATACCGACTTTTTTCACAAGGCTAAAATGGAACATACTAAAATCTATCGCGAAGGTTCACTGCAAAGTCCTGCCGACGTGGCGCTGGATGCATACAACGGATTGATGGCTGGAGACGCTGTTATTATATCCGGAATCAAAACCAAGCTGCAGCACGCCATGAATACGGTGTTGCCAAACAGTACGCTTGCCAAAAACATGGCCGACCAAAACAGCCCCAGCGAAAAGATCAAGGGTCGTGTGGCATCGGCGCATCCGGCTTCAGTAAGGGAAAGGCGCGCCATCAAAAAAACAAACGGCGATTTTTAACGATAAAAAAAGGAAGCCGTTAAGCCTCCTTTTCTTTGCCTTGTTATGGCGTTCCCATGTCGTGCTGATCCCTTCGGTTTTCAGTTTCGCGACTTCCGCTTGCGTACCGATCTTGTTCACGATCTGAATCAAGCTCGCCCAAATGGCGGGTTTCTTCGTCAAATTCGGTACGGGAGCCATGGCGATTGCCCTCATTTTCACGATTGCGGGAATCTGCGTTCCAAGACTCGCTCTGATTTTCACGAGATCCGGCGTTCCTGCCTTCGCGCTCCTGAAAATTAGGATTTGACTCTTGGTTTTGACGGTTACGGTCATTTTGGCTCTGGTTGTTGTTGCCTTGATTTTCCATAATAACAATTTTTAAAGGTTAATAACTATCTGCAATTTAGAGACTGTCAAAATCACTGGTTTACAAGATTTTGATGCGGTTTTACACTATTCCTATGCCCACGGATCCAAAACCACTTTGACACAGTCATCTTCTTTCTTTTCAAAAATGCTGTAGGCGTGCGCCACCTCGGACAATGGTAGCCGGTGACTGATAACATCATCCAATTTTACCTGTCCGTTGACGACATATTCCAAAAGTTTATCAACATACTTGTGGACGGGTGCCTGGCCACCGCGGAGCGTAAGTCCTTTGTCAAAAAATTGTCCAACGGGAAAATTGTCGTAATGCATCGGGTAGACGCCCATCACGGTCACGATTCCGCCGCGCCTGACAGCACTCATACAGGCTTCCAGGACTTTTACCGATCCTTTTTCAAAATTGATAATGGCCTTGGCGCGATCCAGAAGGTTTCGGTCGGGCTCAAATCCAACAGCTTCAATGCAAACATCGGCTCCGCGCCCATGCGTGTATTGGCGGATTTGCTCCACCACCGATTTGGCCCCGTCCTCCCATAGAATTGGCTCGGCGCCGGACGTGAGTTTGGCTTTGTCAAGACGGTACTGAACGGTATCCACAATAAAAACACGCGCGGCACCTCTTAAAAAAGCTGCCTTTGCGGCCATGATACCAACCGGTCCGGCTCCAAAAATCGCAACGGTTTCGCCTCCTTTAATGTTCGCCCAATCAACACCCGTGTAGCCTGTCGGAAATATGTCAGTCAAAAAAAGAATTTGTTCGTCGGTCATTCCGTCCGGCACTTTACGAGGACCAAAGTTGGCATAGGGTACGCGAACATATTCGGCTTGACCGCCGTCATATCCGCCATACAAATCCGTATAACCAAACAGTGCGCCGCCCTTCTCCGTAGCAATGCCGCCTTCCGGGCCGTAGTTCTCGGCATTTGAATGTTCACAGTGAATGGGCAGGTCGTGGTTGCAAAAATAACAGCCGCCACAAGCAATTGGGAAAGGCACAAACACCCGATCGCCCTTGGACAGGTGTCTGACATCCCGCCCCACTTCTTCTACAATTCCCATAAATTCATGGCCCAGCACCATGGGACGGGGTTGCGGAAATCCGCCGCGATAAATGTGAAGATCTGATCCGCAGATAGCAGTTGACGTTACTTTAAGGATGATGTCGTCGTTGGCTTCCAGTTTGGGATCGTCGACGGTTTCATAATATATGGCGCCCGGGCCGTTAATTACTGCTGCTTTCATAATAATTTTTTTTGTGATTGATAATCAGGCGTTCGGTTAAGCGTATCGGTTATCAACTGCGCGGTGGCGGCTACGGCCTGTTCCATGATATCCTCAGATGTTCCCTTAAATTCCCAACGTCGCGAAACCTCGATTCCCGGAAAAACACCATGGACAAAAATGGTCCCGACAGGTTTTTGGGGAGTTTCGCTGCCACCGGGCTTTGTCAATCCGGTCAAGGCAACGCAAACGTCAACTTCCTGATGGCGGGCAAACATTACCGCCATGGCTTTGGTTACCTCGGCCGACTCAGGCGTAAAGGTTTCAATCATTCCGGCCGGGATGCCTAACAAATGTTGCTTAAAACACACATTGTAGCATACCATACCGCCTTGAAGGATATCGCCCGAATGTTCTGTTTTGGAAAACTCGTAACTGAGCCTTCCCGCCGACGCACTCTCGACAAAGGCTATCGTAAAGCCAAGATCAGCCAGGGTCTTGGCACAATATTCTACCTGTGATTTCATGAAATTGGGGTTAAAGAAAAAAACCTGCCGGAAGCAGGCTTTCTTCAAAGAATGGTTGGTTTTAATCTTCGGCCTCCTCGGCAGCCTCAAAGTTGATGTCGTTGTAGGCAGCTTCCGTAAGGGTTTTGTCGGCGTCTTTTTCCTCTTGCAGAGTGGCTTCCAAAAGCGAAACCGCCTCGTCCTCGCCCAAAGTGCGGGCAAATGCCGCCAGGGTTCCGTAGGTAGCAATCTCATAGTGCTCAATTTTTTGCGATGCCGATATGATGGCTGCATCGCGCACCGGTCCGGGTTCAGTTTCCTTGAGCATGTCTTCGCCCTCGGTAATCAGGCCTTCCATGGCGTCGCATTTTTTGGCTGATGCCTTTTCACCCAGAGATTCAAAAACTTGTTCCAGTCGTGAAACCTGTTCTTCGGTCACGGCAAGATGTTCGTCAATGGCGGCAACGAGTTTCTTTGTCGTGGCGTTTTTGGCCATTTTTGGGAGTGCCTTGGTCAGGGCTTTTTCGGCCCAATAGATATCCTTGAGCGAATCGATAAAAAGTTCGCGCAGTCCCTCGGCCGCCGTTGATTTTGGTTTTACAGTTCCGCGGGCTGTTGATTTTGACGCAGTTTTTGTACCTGCAGTTTTCTTTGCTGTAGTTGCCATAATTGATATTATTTAAAAGGTTGATATGACAAAGCTAGTGGCATGTTTTGCGCTGGATTTATAACATTCACCCGCAGGTTTATACCATTTTAGGATTTCCGCAAAAACCAGCTTTGTATTTTTGCCTTATGGAATTTGCCGTCGTTGATATCGAGACTACCGGGAGCCACCCGCAGGGCAATCGGATTACGGAAATTGCCGTTTCCGTATACGACGGAACGCAACTGATTGACTTTTGGGAGACGCTCGTCAATCCGGGACAACCCATTCCGCGAAACATCACGGCGCTTACAGGCATAGACGATCATACGGTGCGGATGGCTCCCGCCTTTGAGGAAATTGCCCAAACCGTTTTTAATTTACTTTCAGGTAGGATTTTCGTGGCGCACAACGTCAACTTTGATTATACTTTCCTAAAGAATGAACTTGCCGGTTGCGGGCTGACGCTTTCTTCAAAAAAGTTGTGTACGATGCGCGCCGCCCGACTGATTATTCCCGGGCTGGCATCGTACAGTTTGACCAACCTTTGCCGGGAACTTTCGATTGAACGGTCAGTGCGTCACCGGGCCGCAAGTGATGCCCGTGCTGCCCTGCAAATCCTGGAACATCTACTGGCCAAAAATCCCGAAGCTATTTCCGCAATGACACGTGCGGTGACCCAAACCCTCCCGCCCAACCTCCCGCCTGAAGATTTTAACGCACCCCCGACACTTCCGGGCGTTTACTATTTTTTCAACAAGGCCGGAACCATTATTTACATTGGCAAGGCCAACAACCTTAAAAAACGGGTTATCCAACACTTTTCAGGGCAAAATACATCGGCGCGGCGCCAGGATTTTTTACGTGAGATTCATGCTATTTCGTTTGACGTTTGCGCCACCGAACTTATGGCGCTCTTGCTGGAATGTTCGCAAATCCAGCGCTATTGGCCCATTCACAATCGGGCCCTCAAACGGTTTGAACCCAGATTTGGCTTGTTTGAGTACGAGGCACGCAGCGGGCATCAGCACCTTGCTGTCGGGCGGCTTTCGCGGCATCAAAAGTGTTTGCGCACGTATCATTCGTTGTACGAAGCGATTTCCGGGTTGCGGGAGCTGTCGGAGGAGTTTGCGATCGATCAGCGGTTTTGTCATTACGGTGTGCAGGAACGGGAATTTGCTGTCGCCGATTATCCGGAAGTTGCAGCGCATAATGCAAAAGTGGCCCGCGCCCGCGATCATATCTCCCAAAAACAACCTTCGCTGCTGATTACCGACAAAGGCAGGCATGAAGGCGAACAAAGCTGCATCCTGATTGACGACGGTGTTTTTTACGGCATGGGATACACGCCGATTGACGCCAAACACGATGTGATACAGGAACTTCTGACGCCTTACAAAAGTTCGCCCTATATGGTGAGGCTGGCGCTTTCTTTTGCAGCGGCCAATCCCAATCAGGTGCGCGTGCTAAACAATCGTTAGTGTAATATTAAATCACTGCGGATTAAGCGTCAAAGCGGTAATTTTGGCTAAAAATTGTTATGAAAACATTTTACGATTTACAGGCCACGCGGCTAAACGGGCAGCCGGAAACCATGGATCAATACCGCGGCAAAACCGTGATTGTCGTGAACACTGCCAGCAAGTGCGGACTGACGCCTCAATATGAAGGCCTTGAGGAACTTTATCAAAAGTACAAAGACCGCGGACTGGTGGTGCTTGGGTTTCCGTGCAATCAGTTTGGCGCCCAGGAACCCGGGGAATCAGGCGACATCAGCGAGTTTTGTCAGGTGAATTACGGCGTATCCTTCCCGATGTTTGAAAAGGTTGATGTAAACGGACGGAATGCACATCCGATTTTTAAATTCCTGACCCGCAAATTGCCCGGATTTTTGTATTCGAGGCGCGTCAAATGGAATTTTACCAAGTTTGTGATTGACAAAAAGGGCTATCCTGTCAAGCGATTTTCGCCGGTTACCACGCCGCAGAAAATGCAGGATTACATTGAAAGTATCTTGTAGGGATATCACCCTAGAATGTCCCGATCCTGAAATTTTTAAGCACTTCCCTTATCGGCCGCGAAATGTCGGCGTTGGCGGGATCGATCATCTGCAACCGCAACTGGTCGAGGATTTCATGGGCATCCCCTTCTTCATCTTTTTTAAGGTAATCATAAACTTTGGCCGCGTAGGTATACTTGTACGGCGTCTGTTTAAGCGTCGAGATGATTTCGGCTGTGGTCATAGTCTGTTGCATTGGCTCCGAATTTTAATTCAACTTTTAAAAGCCTTACGACTCGCAATAAGAAATTCCACGGCACTAAGTCCAGTGGCGATACCTTCAAAATTACTCTGAAAAAAAGGCATAGGTTTATATGATTTTGGGCGCGTTTTTATACAATCATCATGTAAAAAGTATAAGATTCTGCAACATTCAACCAACAGGCTATAAGCTTGTGCGGCATTGGAGACGGAACTTTACACTGTAATCTTTAAACGCATTGCATATGAAAAAGTTAATTCTCCTAATGGGCGGCATAACACTTTTACTCTCGCTTGATTCATGCCGACAAAAGAGCACCGACGACGGTACTTTGATTGACCGCGAAAACGGATACAGCGAAGAAGAACTCGACAACCGGGGCGGACAGGCTCAATCCCAGGACCGAGGTGTTCGATAATAAATCCGACACCGTAACCCCGGCAAACCCTTAATTCCTTTAGAAAAAGCCCCGTGTGATTGGGGGCTTTTTTATTTTGGGTCGACATCCTGCGTAAGGCTTCCGTCTTCCTTTCGGGCTGATTCATCCGGAATTGTCCCGGGATCATTGGCCATGTCGCGTTCGTGTGTCTGACGGTCGTCGATTATTCCGTCACCTGACTGAGTATACCGCTGACGATCGGGGTCCCAGCGGGTCTCATTTGATTTTTCCTGGTTCTTTTCCATAATAGTGTCAATTTTAGTTTTATCAATTTGAATTTATTTAATCGAGACCAGCGCGATTTACATCATGACATTGACCTATTTACACGATTAAAATGAAAAAAGCCCCTAAACCGGGGCTTTGTTGATTGCCGACCCGCCGTGTTACTGACCCGGAAAAACCGGGCGTTGGGATATGTTGCATACGAACGGGTGGAAAGCATGCGTCCCGTTACAGCTACCTCGGCGAACTGACTACCCGTCATCTTCGTACCGGCAATCAATTACTTAAAGTTACAACAAATGATTTTTTAGGGAAAACACTTTTGCAAAACTTTATGCCGATTGCTACATTTGAGAAATGAAGAACCTTGTCTTACTACATGGCGCACTGGGAGATGCGCGCGAGCTTGATGCCGTTAAACAGCAATTATGGGCGCATTATGAAGTGTGGGTTCTTTCATTCTCGGGCCATGGCGGGAGAACGCCTGATGAACCCTTTTCCGTCAATTTGTTTGTGCGCGACCTTTACTTTTTTATTGAGCGCAATCATTTGGAGCGCGTCTACCTTTTTGGATACAGCCTGGGCGGTTTTATTGGCGTTGAATTTGCCCGGCGCTACCCCAACCTGGTGGAACGCGTCTTTACTTTTGCTACCAAATGGAATTGGACGCCTGAGGTTGCCCGGCATGAAATCAAAATGCTCGATCCTGAAAAGATAAAGGAAAAAGTACCCGCCTTTGCGCAGCTTTTGGAAAAACGTCACGAAGAAGACTGGGAAAAACTTGTCCTGTACACCGCTGATTTCCTGGTTGAACTCGGGAACAACCCAACACCTGAAAATCATTGGAAAAAGGTAACAACTCCGGTTTGTGTGGCCGTGGGCGATCAGGACAAACTCGTATCGGTTGTAGAGTCTGAACAAATAAGCCGGGAACTCCAAAACGGAAGGCTGATTGTGCTGCGGGGAACTCCGCATACCTTTGAAAAAGCTCCGCACGACGAACTTGCCAGGCTTGCCGTTTCCTTTTTCAAGGAAGATTTACCTTAAACCAATTCCGTCAATTGTAAAGCAATCGCGCAAGTTTTGCATCGCGGTTGTAGATGTCGTCGTAAAAACCAACGCGGCCTTGCTTGTCGGCGATGGCAGTGAAATACGCAATGTAGACGGGGATTTTTCGGTTGAGCGTATAGTGCTGTTCCTTGCCCGAGTTCATGGCCTCATCAATTTTCTTGGCATTCCACTTTTTGTCGTCTTTTAAAATTTCACGGGCCAGTTCACGCGCTTTTTGCACCCGGACACAACCGTGGCTAAACGCTCTTTCCTCGCGGTTAAACAGGCTTTTGGCCGGGCTGTCATGCAGATAGATGTTATTGGAATTTGGGAACATGAATTTGACAAGTCCCAGCGAGTTATCCGGTCCGGGGCGCTGGCGGACGTTGCCATCGTTCCATTCCATGTTGTGTTTGTCAAGATAGTCAGGATCGGCGTCGATGGCTGGCTTGATTTCTTTTTCGATAATGCTCTTGGGAACGTTCCAATACGGACTGAACACCAGGTAACTCATTTTTCCGCTGAACACGACCGTCCGGTTGGCTGCTTTTCCTACCACCACATTTGATTCGAGAGCCGTTTGTCCGTCGCGAACATAGCGCATTTTGAACGATGGTATGTTGACGGCGATAAACTCTTCGCCATCAGCCATTTCAGGCGATAACCAACGGGCGCGTTCCATGTTGACAACAATCGTCCTGATCCTGTCGGCAACGGGAACATTAAGGGATTTGACAATGTCAGCATCAACAACGCCATTCACCGTGAATCCGTTTCGGGCCTGATAATCCTTTATGGCCTGATCGAGTGACGCATCAAATTCATCCGACTCTGAACCTTCAAATTCCAGCGTGGCCTTCAGGCGCTTTTTAAGCTGTAACACTTCCGGTGCTTTGTCCCCTTGCTTCAGATTTTTTTTGCCATCCGGAAGATTTACCGGTTGCCAACCGCCTTTTTGCGCGATGGAACGGTAGTGGTTGAGCGCCTTTTTAAGGTCGCGATACAGCTCAATTTGATCTTCCGGACCTTCATCAAGCTTTTCAGGATCATCGATCAGTTGGAGGAGGTAGTCGTCGTAGGCTACTTTTTGTCGGGGCAGATACCAACCCAATTGGCGGCTGGTTCGCGGATCCAAACCTTGGAATACGTTTTTGGCATAGAAAAAAAACATTCCACTAAAAAGCATGTCGTGTTCGGCATCGGGCTTGTCAGAATCGCTCTCGATGATGGGTTCAATGACGTCGCGGTATGGTAGTTCGGTGTCGACGCCTTCCACCTGTATCTGGCGCGCACGGTTGTATAGAACGTCAGCCAGCGCCGACCGACCGTCATCTTTTGAATACCAGATGTACTCATATTTTTGACTTCGGTACAAGTCAGTTATTTCCTTTTGGTATGGTTTAAAGTCCGGATATTTTTTAAAAAAACCATCAAACGACGTACTGTCGATGGCGTATTTTACATCGGCTTTGGCCGTTTCTTTTTTACAGGAAGCGGTAAAAACCACAAGAGCGATGGAAAACAAAAAAGCAGGAAGGAATTTCATAGATTTTTTTTTCAAAGATACCTTTGACGCCTGTAGGGTTTTGCTACATAAATACTCCTAAATCTTACATTTTAATGCAGTTGGTCGGCATTTGTTTAAAAAATTTGCGTATTAAGCTTAAAATACAGTAAATTTGGTTTAACCAACGACAACAGACATGCTTAAAAAATTTACGGGTGAAGTCTTTAAAGACTTTCACATCCATCCGCATTTGCGTAAACGATACGCACTTTCCAATTACGGCCGGCTGGTCAGCTACACCGACTCTATCGAAAACGCCAAAGTCCTTAAGGGAAGCAACACTGAAGGCTTTAGAACCTACGGCTACAAAATCCCAAAAAAGAATGGGAAGTACAGTTACCACCACATTATGTTGCACCGCAAGGTAGCCGAGTTGTTCCTTCCAAAGGAATCTGAAGACCAAACTTACGTGCTTCACCTGGATCACCGCAAGGACAATGACCACATCAGCAACCTCAAGTGGGCCACGCGTGCCGAACAACTTGAACACTGGAAAAAAAGCCCCAACGTCATTGCCGCCCGCTACGCCCCCCGCGAAATAAAGGGCCGCAAACTTACCTCGACCGACGTTATCCGACTTAAAAAACGCATTTTTGACCCGAACCGGAAAACCCGGATGAAAATCCTGGCCAAGGAGTTCAACATCAGTGAAATGCAGCTGTTCCGGATTAAGCGGGGCGAGAACTGGGGACACATCAAGGTATAATCAAATGTTAAGATTTTTAAACAGGCGTCACGAGAGGCGCCTGTTTTTTTATTAACTTTGAGGACTCCCTACGTTATTATCTTTTTAGCTAAACTGATGAACCCGGCCATTTTAGGCAAACGGGCTGAAAATTTTACGGCCAATGGTCCTCATAGTTGATGATCGCAGGGAAAACATTTTACCCCTGCAAAAAATTCTCGAACTCCACGGCATCAGGTCTGATTCGGCTGAATCAGGCGAAGAAGCCCTTTTAAAGACGCTCAAAAAAGATTACAGCCTGATCATCATGGACGTCCAGATGCCTGGAATGGATGGCTTTGAGGTGGTCGAAACGCTTTCCGGCAGCAGCCGCACCAAGGACATTCCGGTTATTTTCCTTTCCGCCATCAACGTCGACAAAAAATATATCTC
>CAZIBV010000011.1:15257-20643 GCA_964537345.1 uncultured Flavobacterium sp. | reverse complement strand
TTGGAATACTCCCGCCTGTCGCAGGATTTTGAGCCTGAACCGGTTGACTTGAACGATATTCTGGGCGAGGTCATGGCTGATTTGGATTATCAGATTGAGCAAAAACACGCCGTGGTCACCCTTAAGGATTTGCCTGTCATATCAGGAGTGCCCAGCCAAATGCGTCAGGTTTTTCACAACTTGATTGGCAACTCACTTAAATTTGCCAAGCCCGGCCAACCGTCGGTGATTGATATCAGTTGCAAGCGCGTGGCCAATCGATCATTTGACGCAATGCCGGATTCCAATGGCTCCTTTGTCAGAATCACCGTGGCCGACAACGGCATCGGGTTTGACGAAATCTATCTGGAAAAAATCTTTGTCATCTTCCAGAGCCTTCACGCCCGCGAAACGTATGACGGCACCGGTATCGGCCTTGCCATCGCCAAAAAAATAATCGAAAAACACAACGGACTGATCACGGCTCAAAGCACGCCGGGCCAGGGCGCCACTTTTATCATCATCTTACCCATTTAAAATGGAACAACAAGCAAACTTTAGGCGCAACCTTATTTTTAGCACCGCTCTGTCGATACTTATCCTGCTGATCAGTTCGACGGCCTCGTTCCTGAGCATCCGCAAGCTTATCGAATCGAGCGAATGGGTAAACCACACGCAAAACGTCATTCTGGACGCCAATCAGGCTTACGCCGATGTGATCCAGGCGCAAAACAACATGCGCGGCTACCTGTACACGGGGCGGGAATCGTTTGTTTCCGATTACAACAACATTAAAATATCGACACGGTCTAACCTGAACCGAATTAAAAAAGCCACACTTGACAATCCGGACCAGCAGGCTATCCTGGTGAAATTGGAGACCGAAATTGACCTCTTCTTTGAATACATCGAAAACAAGATTTCGATCAAACAACGCAACCTGCCTATTCCCACCGATGATATCATGGAAGGCAAGGCCCGCGTGCAGGCAATCCACGAGTCATTTAACCGGATCCTGACCATCGAGAATCAATTGCTAAAGGAGCGATCGGATACTGCCAACACTTATGCAAATGCCAGCCTCGTCTTGATTTTGGGTGCTGCGCTCATTGCCGTTATCGTCAGCCTGTACTTTTTTACGCGAATCCTTCAGGACTTTGCCGAACGCTCCAGGCTTACCCAAAAGCTTCGCGACAAGGAAGCTGAGATAAGCAAGCGAATTGCCGTCATCAGCGATATTGCGGGCCAGGTTGCCAAGGGAAATCTTGCGATACGTGTCAATGATGCCCAAAGCGATGAACTGGGTAGCGTGGCGGGGTCGCTCAACGAGATGGCCCAGGCCCTTCAGGAAAGTTTCTCGGTGGTTGAAGACAGCAATTGGAAACAAAAAGGCATGGCTGATCTGGCCACTACCATGATGGGCGACAAACCCGTGCTGCAATTGACCAACGAAATCGTTGACTTTGTATGCACCTATGTAGGCGCTCAGTCCGGAATGCTCTTTTTAATTGAAGACGATATGCTTTATCCAACGTCTGGTTTCGCGGCCGACGTGACGCGCACGCCTATCCGGTTGGGCGAAGGTATCACCGGTCAGGCAGGCTCGACGGGAAGAATTGTAGAAATTCGCGGTTTGAAGCCCGAGGCGGTAAGTGTAAAATTTGCGCTGGGCGATGTGACGCCGGTACATATCATCGCCATTCCGTTGATGGACCTTCAGGTTGAAGGAGTTTTGGAAATTTCGGCCTCACGGACGTTGACTGAACGCGAGACTGAGTTTCTGGAATCCATCGGACAGGCGGTTGGCGTATCGCTCCGATCGGCCAAAAACCGTCAGCGCGTACAGGAACTGCTGGAAGAAACGGAAGCGCAGGCCGAGGAACTCAAGGCGCAGCACAGCGAACTGGAACACATCAATACTGAACTGGAAATCCAGGCCGAAAAACTGCAGGCGTCCGAGGAAGAATTGCGCGTTCAACAGGAAGAACTGATGCAGACCAACGAGGAACTGTCAGAGCGCGGCGCACTTTTGGAAGAACGCAACGTCGAAATCCAGAAAAAATCAGAGGAACTCGAGGTAAGTACGCGTTACAAATCAGAGTTTTTGGCCAATATGTCGCACGAACTGCGCACGCCGCTCAACTCCATCCTGTTGTTAAGCCGATTGCTGGCCGAGAACAATCAGGGTAATATGAGCGAGGAACAGATTGAATTTGCAAACGTGATTCAGAGTTCAGGAAGCGGCCTTCTTGGACTGATCGACGAAATCCTCGATTTGTCAAAAATTGAGGCGGGCAAAATGGATTTGGAACTTCTGGAAACGCCGGTACAGGAAATTACCCAATCACTCAAGGGATTGTTTGAGCAGGTTGCCCTGCAAAAAGGTATCCGCCTGGACATTGATACCTCCAAGGCCCCGCTGGTGATCAAAACGGATAAGATGCGTCTGGAGCAGATTCTTAAAAACCTTATTTCAAACGCCATCAAATTCACTGAAAAAGGCGCGGTGACGCTTACCATCAAAAAAGATCCGAGCAATAAAAAACAGGTTCTTTTTAGCGTTTCCGATACCGGAATCGGGATTCCAAAAGACAAGCAAAAGTCCGTATTCGAGGCGTTTCAGCAAGCGGACGGATCAACCAAACGAAAGTATGGCGGCACGGGACTCGGCCTTTCAATCAGCCGTCAACTGGCGCGATTGCTCAACGGCGACATCACCCTGGAAAGCGAGCCTGGAAAGGGAAGCGATTTTATTCTGGTTTTGCCTATTTCAGGATCGGCACCGGTTGTTGTAAACAAAACTGAGGTGATCGAAGTTGCTCCCGAAACACACGTAGAAAACATCCCGGTTGAAGATCCCTACGTGACGGCCACCATTCCGGATGATGTCCCCGACGACCGTGATGAAATAAAACCCGACGACAAAGTCATCCTGATTGTCGAGGACGACGTGGTGTTTGCCAAACAACTTTTACGCTTTAGCAGGGAACGCGGATACAAAGGCGTTGTGACCGTGCGCGGCGATCAGGTGCTGGACCTTGCGCTCGCTTATCAACCTACGGGAATTTTGCTGGATATTCAGCTCCCGGTTCGCAGCGGATGGGATGTAATGTCGGAACTGAAAAACAACAAGCAAACCAAGCACATTCCCGTCCACATCATGTCATCGCTCAAGGTGCGCCAGGAAAGCCTTTTGAAAGGTGCGGTGAACTTTCTCGACAAGCCGGTTGCTTATGAACAGATTCCTGAAGTGTTCCGACGGATTGAGCAAATCGTCAACCGCGAATCGCAAAAAGTGCTCATCATTGAGGACAATCCCAAGCACGCCGAGGCCCTCGCCTACTTTTTGGAATCCTATCAAATCCATTCGGAAATCAAGAGTGAGATAAGTGATGGGATGCAATCGCTGGTCAAGAAAGGCGTTCAATGCGTCATTCTCGACATGGGAATCCCCGACAAAACCGGATACGAATTGCTGGAGAATCTCAAAAAAGAAAACGATCTGGAAGGGTTGCCTGTAATTGTATTTACCGGAAAAAGCCTGTCGATGAACGAGGAGATGAAAATCAAGAAATTTGCCGACTCTATCGTGGTCAAAACCGCCCATTCCTACCAGCGGATGTTGGATGAAGTGTCGCTTTTCCTGCACCTGGTTGAAGATAAAAAGAACAAGGCGGCCGAACGCACCAAAAACAGCCGACTCAGCGACACTCTTACGGGAAAAACGGTTTTGGTGGTTGATGACGACGTGCGCAACATTTACTCCTTGACCAAGGCGCTCGAAGTTTTACAGATGAAAGTCATCACCGCTATTGACGGCGCCGAAGCGCTTAAAATGCTGGATGAAAATCCGCAAACCGACGTGGTGTTGCTCGACATGATGATGCCCAATATGGATGGTTATGAGACCGCGCAACACATCCGAAAAATCAAAAAATTTAAAAACCTGCCGGTCATCGCCGTCACTGCCAAAGCCATGGTAGGCGACCGTGAGAAATGCATTCAGGCGGGCGCATCTGATTACATCACCAAGCCGGTTGATGTCGATCAGTTGTTGTCTTTGCTTCGTGTTTGGCTTTATCAATCGTAATATGGAACCCAAGCGTATTTTAGTGATTGACGACGATCCGAGGAACATTTTTGCGCTCTCGGCGGTTTTGCGCTCCCGCGGATTTGACTGTATTCCTGCGGCCAACGCATCTATCGGACTTATGGTGATTGAAACTGAAAAAGTTGACGCCGTACTCATGGACATGATGATGCCTGACATGGACGGTTATGAAGCCATCCCCATTTTTAAATCCCGACTCACAGGAATTCCCGTCATCGCCGTCACCGCTCAGGCCATGGTGGGCGATCGTGAAAAATGCCTGGCTGCCGGCGCGGATGGTTACGTTTCAAAACCGGTGAACATTGATTTGCTGATGGACTTACTGAAAGACTTGTAACATGCTTACCGACGCTGAAATTGACTCGGTCGTGCAGGCCATTTACGATTATCACGGTTATGACTTCACCGGGTATTCGCTGGCATCGTTAAAGCGGCGCATCGTTCGGGTTTACGAAATCGATCGCTTTGCGGGATTTGCGCAATTTTTGTCGCAGGTACGCAGCAACCGGGAATATGTCGAGCATATGATTGAGGAACTCACCGTCAACGTCACCGAGATGTTCCGCGACCCCGCGTTTTACCAAACCTTGCGTCGGGAAATTATTCCGCTGCTGGCTACCAAGCCTTTTATCCGTATCTGGCATGCCGGATGTTCGAGTGGCGAGGAAGTTTATTCGGTAGCGATTTTGCTGGAAGAAGCGGGTTTATTGGAAAAATCAGTTTTGTACGCCACCGATTTGAGCCCTGCCGTCATTGAAAACGCACGCAACGGAATCTTTCCGCTAAAGGCCATGAAACAGTATTCCGAGAACTATTTGCAATCGGGCGGAATCAGGGATTTTTCAAGCTATTATACCGCGCACTATACATCGGCTAAATTCAATGAAAACCTTTCGCGAAAAATGGTTTACGCCGTGCACAATCTGGTGTCGGACCATTCCTTTAACGAGTTTGACCTGATTTTGTGCCGCAACGTGATGATTTATTTTGACAAGCCTTTGCAGGAGCGCGTGCTGTCATTGTTTGACCAAAGCTTGTCGCACCTTGGCTTTCTGGCTCTCGGAAGCAAGGAGACCATCAACCATTCGTCGCTCAAAAAAACCTACAAACAATGGCAAAACCAACGGATATGGCAAAAGATGAACTAAAGGTGTGCGTCATAGGCGGATCGGCAGGAAGCCTGGAAGTGTTGTTGGATTTTTTACCTGCGGTTAAGCTGGACTGCGCGCTGGTTATTGTGCTGCATCGGCGATTGGGCGACGACATGATGCTCGAGGAACTCATTGCTTCACGCGT
>CAZIBV010000011.1:0-15157 GCA_964537345.1 uncultured Flavobacterium sp. | reverse complement strand
GCGCTTGAAACCTGCGCTGATCACGAGCGGTTGACGCCCAGTGAGATGGCTGATTTCCTGTCGGCACATGCCAAAAAAGATTAAATTGAAGTTATCCGAATCCCGTCTGAATCAAAAAATATTGTTTACTTTTAACAAAAAAAAATATTCTGATGAACGTAATAAAGCCCGTTATCGACATTGTATTGGTTGACGACGATGCAGATGACCGCAGCATCTTTAGTGACGCTTTGAGTGAACTTAAGATTGACACCAAGTTGACTTTACTTGAGGACGGACGCAACCTGCTGGAATTTTTGGAAAACTCGGCAAAACTTCCTGACATTTTGTTTCTCGACCTTAACATGCCGTATAAGTCGGGCGTTGAGTGTTTGATTGATATCCGGAAGTCAAATAAATTCAACGATTTGTCGATTGCCATTTATTCGACGTCGTCAACCGAAAAGGATATTGAGGACACGTTCATCAATGGCGCAAACATATACATCCGCAAACCCAACAACTTTGCAAACCTGAAAAAAGTCCTGAACGATGTGGTAAACATGAATTTTCAGTTCCACAATTCAGGACTCAATAAGGAAACGTTTTTACTGAATATTTAAACCAGGTCGCCTTGGCTTTTTCTATCGCGAAAGTGTAAAAAGATTGCGCGATACGTGGCGGAATCTCCACATCAGGATTTTGGTGTGTACCGACATGCGAAACATAAGCGGAGTGTTCAAAATAGTTTTCATAGCTGGTGTTTTAGTTGTTTCAAATATCCGACTGACGCACAGCGATTTCATTATAAAACTCCGTCTCAATTTTATACGATTATTATTTGGCGTAAAGTCTTTAAAAGATTTGATTCAGGTAAAAGGCAGTTCGCAACCTTAAAATTTATCTGTCATTAATGGGGAAATGGCCAGGCGTTGCGCGAACAATCTGACGCCGATTGTCTTTTATAATTTGGGCCAAATGTTTAATTTAGGCGACAAAACCAGCCTATGAAACATTTATTCCTGATTATCGCCATTGCGTTGGGAACCATTGCCCAAGCACAACTGACGCCTGTTTCCTACAAGGATGGCGGACAAAAACTTACAGGACAACTGGCGCGTCCGGCATCGGGGCAATCCAAATCAGGCATATTGATCCTTCCGGCCTGGAAAGGGATTGACGAACACGCCAAAAACACCGCACTTAAGTTGTCGGAACTGGGCTATTATGTGTTTATTGCCGACATTTACGGCGAGGGGAATTACCCAAAGGACGACAAGCAGGCCGCCGAAAAATCAGGCCTTTTTAAAAAGAACTTTAAGGATTATCAACGCAGGATTTCACTGGCGCTTGATCAGCTTAACCGGTCAGGTGCAAATCCTGAATCCATTGCCGTCATTGGGTTTTGCTTTGGCGGAACCGGCGCACTGGAGGCAGCGCGAGCCAATCTTCCGGTTGCGGGCGTCGTGTCGTTTCACGGAAACCTGGGCCGCGATGCCAAACGTCCCTCCGATCCCATCCGCCCTAAAATTCTGGTATGCCATGGCGCCGATGATCCGTATGTTCCGCAGACGGAAATTGAAGCCTTCCAGAATGAAATGAAAGCAAGCCGCGCCGATTGGCAGATGGTGTATTACAGCCAGGCGGTCCATTCTTTTACCGATACCAATGCGGGCAGCGATCCGTCAACAGGCGTGGCGTACAATCCGCGGGCGGCTGAGCGCTCGTGGGAACACATGCGATTGTTTTTACGGGAAATCCTGCGCTGATGTCCGGCATAATTCGCGAAGATAAAACCTGTCTCAATTGCCATTCGGTAGTTGAAAAAAAGTACTGTCCGGAGTGCGGGCAAAAAAACATTCAGCCGCGCCAGTCGTTCATTCATCTGGTGACGCATTTTTTTGAGGATTTTACCCATTACGACAATGCGTTTTGGAAGACCATCCGACACCTGCTTTTTCATCCGGCACGGCTAACCCGGGAATATCTGGCGGGACGTCGTCAAAAGTACGTTCCACCGGTAAGACTTTACATTTTTATTTCGTTTGTGACGTTTTTGATCCTGAGCTGGCAGGCATCGTCAATGGATAGTATCGTGGACGTTGAAACATCAGGCAGCACATACAGTGCAACCGACGAAAAAAGCATCGACCTGAGCGACTACGATTCACCGCGTGAACTTGACTCCATCCAAAACACGCTCCCGCCTGAAAAAAGGTTAACGGGATTAGACCTGTGGGCCGAACGAAAGCAGGCGGCCATCGATGAAAAATATAAATCCAGGCCAAACGAGCTCATGGCGGATTTTGTAAACCACACGGTAAACCTGTTGCCAAAGGTCCTGTTTTTTTATCTACCTGTGTTTGCCTTTCTGCTCTGGCTGATCCACGACAAAAAACGGTGGTACTTTTTTGACCACGGTATTTTTACGCTGCACTATTTTTCATTCCTTTTGTTGACTTTTCTGCTCAGTCAGATTCCCATATTTATTTTGGAATATTGGTCAGAAGATGTTGCCCCCTTCGGGTTTCTCGTTTTGGCACTTTGGTGGATCTTTTATTTCTTTAGATCGCATAGCAGGATGTACGGTGAAAAGAAATGGAAATCAAGACTTAAAGGTACGGTGCTGTTTTTTGTCAATTCATTGCTTATTTTGATACTTTTGAGCGCAGCCATTGTGTACGCGCTTTTAACGCTGTAACAAATAATAGCCGCTGGCTACTAACCACAAAATTTTAACATGAAAAATTACGCTCTCTCCATCATTGGCGTTGCATTTTTGCTTTTGGGCGCTTGCAAAGGAACCCAGTCAGGTGCGCAAAACACAAAATCGGCCAAAGGCTATCAGCACTACGCTGAAATGATCACATCTGAATCGCTTTTAAAACATCTTACCGTTGTAGCGTCGGATGAAATGGAAGGCCGCCAAACCGGATCTGAAGGTCAGAAAAAGGCGGGACGTTACCTTATCGAAGAATACAAAAAAGCCGGGATTACTTACCCGACAGGCGCCAAGGATTTTTACCAGCCGGTTCCCGCCAGTTTTTTGAATTCACGCCGAAACCTGGGACTTTCAGATTCTGAAAACATCTGGGCATTTATTGAAGGAACCGACAAAAAAGATGAGATTGTTGTCATCACCGCGCATTACGACCACGTAGGCGTAAAAGGTGGCGAGGTTTACAACGGTGCCGACGATGACGGTAGCGGAACCGTGGCGATTCTGGAAGTGGCACGCGCCTTTCAGAAAGCCAAGGACGAAGGAAACGGGCCGCGCCGATCAGTGTTGATTTTGCACGTTACCGGCGAGGAGCACGGTTTGTTTGGGTCGCGTTTTTACACCGAGAACCCGCTGTTTCCGCTTGCGAATACTGTAGCCAATATCAACATGGACATGATAGGACGCCATGACGATGCGCACAAGGACAACAAGAACTACATTTATGTGATCGGTGCCGACAGACTGTCGTCGGAACTACACGCGACCATCGAGAAAGTGAACGCCGAGTATACGAACATGACGCTCGATTACAAACTCAATGACCGAAACGATCCGCAGCGCCTGTACTTCCGGTCAGATCATTACAATTTTGCCAAGAACGGAATTCCGTCGGTTTTCCTGTTTAGCGGACTGCACGAAGATTATCACAAGCCCGGAGACGATGTCGACAAGATTGAATTTGACATGCTGACCAAGCGCACAAAATTGGTTTTTGGCGTGGCATGGGAAATTGCCAACCGCGACCAGCGCCTCAAGGTTGACCGCGACGGAAATTGATAAAGAAAGAAAATGCTCCAAAAACGGAGCATTTTTTTTTAACGGGTTTGCGAGGCGCTTTCGTTTTTGACAATCCAGATTTTGCCGTTCTCGACATCGCCGGAAGGATCCTTGGTCAACAAAACGCCCAGAATGTTTATCGGGACGGGAACTCCCTCGGGCGAGTGCCTGATTTCGTCGAGGATGCGCTCATAATCCTGAATGCTGAGCACAATCGTATCGCCACGGTTAACCTTGTGATCAAAAATATAATCCCGCAAGACTGCCATACTGATATGGCCTAATGTAAATTGCTGTGACATAACTTTGGTTTTTACTTAAAGTTAGGCAATATCCACGGGATGACGCTTACTTTAGGCTTTTTTTAAGGTAGGGATCATGAGCCACGCAACGTTGCAGTCTCATTATTTAAATGCTTGCAGAAGACTCGAGAGATACACAACTACTCCTCCACTTCCTTAAAATCGGCCTTGGTTGTGGTAAATAAATGCAGGACAAAATTAAACGCAAGATTGACCCCGAACATCCACTTGATGGCGCGATCCACAAACTGGGGCGAAATGGTTGAAACTTGTATGATATAAAGTAGCGAGCCTGTAAAAACCGCCAAACGTACAAACCGCCTGTGCCACTCGCAATCAAACGTAAATAGGGAAAGATTACGAAACATTTTTTAGTCAATTAGGAGTTAAAATACTGATTGGTACGCAACTTTTTGATGTGTGAATTAACTAACGGAATTTGGTTTGGTGAAATACAATCTTAGGTGTATAGCATCGCAGATCCTAAAATCGCACCCAAGACATGCATCAAAATAAGCCTTTTGCTTCTGTTTTTAAACAACAGAACCATCAGAAACACAAAGTTAATCAAAGCTGCAACCATGCAAAATGTCCTTATCACGGGAACCTCAGGGATGTAATTGGCCAAAGCCGCTATTGCAACTAAGTAACCCAGAATAACAGACGACAGAATATTATAAAGCTTTTCCGACGAATTTGCGCGATTGCTTTGCAATACCAGCCTTACCGGGAAAAAGTATAATCCAATCAGGGGTAACACAAGGATGCCATAGGTTCCCACGCCGGATTTGATGGAGAGGAATGTCGTGATTACGGCAACGGTCAACAAGCCATATTCTACATACTGGGTTCTGGTTTGTGTGTTCATGGTTTTATCAAATTAGTTGGTTGATGACAGTTTCATGCATAAAAATCAATCTACAATTCAGTTGGACAAGTTCAAGCCAAAACAATCTCGAGCAAAAACTCACAGATTATTGAACATTATCCTGAGACCGGCGGCCAGGCAACTGATTGGCCTAAAGTTAACAAAACTATTCGAACTTCAAAGCACTTTTTTAGCCCATAAGAAAAATAACGAAGTTTGGGTTGGTGAAAAGAAAGTAGGTAGAATAGCGCGGCAATAGGGAAAGCGACTATTTTTCACGCTTTGAGAACCTAAAAAATATCAGTCAAATCTTTCATTCCGGCGACGTCCAAATGAAGCAAAATTTCATAAAAATCGGGTTCGGTGAAAAAATCAGCTATAATGGCGCGATTTACCGAACCGCTTTTTTACATCCAATTTTTGAACCTAAAACCTTGATTATGAGCAAAAAAGACTTGCTAGAATTGCATAAAAAAACGGGGATTTCAGAGAAACCCCCGTTAAGGGTGAATGACCGGGTTCGAACCGGCGACCCCCAGAACCACAATCTGGTGCTCTAACCAGCTGAGCTACAATCACCGTTTAATTTTGTGAGTGCAAATATAGACCAAACCCCACACTTGCGCAACAAAACTTTAAAAATTTTTATATCAAATCCGACAGATAATTTACAGCCACATGGCGCTCAGCGGTAAATCCTTCGGCAAACTCGGTTCCGATGATTCGGCCCAGGTCGCGTGCCCGATAATCCAGGCTTTCCAAAAAGTTTTTGGTCGCGATAGGCGTTTCAGGCAGCGTGGAATCTGGATCGTAAAACTGCGACGAATACGCCAGGATTGCCTGCTTGCGGATTTCATTAAAACCGGTAATGTCCACCACCACATCAGGGCGGATGTTGTGCCACTGAATGTAGTGGTACACTTCACGCGGACGCCACGCCTGCTGGACGACACCTTCATGCGAGGTTTCAATCCGCATCAACCCCGACAAAAAACAAGCATCCGATACCAGATTGCTGCCTCGCCCGTGGTCGATGTGGCGGTCGCGAATGGCATTGCAAATCACGATTTCCGGACGGTACTTTCGGACCATCTCAATCACTTTTAGCTGATGTGCCTTGTCGTTGGCAAAAAAACCGTCGGCCATTTTCAGATTTTCACGCGCGGCCACACCCAAAATGCGGGCTGCTTCGGCCGATTCGCGGTCCCTGAGTTCCGCCGATCCGCGGGTTCCCAGTTCACCTCGGGTCAAATCGACAATCACCACCGTCTTTCCGGCGGCTATTTCCTTGGCCAGGGTTCCGCCGCAACCCAGTTCGACATCGTCCGGGTGCGCGCCAAAGGCCAGAATATCTGCTTTCATACCAAAATCCTTTTAATCGTCAGCGATTTGTTAACTGTCTCCATGTATTCCTGCGCCGGAATGCTGTCAGCCGTGATTCCGCCGCCGACAAACAAGGATGCGTTTCCGCCCGAGTAATGCATGCAGCGCAAATTTACGTACAAATCAGTCGCATCGGGCGAAATCTCGCCGAGATATCCGCTGTAAAAACTTCGGTCGTATCCTTCGTGAGCCGTAATAAAATCAAGCGCTTCAAACTTGGGATATCCGCAAACCGCCGGCGTAGGATGAAGTACGTTGAGAACATCGCGCCATGAAGCATCGGCCTTGAGTTTGCCCTTGATGTCCGTGCGCAAATGAGCCAGACGACCCGCTGTGGCCGTATAAGGCTCGCTGACGTGCAAATCATTGGCGAGCGCACGAAGTGATTCGGTAATGAAAAACGTGACAAAAAATTGTTCCTGACGCTCTTTTTCAGCCCAGAAAATATGCGGCCCAAAGAGTTGCGTGCCAGCCAGCGCCATTGTTTCAAACCGGTTTTGCGTGGCGCGAACCATGACCTCGGGCGTGGCTCCCATCCAGAATCCGGTTTGCGGTGTAAACCAAAGATAACGGAAGGCGTTTGGATAATCCGTCAACAGATTTGCAAACGATCCGGCAATGTCCAGATCCACCGCGTGAATTTCCTTTCGGGACAAAACCACCTTGGCAAACTGTCCCTCTTTAATGGCATCAATCCCGGTCGAAACCAATCGGCAAAAATCCTCCTCGCCCTGAGGTTCCAGTTTGATATTAGGCTTTTGATCCGCGTTGATCAGGCTGATGTCAACTTGTGTAATGGTAGCCTTAGTACGCGCAATGCCCAGTAATTCGCCCTGAAAAGGCGCCATGACAAAGCCGTCGGTCACTCCGGTTTGAACGGTATCGGCCTGCCAAAAATTCAAAACCGTTTCATCTGGCCGCGCAAATGCTACAAAACAGGCATCAGACGGCAATTCTTTAAGTAAATCTCTGATCATGATTTGGGAAGTACGATGTTGGTGAGTTTGCAAAGACAAACCAGTTGGTCGTCTTCGTCGGTGATTTTAATTTCCCACAGGTGTATGGTGCGCCCCTTGTGGACAATCCGCGCTGTGCCGTACACCATGCCTTCGCGTTTGGCTTTAAGGTGATTGGCGGCAATTTCTATTCCGCGGACTTCGTGTGTCGATCCGTCGACAAACATCATCGAGGCTGCACTGCCAACGCTTTCAGCCAACGCCACCGACGCTCCGCCATGCAAAAGTCCCATCGGTTGATGGTGCGCGGGCGTAACCGGCATCGAGGCTTTGAGGAAATCTGGCCCGGCGTCAATGTACCGTATGCCCAAGGTATTCATCAGTGTATTCTGTGACCAGTTGTTGCAACGGTCCAGCATTTCATCTTTATTAAACATAAAAAAGCATTGTGCCGTAAAATTACGAAAGACGTGCCCGGCAACCTATGGTTTTTGATTTATTTAAGTACATTTGGGCAAGCAAGGGCAAACCCTGCCAAAACTTAATCTCTATGCGCAACGCTTTATTTCTTGTTATCGGGTTATTCGTTTTGCTTTCTTCCTGTCGCAAGGATTTTGATTTTCAACCCAGTAACGGAGGCCTCGAATTTTCACGCGATACGGTTTATCTGGACACGGTTTTTACCAATATCGGATCGAGCACCTACACGCTCAAAGTGTATAACCGAAGTAACGACGACATCAGCATTCCTGTCATCCAGTTGGCGCGCGGACTGGAATCCAAATACAGGATGACGGTAGACGGCATGCAGGGCGACAGCGGAAAAATCTTTAACAATGTCGAACTCTTGCGCAAGGACAGCCTTTACATTTTTATCGAGGTCACGGCTGATGTGGCGTCGGCCAACCCGGATGACTTTTTGTACACCGATCAGATTTTGTTTGACAACGGATCAAAACAGCAAAAAGTTGAACTGGTCACGCTGATTCAGGACGCGGTTTTCCTGTATCCGCAGCGCGATGACGAAGGCGTTTATGAAACCATTCCCGTGGGCGTCGACCAAAACGGCGAAGAAGTGCGCGAAAAAGGATTTTTGCTGGAAGATGACGAACTCAACTGGACCAATGAGAAACCGTACGTCATTTACGGATTTGCCGGTGTTCCCGCCGGGCAGACGCTCAACATAGCACCGGGTACGCGCGTACATTTTCACGCAGATTCGGGGTTGATTGCCTACAACGGATCGACGGTAAACGTCAACGGACTTCCGTCGGTGACCGATGCACTGGAAAACGAAGTTATTTTTGAAGGTGACCGACTTGAACCCGGATTCTCCGAGGTTTCCGGCCAATGGCTGACAATCTGGATGACGCAGGGAAGCAAGGGAAATTTCAACAATCTGACGCTTAAGAACTCGGTTGTGGGGCTTTTGGTATCGGGCAATGACGGAAGCGACTACTCGATCAACATGCGCAATGTGCAGATTTACAATTCGAGCAATTACGGAATCCGTGCGTATACCGGAAGAATCAAAGGCGAAAACGTCGTGATCGGCAGCGCGGGCGTGGCAAGTTTCGCCGGGCTTTATGGTGGAAAATACAATTTCACCCATTCGACTTTTTACAACGACTGGCCGAGTTCGCAGCAGGTAGCTGTGCGTCTGAGCGATAATTTGCAAGGTGCCGATCCCGATGTTATGGCGCTTGAAGAAGCGACTTTCAATAATTGCATCATCTGGGGATCGAATCAGGTCGAAATGATCCTGAGTAAGGCTGGAGAAAACTTCAACTACAAATTCAATCACACGTTGATTCGCTTCAACAACCTAAATAACCAGTTTACGGATCACGAACTTTACAAGTTTACAACTGATGCCGAACATTACAACAACGTCTACATCGCGACCAGTTCGTTGCAGTTCCGCCCAAGGTTCAGGAATCCCAACGCGAATAATTTCAGGATAACCGATGAATCTGAATTGATCGGCCTGGGCAATACGGACTTTTTGATAGAACGCGACGCCGACAACATCCTGAGGGTTTTAAACCCCGGTCCGGACCTTGGCGCCTATCAGAATGCTGTGTTTACTGACTGATACAGATTTTTGACTTCGCAGTTGGCAAGGGTGAATTTTTGAGCTAAATTTGCCCCAACACAACTACTACATTATGATCCATTTCTTCTCAAACGAGAATGATACCGTTTTTGCCGTCCAGTCAACCGGCAATCTCACGGCCGAAACCACTACCAAACTCAACTGGCTTTTTGGAAACGCACATAAAATAGAGAAATCCGTCCTGGCGGATTTTTTTATTGGACCGCGCGCCGCCATGATTACGCCCTGGAGCACCAATGCCGTCGAGATAACCCAAAACATGGGCATCGATGGGATTGTGCGCATTGAGGAATTTCATCGCGATCCGTCGGGCGAAAAGCCATTTGACCCGATGTTGTTCCAGCGATATGGCGCACTGGATCAGGAAATTTTCAGCATCAACATCCAGCCGCAACCTATTTTGGAAATCGATGACATTGCGGCTTTTAACCAACAGGAAGGCCTGGCGCTCAGCGACGATGAAGTGGAATACCTCAAAAACCTTTCGCAGCGCATCGGCCGCAAATTGACCGACTCGGAAGTGTTTGGCTTTTCGCAGGTGAATTCAGAGCATTGCCGCCACAAAATATTCAACGGCACTTTTGTCATCGACGGCCAGGAAATGCCGTCTACCCTATTCCAGCTGATCAAAAAGACGTCGTCGGAAAATCCGGGCGAAATCGTATCGGCCTACAAAGACAACGTAGCCTTTATCCAAGGGCCGACGGTGACGCAGTTTGCACCCAAATCAGCCGACAAAGCCGATTTTTATCAGAAAAAACCATTTGAATCGGTGCTGTCGCTCAAAGCCGAAACCCACAACTTCCCCACTACGGTTGAACCTTTTAACGGTGCGGCTACGGGATCGGGCGGCGAAATCCGCGACAGGCTTGCCGGCGGACAGGGATCGCTGCCGCTGGCCGGAACAGCCGTTTACATGACTGCCTACTCCCGACTGGAAGAAAACCGCCAATGGGAAAAGCAAATGCCGGAGCGCAAATGGCTCTACCAAACCCCTATCGACATCCTGATCAAGGCCTCAAACGGCGCCTCTGATTTTGGAAATAAATTTGGCCAGCCGCTTATCTCAGGCTCGGTCCTTACGTTTGAACACCAGGAAAACGACCGCCGCCTGGGCTACGACAAAGTCATTATGCTGGCCGGCGGAATCGGGTACGGCAAACGCGAACAATCAAAAAAGAAAACGCCAAAACCGGGCGATCACGTTGTCATTCTGGGCGGTGAAAACTACCGCATCGGGATGGGTGGCGCAGCGGTTTCATCAGCCGATACGGGCGCTTTCAGTTCCGGAATCGAACTCAACGCCATACAGCGATCCAATCCGGAAATGCAAAAACGCGCGGCAAACGCCATCCGCGGACTGGTGGAAAGCGACGAGAATCCAATCGTTTCCATACACGACCACGGCGCGGGCGGACACCTCAACTGTTTGTCTGAGCTTGTCGAGGAAACCGGTGGTGTGATTGATCTGGACAAACTTCCTGTGGGCGATCCCACACTTTCGGCCAAGGAAATCATCGGCAACGAATCGCAGGAGCGGATGGGTCTCGTGATTGGAGACGACGGCCTGGAAATCCTGGAGCGGATTGCCGAGCGCGAACGTTCGCCCATGTATGACGTGGGTCGCGTGACCGGCGATCACCGTTTTACGTTTCAGTCGGCGACTGGTGACAAACCCATGGACCTTGAACTGGCCGATATGTTTGGAAGCTCGCCCAAAACCGTGATGCAGGACAAGCGCACCAGCCTGAAATACGACGCGGTTGACATCGATATCAACCCATCTGACGAAAACGGCTTTACGCGAATTGCCCAACTTGAGGAATTGCTTCAGCTTGAAGCCGTTGCCTGTAAAGACTGGCTCACCAACAAGGTAGACCGTTGCGTAGGCGGACGCGTGGCCAAACAACAATGCGCCGGACCGTTGCAACTTCCGCTCAACAACGTTGGTGTGATGGCGCTGGATTTTGAAGGTAAGGAAGGCGTCGCGACAAGCATCGGGCATGCTCCCGTGGCCGCGCTGATCGATCCTGTGGCCGGCAGCCGGAATGCCATTGCCGAAGCGCTGACCAACCTGGTTTGGGCGCCGGTACGGAATGGTTTGCAAGGCGTGTCACTATCCGCCAACTGGATGTGGCCGTGTAAGAATGAAGGCGAGGACGCGCGTCTGTACGATGCCGTCAAAGGTTGTTCAGATTTTGCCATCGAACTCGGCATTAACATCCCTACGGGCAAAGATTCGCTGTCGATGAAACAAAAATATCCCGACGGCGACGTGATTGCACCCGGCACCGTGATCATATCCGCGGCAGCGCACTGTACCAACATTACGCAAGTGGTTGAACCCGTTCTCAAAAAAGACGGCGGCTCGATTTACTACATCAACTTTTCGCAAGACCGCTACCACCTGGGCGGATCGTCGTTTGCGCAGGTTTGTGGCCGTGTGGGCGATACAGCTCCCAACGTGGTTAGCGCCGACTTTGTGAAACGCACTTTTAACGCTATGCAAAATCTGATCAGCGCACGACAGATTTCAGCCGGTCACGACGTAGCAAGCGGTGGTTTGATAACAACATTGCTCGAGATGTGTTTTGCCGATAACAACCTGGGCGCCAATCTTTCGCTGGACGAAGTTTGCGCACGTTATGGAAGTTTGTACGAAGCGTTGTTTGCTGAAAATGCCGGAATCGTATTCCAGGCTGCCAGTGATAACGCGGTTGAAGGAGCTTTAACCAAAGCCGGCGTTGAATTCTTTAAGATCGGACAGGCGACATCTGAGGGTGTGCTGCGCGTAGGGCAACTGATATTTGACGTGGCCGGCCTGCGCGATGTCTGGTTTAAGACGTCGTATCTGCTGGACCAAAAACAATCAGGCGAAAATGCCCGGAAGCGTTACGACAACTACAAAAACCAACCGCTGCACTATGTGTTTCCGCAGCATTTTGAAGGCAAAAAGCCCGAGGTTGGAACCAATAGGCCCAAGGCGGCCATCATCCGCGAAAAAGGGTCAAACTCCGAGAGGGAAATGGCCCATGCCATGTATCTGGCCGGATTTGACGTCAAGGACATTCACATGACGGATTTGATTTCGGGCAGGGAAAATCTGGAGGATGTCCAGTTTATCGGAGCAGTGGGCGGATTCTCAAATTCCGATGTACTTGGGTCGGCCAAAGGCTGGGCGGGAGCATTTTTGTATAATGAAAAAGCCCGTGCCGCACTCGAAAACTTTTTTGCCCGTCCCGATACGCTGTCGGTGGGAATCTGCAACGGCTGTCAGTTGTTTATGGAGCTGGAGCTTATCAACCCCGATCACGAAACCCACGGCAAAATGCGGCACAACGAATCGCACAAACACGAAAGCGGATTTACATCGGTGACGATCCAGGAAAACAATTCGGTGATGTTGTCATCGCTGGCGGGGTCGACGCTGGGCGTTTGGATTTCGCACGGTGAAGGCCGATTTGACTTGCCTTATAACGAAGGACATTATCACATCGTGGCCAAGTACGCTTATTCCGGTTATCCTGCCAATCCAAACGGATCGCGCTTTGACATTGCGATGATGGCCGACAAGACCGGACGCCATTTGGTGACGATGCCCCACATTGAACGGTCTATTTTCCAGTGGAACTGGGCGCATTATCCCGCGCACCGCAACGATGAAGTGTCGCCGTGGATCGAGGCTTTTGTCAACGCCCGACGCTGGATTGAGAAAATTAACAATTGACAGTTAACAACTATATCGGCTCACAGGCCATCGGCATAAAGGTTTTTCTACCTTAGGCATGAGGTTTAATTTTATGGATATGAAACAAAAAATTACGCTTTTTTGCCTGCTGGTGATGGGATCGCTGGCCGGATTTGCCCAAGGTGTTCAACGGATCGAGACGCCTCAGGGCATTCGCTACATCACCAACTCCATGGATTATCCCGTCGCGGGAACCTATCATTACCGTGGCGCCGAACCGGTTGTGGAGCTCAACTCGGGCGGATCAGGTTACTACCAGCATCACGATCTGGAAAAACGTCCCATTATTTGGGGAATCGAGTGCGATGAATCCGGCGTGGCCAAATTTGTCAAGGGTTTCGACAATGCCGCCTATACACTTTGGTATCAGTACACCACCCGCACCGACGTCGACACCGATGAAAACATGGCCTGGAAACCGGTAGGCTTCAGCGTCCACTTCAATTCACAAAAAATGTTTATTCAGGGCGAACGCTCAAAGAGTTATGGAGGCGATGCCGAGCGATAAATGCCTTAACTGCGGCGCCCAGACCGCTGGAAAATACTGTTCCAACTGCGGGCAAAAAACGCATACGCACCGTATTACATTGAAACATTTTCTTGCGCACGATGTGATTCACGGGTTTTGGCATCTTGACGGTGGAATATTGTTCACCATTAAAGAAGCGATTGTGCGTCCAGGCCAAGCCGGGCTGGATTACATTGCAGGTAAGCGGATTAGGTATTACAACGTTTTTTATTTGTCGCTTTTGTTGATCGCGCTCCACTTGGTTTTGTGGCATTTAGCCGACACCATACTGGGCAAAGCTCAAACTCAGGAAAACAATTCTGAGATTGGGCAATTCATGTCACAGTACGTCAAAGTCATGACTCTTACCCTGGTTCCGCTTTTTGCGGTGAACGGATGGGTAATTTTTAAAAAACTCAAACTCAATTTGCCTGAGCATTTTATTTTAGGTGGCATCACCCTGGTTGGCATTCTCTTGATGTTCCTGCTCTTTATACCCATCTACCTGCTTGAGCACACGGTATCTTCAAGCCTCTCGTACCTGAAAATCCCAATTTTGCTTGCGATGGTGTGGTTTCCTGCCTGGACTTACCGTACCGCGTCCAGAGGCAAATACAGTTTTCTTGGTTTTATATGGCGCGCCATCCTTTTGCTCTTTTTGTTGCTTCTGGAAATGACGTTCTTGTTGGGGCTTATTGGCTATCTTTTTACAGCGAATTCTACTCTGGAAATCCTGCTTTAGAGTAAGAAACCGAATCACGTCGGGCGACATATGATTTGAGAAACTCCCCTTTTGGCGTTCCGTTGTCAAATGAACTAAAAATCAACGGAAAGGCGGCGCCACTGCGGGCATCTTCATTGCTCCAGTTTTCCTTTTCGATACGGTAAACCGCTGAATAAACCTGGGCGCGACCAATGCCGTGATAGCAATGGATCAGGATGGGATAATTGTCAGGATTGTCGATGACTTTATAAAAAGCGTTCAGGTTGTGCTCTTTAGGTACTTGTTCCGATGGGATGTTAAAATAACGAAGCCCGTCAATATTTGAAACGGCTGCCTGCTCGGCGCGGATTTCTTTCCAGTTTTCCGGATTGTTGATTTTATCGGCTGTCACCGGACCGCGAAGGTCGACAATGGATTTGATGTTGTACTTCTTGACAAACTCATCAATCTCATCCGGCGGAATCACACCTGATTTGTACACCTTACCCTCGGTGATTTCCATAAACCGATAGTTGACATAGGCGTCATACCATTTGTAACCCGCAAAACAGGCGCCTAACACCAATACGGCAATGACCAGCTTTAATTTGTTATTCATGGTTTCCCTAACTTTTTATCAATTACGCGATACATATAATCCTGCAAAAACGCCTTGCACCGCAATTCAAGACTGTCCATTTGGCTGTTTCGATTGCCGATCAGGTTCTTGGTGTAACCCTTGTCATCCCTATGGTAAAATCCCACTGCCTTTTGTCCGTCAAACGTACAAATATAATCGCCTTGCATAAATTGATA
>CAZIBV010000010.1:7420-47017 GCA_964537345.1 uncultured Flavobacterium sp. | reverse complement strand
ATCAATCCAAACTTTCTGGCTTCGCGAACAATGTCCTCGTCACTTCCTGTCCTTATTAAGAAATAATCCTTGATTTGCGCCTTTCTCTTGTCGATGGCACTTGTCGAAAGTGGTAAGTATTTGGTCATACTCTTGGTCTTGATTCCTTTGGAAATCAGTGTAATGATTTGCCGGTTGTGCAAGTCCAGATACTCTTTTTTAGACGTAATGATGTCGACCGCCGCAGTTACTGAATCGGTGGTTACCTGTGTTCCGCCAAAAATTTTCTGAAGGGCCAACTTAAGCGAATCACTATTAAAATCGGTCTTTACAAGCAATCCGTTTGGCTGGTGCTCCCGCAACAGGTCGTAAAGCAAGATGGCCTGGCTATGTGATGTAAGAACTACCAGCAAACAGTCTTTATTGTTCGATTTAATCAATGGGATCAAATCCATTCCGCTTTCGACATTTCGCTTGTGGTCCGCGGGCAGGTTGATGTCCAAAAGAATTAAATCGTAGCTATTGCGCGACTTTCTAAGTACGTCATAGGCCGTTTTACAATCTTGCACCTCATCTACGGTTAATTCCGGACCGGGAAGAAGTTCTTCCAATATCTTGCGATACCCCTCCGTGAGGAGAGAGTGATCTTCCACTATTAATGATCTCATAATTTTGTTCTTTTATGAGTCAAATTTATAAATGTTTTTAACTCTTTGATTACATATTTTATGTAAAAAATCTTAAAATTTGACCTTAACGAACTGGTATTTCCACAGTTAGAGTAGTCCCTTTGCCTTTTTTAGATTGAATGTCGAGTGTTGCCTGCATTTCATTGGCGCGCGAATTCATGTTCTGGATACCGATGCCCTTACGCTTTAAATTCGTGTCGAACCCTATGCCATTGTCTGCAATTACAAGGGTCAATCCAACAGGTGATGCCTTTATAGCAATCTTTACCTTCGTGGCCTGAGCATACTTGTTCATGTTCTGCAAAGCTTCCTGAACAATGCGGTATAAATTGATTTTGATGGTGTTACTCAACTTATCCCAATCAATATCATCATCAATTTCACAAGTAACCTGTGTGTTAAAAGAAGCTTTTTGTTCTTCAAGTAAATTGTTGAGAATTGCCAGAAAGTTGTTGATCAGTGCAAATTTCTCGCGGTTAAGGTCGTGGGAGATCTCGCGTATATCCTGTTCAATATTCTTAAGTTCATTTAAGTATTCCACCCGACGTGTCACGGCTTCATCATCCGTCATTTTATTCAGGCTGTCCAAATTAAGCCGTGTTCCAAAAAGACGACCCAGCACCCCATCGTGGAGTTCCTGTGCAATGCGTTTTTTTTCCCTGATACGGCTCTCTTCGATCCGGTTCTGCTGACTGATCATTAAGTTGTAGATGTCCTCATTAGCCTTTTGCTGTGCTTGAATCAACAAAAGCTCGCGATTTCGGGCGCGCTGACTCCTGATAACAAACAACAAGAGTCCGATCATTAAAAAACCGACAAAAAAGTAAAGTAGGTTGCGGTTTTGTTCGGCTAGCTTGTCTTTCTCCTGAGATATTTCATCTGTCTGTAGCTCAAGACGCGCAAATTTTTCTTGAGATTTTACTTCCACACCGCGCAAGCTATCGTTAATTCTGATAAGTTCAGATGAGTATTTTGCCGACTTTTCAACATCGACTACCGAGAGATTTTTCAGCGCCGAAGATATATCAATCGGATTCCTATTTTTTCGTGCAACAAATAGTGCAGTATCTGCATAGTCTTTTGATTTTTGAACATCTTTATCAGCGAAATATTCCGAAAGGTGAATATAACTCAAAACAATTAACGAGCTCTCTTTATTGTCCTGTCTGACTTTCAAAGCTTCGTAGAAAAGTGTCGGCAGATCTTTCCCTTTACCACTTTTTAGCCTAGCATAAGCAAGGTTGTCAAGTAAAAGACTATAGAGGGCTGGTTGATCTTTACTAATGGTTGAACTTCTCAAACCACTTTCAAAATACTCAATAGCCTTTTCATAGTTCTCAAGTTTTAAATATGCGTACCCGATGTTGTTAAGGCAGGTGGCCTCCTGGTACCTTCCTTCTAGTTTATTAGTCCTTACAATCGACAGGGCTTTTAAGTTATAATCAATGCCTCGCTCATACTCGCGAAGTTCGTTTGCTATCAGTCCCATCATTGTATTGATCTCATACATCCGATCAAAATCCTTTGATCTAGAAACGGGGAGATACGCTTCGGTAATTGTCCTATCAGCACCAACATAGTCTCCAGCGTAGTACTGAACGACACTCTTATTCAACAATACATTTATTAGACTAGCCTCGTCTTTGACCGCACGATATTGTCTCTCCGCTTTTGTATAATACAAATAAGCGCTGTCATAAATTGCGATCGATTTATAATATGCGCCAAGATACCTATATGCTCTCGCTAAATTTTTGGTGTCTTTGGCAGCTTCGGCATCTTCGATAAGGACTTCTGAGATATTTTTAAAAGCAGTCCAATTTCTTTGTTCATAGTGTTGGAGAATCGTCTGGAACATTTTATCTCGATTGGTAACTCCTCCGGAGTCCTGCCCATTTTCTGTAGACTTTTCCGAAGTTTTCGAGCACGACATTACCGCGAGAAGCAGCGAGAGGAATAAAATCTTATTCAAAGAAATGTGCATTTAGACGACTAAAATATAAAAAAAAAGGGCTGTCAATGACAGCCCTTTGATTTTTATAAATTTTACTATATTAGTTCAACTCACTAATAGCTGGCATACTAGCTCCGCTCAATTCGTGACCTACAATAGGGTCGAGGATTGGAGGACGGCCACCACCGATTTCACGATCTGCAGTGAATGGATCCAAGATTGGAGGACGGCCACCACCGATTTCAAGATCAGCAGTGAATGGATCCAAGATTGGAGGACGGCCACCACCGATTTCTGTTTGATTAGTAAACGACGTAAGAACCATCATCAGAGAGAACAGTCCAAATGTGAAAATTGCTTTTTTCATGACTTCTTTAAATTTGAGACTTTATAATGTTTTAGTTTTTCTTTGTTTAATGCCGCCCCGGTAGCGGTTTTAGACGATGTAAAACTATAAAGGATGTCTCGCTACACGTAAGAATTTACGGCGCTTTTGGTGGATGAACGCCGTTTGTGAGTGAATGAACGTCAAATTTGAGTAGCCGAAAAATTAAATTTCCAGATAATTGCCCTTTGTGATGCTGTGGAGTATGGCATCCACATTCTCTTTGTAAGATTTCGAGAACGGCAATTTGGTTGTGGTGTTCTTTATGTAACAAACTGAATTCCCGGTATGGATACGGGAAACATAGTCTATATTGACAATATAACTATTGTGAATACGGACAAAGGGTGATTTCAAAACGTTCTCAAAATGTTTGAGCGTCTTAAAGGCGGTAATCATTTCGCCATTGGCCAGATGAAGATCGGTGGAGTTGTTATCGGCTTGCAAATAACAAATGTCATCGGCATTGATAAACCGGTAATCACCATATGACTTTACACAAATGATCAAAGGTTTATTGGGTTCAGGTGCAGTTTCTGTCGCAACAGATTCAGTTACGTGCTCCTCTATTTCCTGGATCGGCTCCTGTTCTACAGTTTCAACGTCCACCTGTTTCTCTACCTTCTTTTCCGTCTTTAACTTGACAGGCTTGTCCTCAACCAACTCATCCGCGATGGGTTCGGGGGCTATCGTAGCAGGCTGAATGACCGGTTCGGTCAAAATCGGGAGAGTAATAGCCGCCGTAGGCACCGCAACCTTTTCAAGCTTGAATACTACCTGCCTGAAATCCCTGGGCGCGACCGGCTTTATCAGGAAGTCAAAGGCATTGCGGCGCAACGCACTCAAAGCCGTGCTCCCGTCCTTTGAAGTTATAACAAAACGTGGCTCCTCCTTTAAAAATCTGTACGCGGCATCCATTAAATGATAGGAAAGCCCGCTATCAGGTTTGTCGGGTGTGGTTTCCAGGAAAATAAGATCCGGTTTTTTATCGAGGATAAGATCCAGGGCATCCTCATAATTATCGGCCGATCCAACAAACAGCAATCCGGCATGCCCATCGGCAAGAGCCTTGGTTGCAGCCGCTTGTTCAGCGTTGTCGTCGATGATAACGTATGAATATTTCATGATGCCGTGTGGGCATCAGCAGGGGTAGTTAGGGCATTGCTAAATTACATCAACAGCTCAATGAAAATCATTCCGACCCTCCGGCCAACAAGTTTTCTTTTGGTTTTTTTTATGAATTGCAGATTTTATCGTCGAATGGCAAATAGTTGACCAAAATCAAAATTATTATATATATATTTACCCCATATTATAAAATTGATGCTTTTAAAAACTAAATATTCATTATGAGTGATTTGGACAGCTTTAATAGGTTATTTCCGAACGAGAAAAGCTGTGAGGAATACCTTGACAAGACGCGATGGAACGGAATCGTCATCAGTCCGTTCTCGCCCACCGGCAAAGTCTACGAATGTGCCAACGGAATGTACCGCTGCCGGGACACTGCGCGATACTTTACCGCCAAAACCGGAACGATATTTCACCATTCGCGTTTAAGCCTTCGGACGTGGTTCCAGGCAATATGGCTGATGCAGGAAAATCCGGCCATAACATCTGTTGCGCTCGCCGAAGCATTGGGAATCACGCAAAAGTCAGCTTGGTTTATGCAACAGCGAATCCGGCAGGCGGTCGGGCTTAAAAAATCGCGACAAAAGCACACGGCGGCACCTCAAACCGCCGAGGACAAACTGAATCTCCTGGATTGGTTATCAACCCTGAAAAAATAACATGGAAACAGTAAAAAGCTTGTTTGGCAATGATAACTCCGGCATTGTCGTAGGAAAGCGCACCATTGAGTGCTATATTTTACCTGGACTCGAGCCCGTAGTGGAAAAGCGGAGTTTTCAACGCGCCCTGGGTTATGACGGGCGGTCCACACGTTGGTTATATGATTTTTTGATCCATCTGAGCCGAACCATACCAATATCGGTAGACCTGCTGGACGCTATTCAGGAAAACCGACATTTTGAAGTTCGCGGTCAAAACGGCGACATTGCCCTGAAACTGGCAATCGAGCCCAAAACTGCGTTGAAAGTTTGTCAGATCATCTCCCAAGCCAACAAACAGGGTCAGCTTTACCTGAGCGAACTCAAATTTGCGAAAGCTGCCGACGCTATTCTTCAGGCCTTTGACGACGAAACTTTTTTGGATCGCATCAGATTTGTAACAGGGTTTGAACGCTACAAAATAAACGTACGCGAAAAAACCATCAAAACCCTTACTAAAGCCAATCCGGACTTGGTCTATCGGTGGATTCTCACCATTCCCGATGCCTTCCTCGAATCAGTTTTTGAATTTTACGGACTTGGCTGGGAGGACGCCGCCGACCATACCGACGAAATTGCCGCTTTTCTTGATGAATTTCTCTTTAGCAGACTTGATCCCGATAATCTGTTGGCATTGCAGGCAAAACCGCGCATGATGTACAGCAAGGAGTTTTCGACCGAGAAGTATCAGGAAAATCAACTTTTCAGTCAACAAATGCAAGGCTTGTGGGCGTTAATGCGTCTTTCAAACCGACACCTTGCCCTTTTAACGCCGCTGACAGAAAAAGCCTATCCCGCACAACGCAGCCCGATAGCGGCCAAAAAAAATCCGGAGGTTCGTCCCCCGGAGTCTTTTAAATTGGCAGTGATCAAAGGTGTATCCGCAAAAAGAAAGCGTTAAAGCGCCTTTTTCAGCCAGTTGCGCATCGATACCTCATTGAGGATGATATCGCGCACCTTGTCGGCCGGAACGCGGTCCTGTTGCATGGAATCGCGGTGGCGGATGGTAACGGTTTTATCTTCGAGTGTCTGATGATCGACCGTGATACAAAATGGTGTTCCCAATGCGTCCTGACGACGGTAGCGGCGACCAACAGCGTCTTTTTCGTCATAAGTCACGTTAAAATCCCATTTAAGTTCGTCCACAAGGCTTTGTGCGAACTCCGGGAGACCATCTTTTTTGACGAGTGGCAAAACCGCCGCTTTGACTGGCGCCAGAACTGAAGGAAGTTTTAACACCGTACGAACAGACCCGTCGTCCAGGGTTTCTTCCTGCAGGGATTTTGAGAAAATGGCCAAAAACATACGGTCAAGCCCAACGGACGTTTCAACCACATAAGGAACATAATTCTCATTTAACTCAGGGTCAAAGTATTGCAGTTTCTTGCCTGAATATTCCTCGTGTGCCTTAAGGTCAAAATCAGTGCGCGAGTGGATTCCTTCCAGCTCTTTGAAACCAAACGGGAAATTGAATTCAATATCCGCGGCGGCATTGGCGTAATGCGCCAGTTTTTCATGGTCGTGAAAACGGTAATTCTCCTTGCCCAAACCAAGAGAAAGATGCCATTTAAGGCGCGTTTCCTTCCAATATTCATAGTATTTGATCTCCTCGCCCGGACGCACAAAAAACTGCATTTCCATTTGCTCGAATTCGCGCATCCTAAAGATAAACTGTCGGGCCACGATCTCATTGCGGAAAGCTTTACCGGTTTGCGCAATGCCAAACGGAACTTTCATCCGACCGGACTTTTGTACGTTGAGGAAGTTGACAAAAATTCCTTGTGCTGTTTCAGGCCTCAGGTACAAATCCATGGCGTTGTCGGCCGATGCACCCAGCTTGGTTCCAAACATCAGGTTAAACTGACGAACTTCAGTCCAGTTTTTCGAACCTGTTTCCGGATCGGCAATGCCCAGCTCTTCGATAAGCGCCTTGACATCTTCCAGATTGCCGGATTCCAGCCCTTGCGCCATCCGCTGAAGGATTTCTTTTTGGCGGGCGCGATACTCGACCACACGCGCATTGGTGGCAACGAACTGACCTTCGTCAAAGGCGTCGCCAAAACGTTCGCGGGCCTTGTCAATTTCTTTTTGGGCTTTCTGATTGATTTTCTCGCAGTAATCCTCAATCAGCACGTCGGCGCGATAACGTTTTTTGGAATCTTTATTGTCGATAAGCGGATCGTTAAAAGCGTCAACGTGTCCCGATGCTTTCCAGGTCGTGGGATGCATCAAAATGGCCGCGTCAATCCCGACGATATTGCCGTGCAACTGCACCATCGATTGCCACCAGTACTCCCTGATGTTTTTTTTGAGCTCGACGCCATTCTGACCGTAATCATACACTGCACTCAGGCCGTCATACACTTCACTCGACGGGAAAATGAACCCATACTCCTTTGCGTGCGAAATCACGCTTTTAAAAAGATCTTCTTGTTTTGCCATAGTGGTGCAAAAATAACAAAAGGTACAGAAAAAATGCAGCCAGCCTATGCCCAACTTTACCGAGCTTTACTTTTTAATTATACGCCTGTGATACAAAATCTTATTTCTCTGTTTTTTCCGCCGGTTTGTTCGGGTTGCGATGCGCTTCTGACGGCTGGTGAAGTTGCGATTTGTGCCGCCTGCCGACACAATTTACCGCTCACGAACTTTCATCTGCTAAAAGACAACGAAGCTTTTGGCAAATTTTACGGTCGGATTCCCGTCGAACACGTTTCGGCACTTTGCTATTACCATAAAAGAGGCATTGTGCAACAAATGATTCAACAGCTAAAATACCGCGGACAGGAAGACGTTGGCAGGCAGCTGGGACTTTTTTACGGTCATCTTTTACGGGATTCACCTACGTTTTCAAAACCCGACGCCATTATTCCGGTTCCTTTGCATAAAAGAAGGTTGCGTCAACGCGGCTATAACCAGGTGCTGGAATATGCCCGTGCATTGTCGGAAGTTTTGGAGATTCCAGTACGGGAAGATTTGCTTTCAAGGGTTGTCTATGCAAAAACCCAGACGCGCAAAAATCTATTCCAGCGGGCATTGAGCCATTCCGAAATTTTTGAGTCGAACTTTACCGAGAGCGACCACGACATGCATTTGTTGGTTGTGGACGATGTGATTACCACCGGGGCGACGCTCGAAGGTTGCGGCCGGGCACTTCTAAAAATTCCCGGAAGCCGTATCAGCATCGCGTGCATGGCGTATGCCCACAGTTAAGCTAAAAGATTATGCAGGCACAAAATATAATCGTTATTTTGTGGCATAAATCATTTGCGATGCGGGGCATTACCTTGGCTTTTCTAATTTTTCTGGTTCTTTTAACGGGTTGCGCAAAACGGGGCGTCATTGATGGCGGTCCAAAAGACACGCTTGCGCCGGTGCTAAAGATGAGTTTTCCTAAAAACTTCAGCACTGGCTTTAACAGCAAGGAAATAGAACTGGTCTTTGATGAATACGTCAAGCTTAAAAATGTCAACAAGCAACTTATCATCTCGCCGCCCATGGAAAAAGCGCCCGAGATTTTTCCCATGACGGCAAGCCGCACGATCACCATCAAAATCAAGGATTCGCTAAAGCCAAATACAACGTATAGCTTCAACTTTGGGCAGGCGATAGAAGACAATAATGAGGCTAATCCTTATCCGCAGTTCAAATATGTGTTTTCGACGGGTTCGTACATCGACTCGCTCAAACTCGGTGGCACCATCAAGGACGCCTACAACAAGAATCCGGACAATTTTGTGTCGGTGATGCTTTACGAAGCCGAGACCTTTACTGACTCAACGATTTACAACAAACCGCCGCGGTATGTAACCAACACCCTTGACAGCGCCAAAGTATTCCTTTTGGAAAATCTAAAGGCCGGCGATTACTATCTGATTGCACTTAAAGACAACAACAGCAATAACCGGTTTGATCCAAAGACCGATAAGATTGCCTTTCACCGCGAACTTATCTCCGTACCCAATGACACTTTGTACGAGATGGAATTGTTTGCCGAGGATTTGCCTTTCAAGGCCTTTAAACCATCGCAGACGGAAGGAAACAAAATGATCCTGGGCTATGAGGGCCGTACCGACGATGTCGTGGTAAAACTGACCAATGGCGATCGCGAAATCCCGACAATGCTCACCAAATTTCCGCAAAAAGACTCGTTGTACGTCTGGCATCAACCTGTTACAGCCGACTCGTTGCGCCTATCGGTCAGCCGTGGGGAATACAACGAAGCCTTTACCGTCAAGTTCAAAAAGCAAAAAGGCGACACACTGAGTTTTTCGCCAAAACAATCGGGAAACCTTTCATTGCGGGATACACTTGCGCTCAAAAGTTCGCGTCCGCTGGTAGCGTTTGACCCAACTAAAATCACGGTAACCAAGCGGGATTCGTTAGCAGTAACTTTTACAACGGCATACGACGAACGAAACATGTTTTACAAATTGATTTTTCCGGTAGAGCCGCTGGAAAAGTACAAGATGGTGGCCATGCCCGGTGCGCTGACTGATTTTTACGGGGCAGTTAACGACACGCTCAGCTATTCATTCACCACGAAGAACACCTCGGAATACGGCAACCTTCGTGTAACGCTCGAAAATTTAAACCGACTTCCTGTAATTGTGCAACTTACCGATGAAAAGGGAACGATAAAAGCTGTTGATTATATAGGTTACAACACTACACTTTCCGGACCTGTCGCAGTAGATTTTATGAGCTTAGACCCAATGCTGTACACGCTCCGGATCATTTACGACGACAATCGCAACCGACGTTGGGATACGGGAAATTTTCTTGAAAAACGACAAAGCGAACAAGTGATTTACTTTCCCAAAGGGATTGATGTTCGCGCCAACTGGGACGTCGACCAACCCTTTAGTGTACCGTAAAGCTGTCGCGGTCGTTAAGGAACCCAAGGCGTTTTCGCGTAGTTAACATTTCTTCACGATTAAGGAAAAACGACACGATTTCTTCGCGTTCAAACGGTTCAACAACCGGCGCACCCAAAAAGTCGATGGCCTGTGAATGTCCCACATATTCATGGCCATTTGCATCAGTCCCGATTCGGTTGACCGCCGCCACATAACACATATTCTCTATTGCGCGGGCTTTTAAAAGCGCATCCCAGGCGGCAATCCGAACCTTAGGCCAGTTTGCGGTATAAATCAAAAGATCGTAGTCCTCAGTGTTCCGGGCAAAAACGGGGAATCTCAAATCATAACAAACCTGCAGGCAAATGTTGATGCCCCTAAACGATACGATCACCTTGTCACGTCCGCCCGTGTATTGCTGATGTTCGCCAGCCAAAGTAAAGAGATGGCGCTTGTCGTAATGGTAAATTTCGCCGTTGGGCGCAACAAAAAGGAACCGGTTGAAGTATTTTCCGTTTTCCTCGATTACCGCGCTTCCGCAGATGGCAGCATCCTTTAACGCGGCAATATTCTTCATCCAAGCCAATGTTTCCCCCTCCATAGTTTCGGCAACAGGCTGCGGATTCATCGTAAATCCAGTGGTAAACATTTCCGGGAGTACGAACAAATCGGCGGTATCAGCCTGTGTAATAAGTTTACGGAACCGTTCCCGGTTGGCTTTTGGATTTTCCCAATCAAGTATTGACTGTACTAGTGATACAACCATTTTATATATATTTTTACACTATTTCACTTCTACTTCGTCTACAAAGATAAAGGCATCTCCGCCAAAACCTTGGTGCCAGTCAGGGAGCTTTCCAAAATTTCGGGCGCGAACTTTAATATAACGAATCTTTTGTTTGGGGAAATTCACCTCAAACAGAAGAATTGTCGGGTCCGTGATTTTAGGATTCAACGTATTGACCACCTTCCCTACCGATTTGTAATCCACCCCATTATTTGAAACCAGATACTCAACTTCGACCGGCATCAGGATCCAGGAGCGGCTCTCCTGCAAAAACGTTGCGCTGATCTGGCTTTTGGCCACTGGCTTTTGCAGATCGATGACGGCTTCAAAATCCTGCGACTGATAGCCTTGCCAATCGCCTTTTCGCCAGTTTTCGCTGCCGCGGATGCCATCCACAAGACCTTGCGGACCGCCGGCGTGGTATTGCGGATTGTAAACCGATGCCAGCGTAACCTTGTAGTTGTTTGGCTTTTTAAAGAAAGTTGCCGTCACCGTTTTGCTTTTAATGCCATTACTTACTGCATAAGCCATCACCTGCCCTGATTGCTTCAGCGTTACCGGACCTGAATACTTTGCAAAATCAGCATTGCCCAGTTTGTAGAAAACTTCGCCGACACCAGCCGAAATCTCAATCGACATCTTGTCGAGAAAAGCCTTTGCGGGCGACATAATTACGGGAACAGGCGTTATGATGTCAAATTTTGGCTTTACAAAATCGGGCCGGACATCAAAACCAAACATCGTCCCTTCCTCAATCACCTTTCCGTTTTCAATCCGTCCTTTTTTTCCGTTCCCAAAATCAACCGTCACCGATTTAAAAATGCCCGGAACCGTGTCCCAATACGCCCTGCCGGGTGTCACCTGATACAACCCGATGCTGCTCAATACATACCAGGCGCTCATCTGCCCGCAATCCTCATTGCCAATCAGACCGTCGGGCGCGTCTTTGTAGAATTCCTCGAGGATGTAATGCACTTTCTCAGCTGTTTTGTTTCGATACTCGTCTCCTGCGTGGTTGTAGAGGTAAGCAACGTGATGGCTGGGCTCGTTACCGTGTGCATATTGCCCGATAAGCCCTGTAATATCAACCTGTTCTCGTCCGGTCGTGGCCGATGGCGCGGTGAACATATCGTCGAGCTTTGCTACAAATTTGGCGTTTCCGCCGTACGCCTCAATCATGCCGGGAATGTCCTGCGGCACAAAAAACGAATACTGCCATGAATTGCCCTCGGTGTAGTTATTATTGACTTCGCGTGGATCAAAAGGCTTGTCCCAGCCGCCGTTTTTCTTGGCGCGGATATGGCCGGTAGAACTGTCAAAAAGGTTCTTCCAATATTGCGATCGCTCCATGAAATATTTGTAATCGTCATGCTTGTTGAGCATTTTGGCCATTTGGGCGATGCACCAGTCGTCATAGGCGTATTCAACCGTTTTTGAAGCGCTTTCGTGTTCGTCATCAATACTGATAAAACCGTTCTTTTGATAGGCCTCCAGTCCCAAATGGGTCAGCATGGCCGAATGTTTGGCAGCCTCAAAAGCTTTCTCATATTCAAAACCGGTGATTCCCTTTGCCATGGCATCAGCAATGACGGAAACTGAATGGTAACCGATCATACAATCCGTTTCATTTGAAGCCAGCTCCCAAACCGGAAGCCTTCCGCCCTGTTCATACTGCTTCAAAAAGGTATTGATGTAATCGGAAGTGCGTTTTTTGTCAATCAGCGTGTAAAGCGGATGTGCGGCCCGAAAAGTATCCCAAAGCGAGAAAACAGTGTAGTAGTCAAAGTCGTCCGCCTGATGAATCTGCATATCGCGACCGCGGTATTTTCCGTCGATATCCTGCGCGATATTAGGCTGCATCATGGTATGATATAACGCAGTGTAAAAAATGCGTTTATGCGTCAGATTATCCGTTTCGACCAAAATTCGGGAAAGCTCTTTGTCCCAGGCTTTTTGCGCGCTGGCGAGTGTTTGCTCAAAATCCCAGCCCGGAAGTTCCGACATGTTTTTGGCGGCGCCCTGCATACCGGTTGGTGAAAGCGCCACTTTGACCAAAATTTTGTCCTTGGGTTTTACCGCAGCCGAAAAAGCCAGTTTGAGAATACTCCCGGCAAAAAATGCATCAGTGGTCTTGGATGGAGCAAATCCGTTGGCGTCAACTTTTGTGATCGCGACCGGAACACTAAACTCAATACGGGCAAAAACGTGCTGATCACGCGCCCATGCCTCGCTGTTTCGGAGAACTTCAATGGTTCTGGAATTGATGACCCTCACCTCGCCCATCGTCAGCTTGTCGCGATGGTTCAGATCGAGGATGATGTTGGCCTGCCCGCCCTTGTTAAAAGTGTATTCGTGCAATCCGACTCGTATAGTTGTCGTAAGCCGAACATCAATGTCATGTTTGTCCAGTTTGACCGAATAAAATCCGGCCGATGCTTTTTCATTGGCGTGCAAAAATGAGGATGAATATGAAGATGGTTCAAATTCAGGATCGCCCATGGTAGGCATCAGCATGATGTCACCAAAATCTGAAACGCCGGTTCCGTTAAGGTGGGTGTGCGAAAATCCGTAAATGACGGAATCCGAATAGTGATAACCCGAACATCCGTCCCAACTTCCGTCAATGCGGGTGTCGGGTGAGAGCTGAACCATTCCATATGGCAAAGTGGCTCCGGGAAAGGTGTGGCCGTGACCGCCCGTCCCTACAAACGGATTAACGTATTGATGAAGATTTTGTGAAATTGCGACGCCGGAAAGTAAAAGCGCGAGACCAAGAATCTTGAGTTTCATGACAGGAGTTTTTTCAAAGGTAGCAAATAACTCCAGCCGACGGACTTTAAGGAATGGCAGCAAAAATTGAAATGATATGCATTCCAACAGGCAACGCAGCCCACACTGCGAGCGGTGTCGGAACCATAAAAAAAAGCGACCCCAACTGGAATCGCTTTCTCATTATATACTTAAATACACTTTATTTAATACTCGCCACAAGGTATTCGCGGTTCATACGGGCAATGTTCTCGAGCGAGATTCCCTTAGGACATTCAACCTCGCAAGCACCGGTTACCGTACAGTTACCAAAGCCTTCAGCGTCCATTTGCGCGACCATATTTTGTACGCGCTGAGCAGCTTCAACCTTTCCTTGCGGCAGCAGGGCAAATTGTGATACTTTGGCTGCCACGAAAAGCATGGCCGAAGCATTTTTACAACTTGCAACACAGGCTCCGCAACCAATACAGGTGGCAGCGTCAAATGCTTTGTCGGCGTCGTCCTTAGGAATTGGGATGGCATTGGCATCGATAGTATTTCCAGAAGTGTTTACCGAGATAAAACCACCGGCGTGCTGGATACGGTCAAATGAACTACGGTCAACAACCAAATCCTTGATCACCGGAAATGCCTTGGCACGGAACGGCTCGATGAAAATCGTATCGCCATCCTTGAATTTACGCATGTGCAACTGACAGGTAGTAATTCCGCGGTCCGGTCCGTGCGCCTCTCCGTTGATAAAGAGCGAACACATTCCGCAGATTCCCTCGCGGCAATCGTGGTCAAAAGCAACCGGATCATCGCCTTTGTTGATCAGGCCCTCGTTTAAAACGTCGAGCATCTCAAGGAATGACATGTCGGGTGAAACATCGTTGATGTCATAATCAACCATTTTCCCTTTGTCGGCGGCGTTCTTTTGACGCCATATTTTGAGTTTCAGTTTCATAATTCAGCAAAAAGTTGAAAGTCAAAAGTCACAAAGATGCTCCGGACTTTCCGGTTAGTATTACTTATAACTTCTTTGTACCAGTTTCACGTTGTCAAACACCAGCGGTTCTTTGTGAAGTACCGCATCGCTGGGATTTCCTTTGTATTCCCACGCGGCAACGTAGGCAAAGTTCTCGTCGTCGCGCTGGGCCTCACCGTCCTCGGTTTGGTATTCCTCGCGAAAGTGACCTCCACATGACTCGTTGCGGTGCAGGGCATCTTTAGCGAACAACTCGCCAAGCTCCAGGAAATCAGCCACACGCATAGCCTTTTCCAATTCAGGATTAAAGGAATCCAGGGTTCCCGGAACGCGTACCTCGCGGTGGAACTCCTCGCGCAAAGCGGCAATTTCAGCCTGAGCCTCTGCCAATCCCTTTGCGTTGCGGGCCATTCCCACCTTGTTCCACATAATCTTACCAAGTTTCTTGTGGAAGTAGTCAACCGAATGTTTGCCGTTGTTGTTGATGAATTTTTCCAGTTGGGTGCGAACGTTGCGCTCGGCCTCTTCAAATTCCGGCGTATCGGTTGGGATTTTTCCGGTGCGGATATCGGCCGACAAATAGTTCCCGATAGTGTATGGCAATACAAAGTAACCGTCTGCCAAGCCTTGCATCAGGGCCGAAGCTCCCAAGCGGTTGGCTCCGTGATCAGAGAAGTTTGATTCGCCGATGCAGTAGCAACCCGGAATGGTGGTCATCAGTTCATAATCAACCCAAACTCCGCCCATAGTGTAGTGAACGGCAGGATAAATCATCATCGGCGTTTCATATGGATTCTCGTCGACGATTTTCTCATACATCTGGAAGAGGTTGCCGTACTTGCTCTCGACAACTTCCTTGCCCAGTTTGCGAACCAGTTCCTTGTCGTTTTCGTCAAGGTGTCGGATGCGCGCCTGATCCTTTCCGTAACGCTCGATTGCCGATGCGAAATCAAGATAAACGGCCTCGCCTGTTTTGTTTACCCCAAATCCGGCATCACAGCGCTCCTTGGCAGCACGCGAAGCAATATCACGCGGCACCAGGTTACCAAATGATGGATACCTGCGCTCAAGATAGTAGTCGCGGTCTTCCTCGGCAATTTGCGTCGGACGGAGACGGCCTTCCCGGATGGCCTGGGCATCTTCCAGTTTTTTAGGAACCCAGATGCGTCCGTCGTTGCGGAGCGATTCTGACATCAGCGTCAATTTTGACTGATGATCGCCCGAAACCGGGATACAGGTTGGGTGAATTTGCGTGTAGCATGGGTTGGCGAAATACGCGCCCTTTTTATGGATCTTCCAGGCTGCGGTGGCATTGCTTCCCATAGCATTGGTAGACAGGTAAAATACGTTCCCGTAACCACCTGACCCGACAACTACTGCGTGGGCAGAATGTCTTTCAATTTCGCCGGTGATCAGGTTACGGGCAATGATGCCGCGGGCTTTCCCGTCAACAATAACCAGATCCAGCATTTCATGACGGTTGTACATCTTGATTTTGCCGCGTCCTATCTGACGGTTCATGGCCGAATAAGCGCCGAGCAAAAGTTGCTGTCCGGTTTGTCCCTTGGCGTAAAACGTACGGGAAACCAGGGTTCCGCCAAACGAACGGTTGTCCAAAAGTCCGCCGTATTCGCGGGCCAGCGGAACACCTTGAGCGACGCATTGGTCGATGATGTTGGCTGAAACCTCGGCCAGACGGTGAACGTTGGCTTCACGGGCGCGGTAATCTCCACCTTTTACAGTGTCATAAAACAGTCGGAAAGTTGAGTCGCCGTCGCCTTGATAGTTTTTGGCGGCGTTGATACCACCCTGAGCGGCAATCGAGTGCGCACGGCGTGGTGAATCCTGAAAGCAAAAAGCTTTAACGTTATAGCCTAACTCGGCAAGTGTTGCAGCCGCCGAACCTCCGGCAAGACCGGTCCCGACGACGATTACGTCAATATTACGCTTGTTGGCCGGGTTGACCAGGTTGATGCGGTTTTTGTATTCGGTCCATTTTTGGTCAATGGAACCGGCAGGAATTTTTGAATCTAAGGCCATGTCTTACGCTTTAAGAACGAAATGAATGTAGAGGGGAATAATGGCAAACAGCAGCGGAACCAGAACAGAGAACCAAAAGCCAAAGCCGCGGATCAGTCCGTTATACTTGGAATGGTTGGCACCCAATGACTGGAAGGCACTGGCAAATCCGTGATTGAGGTGGAAAGCCAAAACGCCCATCGCCAGAACGTAAAGCAAGGTGTAAACCAGCCCGTATTGCTTGTCCTTGAAAAACGCCACGGTTATTTTGTACAGGTCTTTGTAGCCGTCACCGATTTTCACGTTTACTTCTTTGGAGTAGAACTCTGTGCGGTTTTTAACTTCTACACCATCAACAGGAAGGTAGCTACCCATTGTGGTAAGGTAATACTGCTGTGGCGGAAGCACCGGATTGGCCTGAATGCTTACGGTTTGCAATGGCATGTTCTTGTCAAAATGCATTTTTGCCCAAAAGTTTACCATGTGCGTCACGATAAACACCAGAATCAGCGTTCCAAGAACTGCCATGTTGCGCGACTGCCAGGTGCTATTGGCTTGCGGACGCTCATACGCATAGCCGATTGGGCGGGCTTTGCGGTTTTGGATAGTAAGCAAAATACCATCAACCGCGTGGAAGATAATTGAGATGTACGTTACGTACGACAACACCTTCACCGCCGGGTTCGACGTCATGAACAGTGCGTACTGGTTAAACTGAAGCGCATCTCCGTAAATGAGTTGCAGGTTTCCCAACAGGTGTCCTACCAGAAACAGGCAGAGGAACAATCCCGTTAGCGCCATCCAGTATTTTTTGGCAAGGGATGACTTTAAAAGAGCAGAGTTTGCCATGGTGTGTTAAATTGTTTGAAAAAAGTGATACAAAAATAACGTATCGGCGATATTTTTCACAAAGCTTTTTGCTATTTATAATGAATTTAAATCATGTTTAACCCCTTGTAAATTCAGGTGAGAAAACAAATTCCAACCACTTGTTTTTCAGTTTTCAAATCCCGGACTTTTGGCGTTACAATCTTGCAAGCCCATCCACCACGGAAAATTGCAGCGGCGGGTTTATTGAAGTTGATGCGACGCGTGCATAAAGTTTGGCTTATATTTGATAAAATAAATTTTGAACATGAAATACCTACCCATCGACAGGAATCTGTTTGTAAAGAATCGCAAGAAATTCACGGCCGAAATGAAGCCGCAGAGCGTTGCGGTTTTTAACTCTAACGATATTTATCCGGTTAGCGCCGACAGCACTTTGCCCTTTGCCCAACACCGGGACATCTTTTACCTGAGCGGAGTTGATCAGGAGGAAAGCATTCTTTTGCTTTGTCCGGACGCTCCGTATGAACATTTGCGCGAAATCCTGTTCTTGCGCGAAACCAACGATCATATTGCGGTTTGGGAAGGTGAAAAACTCACCAAGGAGCGCGCCTTTGAGGTGTCGGGCATCAAAACTGTTTACTGGCTGCAGGATTTTAAGAAAATACTCAATGAAATTATGACGTACACCGATACGATGTACATCAACACCAACGAACACTACCGCGCCGCAGTCGAGACTGAAACCCGTGAGGCTCGATTTGTCAAGTGGTGGAAGGAAGCCTATCCGGCACACAGTGTAGCGCGAAGCAACCCGATTTTACAGCGCATTCGGTCAATCAAGGAACTAGAAGAAATTGATTTGATCCAGCACGCCTGCCATATTACGGAAAAAGGATTCCGGAGAATTCTTCCATTTGTCAAGCCCGGTGTTGCCGAATATGAGATTGAAGCCGAGTTCATCCACGAGTTCATCCGCAACCGATCAAAAGGGTTTGCCTACACGCCGATAATCGCGTCGGGGAACAACGCCAACGTTTTGCACTACATTGAAAACAACCAAGTATGTCAGGCCGGCGACTTGCTGCTGCTGGACGTGGGCGCTGAATATGCCAATTATTCAAGCGACATGACGCGGACCATTCCGGTTTCAGGACGGTTCACCGAGCGCCAGAAGGCGGTTTACAACGCAGTATTGCGCGTCAAGGACGAGGCGACCAAAATGTTGACGCCCGGCACGCTTTGGAAGCAGTACCACGTCGAAGTAGGCAAAGTGATGACTTCTGAGTTGCTCGGCCTCGGACTATTGGACAAGGCTGACGTACAAAATGAAAATCCTGACTGGCCGGCGTACAAAAAGTATTTTATGCACGGCACATCGCATCATTTGGGTCTTGACACGCACGATTACGGCTTGCTTTACGAACCGATGAAAGCCAACATGGTTTTTACCGTCGAGCCGGGAATCTACATTCCGGAAGAGAAGTTTGGCATCAGGCTGGAAGACAATGTCGTGGTTCAGGATAGCGGACAGCCGTTTAACCTGATGCGCAACATCCCGATTGACGCAGACGAAATAGAAGATTTAATGAACTGATAACCCAAACCTGCAGGTGCTCTTGCAGGTTTCTTTTTATCTATATTATGAACAACCAACACATCACAACCTATAAAAATGCTCTCGTTTCATATACCGATACCGGCAAGGGAACGGCTGTAATCTTACTGCACGGGTTTTTGGAAAACAAAACCATGTGGAATGCCCTGATCGAAGAACTGTCAACCCGTTACCGCGTGATTGCCATCGACCTCCTCGGGCACGGCCATACCGATCCTCTTGGCTATTTGCACACCATGGAAGACAATGCTGATCTGGTTCATTCAGTCTTGCATGAGCTAAAACTGCGCAAAGTGATCCTCGTGGGCCATTCCATGGGCGGCTATGTGTCGCTGGCGTTTGCCGAGCTTTATCCGGAAATGGTTAAAGGCATTGCACTGCTTAACTCGACTGCCAAGGCCGACAGCGACGAGAAAAAGAAAAACCGCGACCGCGCCATCAACGCAGTTAAGGAGAATTACGCCAATTTTGTCCGGATGTCGGTAACCAATCTCTTTAGTGAAACCAACCGCGAAAGGTTACGCAAACAAGTTGACGACGTCAAGGAACAAGCACTTCGGACGCCGCTTCAGGGTGTCATCGCATCGCTGGAAGGTATGAAGATAAGAAAGGACCGCGAGAGGATTCTTCACGAAGCGAAATTTCCAGTTTTGCTCGTATTGGGCGAAAAAGATGAAGTGCTACCTATCGCTGATCACAAAGGCCTGGCCGACAATCCGTCAACCACATTGGTAACTTTCCCTGACGGACACATGAGCACGGTTGAAAATCGCGACGATATAGGATCAGTGTTGATGGATTTCCTGAAATCAGTTTAGGGAAGATACCCTTCTGATTCGAGCTGAGATTCATCTTCCAGATGATAAAGACGTCCGCTTTTCATCATCAAGATTCTGTCTGAAATATCCAAAACGTGTCGATATGAATGATCGGTTACAATGATTCCTTTATTGGCTGAATGATTCCGAATCAACTGGGCGATTTGCTCGCTGGCAATGGGAGAAAGTCCGCTAAAAGGCTCGTCCAACAATACAAATGGCGCCGGTTTGTACAAGATAATCGCAATACCAAGATATCGCCGCTCTCCAAACGAAAGAGAACCTACCTTGGTTTCCATCAGTTTTTCAAAAAACGGATGCTCCAAACTTTCTTTAAGCGACGGCCCATCGAGCGATAGATTTAAGGCCTTGCGAACTGAAAGTTGCGGTGGAATCCAATCATGTTGCGGAAGGTAGCTGAAAAATTCAGGCAATCGGCTTGGCTGTGTGATCACTCTTCCGTCAATCCGGATAAAGGCCTGATCGGCTCCCATCGCTCCCGCCAATATTTTAAGAAGCGTCGACTTTCCAGAACCATTTCGCCCAAGTAATCCAAGAATTTCTCCTGAAATGCACCGCAACCACACATCACTCAAAATCTGTTGATGCCAAAAAATCTTACGTACACTGTCGACTTCAAGTTGATGTTTCATAAATGACCATGTAAAGAAGTGCGACAACAAACGCGACAATGACTGTAAAAATGTAGGACGTCAACCACAATTTAAATTGACTCAATCCATTGGTTCGATAAAAGTGATAATACCGTCTGTTTGAAACCTCATAGACGGCAAGCGATGCTACAAATCCAAAGCCGATCATCGTGGTTACAAAACCCGATAAATTGGTTAGCAATCCAACAACGAGGGATACAGCAATATTAACCCAAATGGTAGATTTTAAGAATTCAAAAGCGTTCGACAGCCGTTTCATAAGGTTTCCTCAAACGGAATTTCCCGATCAAAAATAATGGAAAGCAACTTGACCAACTCGGCGCAATAAGCTTCCAGGGCATCGGGCGTAACAAGGATGACGCTTTGTTTGGAAAACTCATCCTTTAACGTAAACGGCATAAAACCGTCTTTCATGTTCTTAAAGGAAATAATGCCCGCCTCGATGGGTTTTCCGTTGGCCTGGGGCTCGTACATATAGGCGTACGCCAGGACCTGAATGACCTTTTCGAACTTGATGTCGAGCATGTCGTCAAATGACTTGAGAACCATGTCTTTTGGTTCGACCTTTCCGGTTTTGTAGTCCAGAATCCGCAAAACGCCGTTGCGCAATTCCAGCCGGTCGATTTTCCCGGCAAGGGTAACCGGAAACGGAAGGCCCGGATGTTCAATAGTTCGCGAGAATCCGTCTTCCAGCGATAGAATCACCACCTCGTCACCATTGGAAAGCCCCTTGAGTTCAAGACTGATAAAATTCTGGACATTTCGCTTGGCAACCTCAAAAGCGAGAAGGTTTCGTCCGCGGTTAAAATCGCCGTCCTTGTATTCATGCCTGAATTTTTCCAGCACCACATCGTCAACCTGGCTGCGGAATCCCTCTACGATTTCCCGGGTCAGGCTTTTGCCGATGTACGGCCGGTACAAGGCTTCAAGCACGTTGTGTATAATGGTTCCCAAGGTGTTCAAGCCAATGCTTTCTTCGACATCATCCGCCTCTGAAATACTCAGGATGCGCTGCTTGTAAAATACTATCGGATTGCGCAGATAGGCCGTAAGCGACGAGGGCGAAAATCCTTTTTGGGCAATCTCCCTAAGCCGATCCATGATTTGAGGTGTTTTGGGTACGCGCATCGGTCCGGACGCCTCGCCAGGCAAAACCGCGTTGTAGATTTCATCCGACAAAGTGTGCGCCGGCATGGGCTCAACCTCCAATTGAGTCAGGAAACGACTCTTTTCGCCTCCGTCCAGTCCTTCGCTCTCGGTATTGTAAAGCAGATAAGCCTTTTTGGCTCGCTGAAGCAGGTGATAAAAATGATACGTATAAATGGCGTCTTTCTCTTTGAACGTCGGCAGTCCGTACTCGCGTTTAACGTCGTGCGGAATAAACGAATTGTGCGATTTTCCAGCCGGAAAAGTTCCTTCGTTCAAAGAGGTTACGATGACGGTTTCAAAGTCGAGGGTGCGACTTTCCAGAACGCCCATAACCTGAACGCCGGTGAGCGGTTCGCCCTCAAACGAAACCTCGGCCAGATCGATAATTTGCTTGTAAAGGCTGTACAGGGTTTCTACCGATTCGTCGGGATGCGCTTCAAAATAGGTTGCCAGTTTGTTGATCGTTTTATAGACAGCGAATAAAAACGCAAGCACAATTCTGTCGTCATCCGATTCCTTTTGCAAACCTTTTTTGAGTTCGAGCAGTATCGACAGCAAAAGCTCGCAAACGCTGGAACTGTCGGTCCATTTGCTGAACAGAAGCGCAAACAGCGAGCCCGGTTCGCCCACAAACTCAAACAATTTGGCGTGCGGTACAAAGGTGTAATTCCGGGCGCGTATCTGATCGACAACCGCACGGGCTCCGGGAGACGATGCCACAAGCGGATGCGTGAGCACTTCAAGAACATCCTTGTAATACATGACATAACCTGATCCAGAGCGCTTAACCGCGCCGGTGTGCAATCGGAACAAACGGTTAACCAGGATTTGTACGGGATTGTTTTTGGCCGGATAACCCATTGTAATGTTCACGCCGGGAACGCTGGCCGGAAGCGAATGCAACACCGGGAGCAACAGGTTTTCATCGCCCAGGATTACAGCAGTATTGGCTGCGCCTTCCCGCTCCAGAATCTCGCCAACAATCCGTGCCTGCCCCACCGTTTTGGGCGTCCCGATAATCCTGATGTCTTTGGGCGTTTCAAACGACCTGTCAAGCCACTTCATAGGTTGGCTTCGGTAGATAGGCCATTCCTTTTTATATCGCCTTAAAAAAAGCCCGGCGTCGTGGTGTTCGTTTTTGAGGAAAGCTTCGTCAAAATCCCAGATGATATCGCCAAGACCTTGGGCAACCAGCGTCTGAAAGATTTGTTCCTCGGCCTTGTTCAAAGCGTTGAATCCGCCAAAAACAAACTTTTGATGTGCATTCGCCTCGCAAAATATAGGAAGCTTTTTGACGGCCTCGCGGTAAATCATACCCTGATACCCACGGCCCGACTTTAGCAAGTGTTCGTACAGTTTATCGTAGTATTCCGGCAACAATTCCCAAAACTGAAGATAGTTTGCGATAAGTTGTGTGGTCTGGCCCGGTTCGAGGCCCCATCGCTTGAGCACCTCTATATCTTTCAGATAACTCAGTATCGCCGTTGCTTTAAGCAGATATCGGTCAATTTCATTAAAGTCCTGAAGAATGGTGACTGCCCAGTGGGCAAAGTATTCAAACTTTTGCGGTGGCGTGCCGTGGTGTTTGCAATAAACGTCGTAGAATTCAAACAGCAGTTCAATGTTGTCGACTGTCCTGAGGCCTGACATTTCCGACACAAAATCCTCGATGCTGATGATTTGCGGTGAAAACAGCGCTTGCGGAGCGTTGCGTTTAAGCGCCTCGACAAAGAAAACCCGCGCGCGGCGGCTGGGAAGGATTACAACGGTTTGGGTAAGTTGGTTGCCGTAATGTTCAACAACATATACTGCAAGCTGATCTAAAAAGGTTGCCATGAGCTAAAAATAAAAAACGCCCCGTAAATACGGAGCGTTTTCTTAATAATTATTGCTAAGGATTACTCCTTGATCAGTTTCACTTCAACACGACGGTTGTTAGCTTTACCTTTAGCAGTTTTGTTAGTGTCGATTGGACGAGACTCACCGTAACCTGCTGATTGCAGACGGCTGGCGTCGATTCCGTTTTCGATCAGGTAGTTCTTAACAGCAGCTGCACGATTCTCAGACAGTGTCTGGTTCATAGCGTCTTTTCCGTCGCTGTCAGTGTGTCCTTCAATCATGAAACGCGATTGTGGGAACTCTTTCAGGATAGCAGTGATCGCTTGCAGTACAGGATAAGTTTCTTTCTTGAAAGTTGACTTACCGCTGTTGAACAGGATTGTCTTGGCGTAAGCGTTAAGCTTCATTACTTGCTCTTCAGACATTTCAGGACAGCCGTTGTTAGCTACAGTTCCTTTAACATCCGGACACTTGTCGTCTTTGTCAAGAACTCCGTCGCCGTCAGTGTCTGGCCATGGGCATCCACCGTTTTCAGCAGGTCCTTTAACTGTTGGACACTTGTCAGCTTTGTCAGTTACACCGTCGCCGTCAGTATCAGGACATCCGCGCATTGACTTCAAGCCAGCTACTTCAGGACAATCGTCTTCTTTATCCATTACACCGTCTCCGTCTGTGTCAGGACATCCGCGGAACTCAGCAAGACCAGCCTCATTCGGGCAATCGTCTTCCTTGTCGATGATTTTGTCTCCGTCACTATCAGGACAACCGTTGAATTCTTTTGGACCAGCTTCTTCCGGACAAGCATCGTCTTTGTCATAGATACCGTCTCCGTCAGTGTCTTTGCCACCAAACTTAAAGCTCAGACCAGCAAAATGTTGCATATGTGAAGGGAACTCGTTGCGGTTCTCCTCAAATGAATGCTTATAGGTTGAGCGGAGTGATAGGCCTACATTTTCAGTAAACCAGAACGCAACTCCCAGACCACCGTTAACGGTTCCAGAGCTGTTTTCGTCACCAAACCATGTGTAACCACCGCCAATGTGAGCTGATGGGTCAAACCATTTAGAGCCGATCAGTTCCATCAGGCTGTAGTTAACCATTGCGTCAGCAGCATAATAGTTAAGGTCGCCAGGGTTAGTTACAGGGTACTCGCCTCCATCAAGGTAAGGACGCTCACCTACAAACTTGGTGATTTTGTTGATTGAACCTGTCAATCCTACCGAGAATCCGCTACCCACGTAACGTGAAACTGTAAGGTAAGATACTGAAGGCAGCATGTTCCAGTGATCCTGTGCATTGAAATACTCAGAGAACTGGTCTTCCAACCTCGATGCCGCACTGAATCGCGTGTCGACAGCATTCGCTCCGAAAGTCACTGCCCACTTGTTGTTATTGTCCTGAGCGTTAGTGCTCAATCCCATAACCAAACAAACCGCAGCAACGATTTTGTTAAGATGTTTCATACTTGCTTTTATTTTTTAGTTACAAAGTTATTGGAAACAAAAGTATGGTGTTAAATTCTAACCACAAAGGAATATGTTAAAAAAATAACATTCCTTTTGCAAAAAAGCCTTGTTAAATTACCCGTAATTCCTTGCCTACCAAAGTGAAGGCTTCTATAGCTTTATCCAGGTGCTCCTTGGTGTGAGCTGCCGAAAGTTGCACTCTGATGCGCGCTTTATCCTTTGGAACGACCGGGAAGAAAAACCCAATCACATAGATGCCGCGTTTTAACAAAGCATCTGCCATTTGTTGTGACAATCGGGCGTCGTAAAGCATCACGGGTACAATGGCCGAATCGCCATCGATGATGTCAAAACCTGCAGCCTTGATGCCTTTCTTGAAATAATCTGAATTCCACTCCAGTTTATCGCGCAGTGTCGTATCGCGCTCCAGCAATTCAAAAACCTTGATCGAAGCGCCCACAATTGAAGGCGCAAGCGAGTTTGAAAACAAATACGGACGCGAACGCTGACGCAGCATTTCAATAATTTCTTTTTTGCCCGTAGTGTATCCGCCCATCGCACCGCCAAGCGCCTTGCCAAGGGTTCCGGTTACAATATCCACGCGGCCCATCACGCCTTTTGCCTCGAGGGTTCCCTTGCCTTTTGCACCAATAAAACCGGCCGCATGACATTCGTCAACCATAACCAGCGCATCGTATTTGTCGGCCAGATCGCAAATTTTGTCCAGCGGAGCCACCAGGCCGTCCATCGAGAAGACACCGTCGGTTACAATAATCTTAAAGCGCGCGCCAGCCTCGTTGGCTTTGACAAGCTGCGCTTCCAGATCTTCCATATTGTTGTTTTCATAACGATAACGCATCGCCTTGCACAACCGGACGCCGTCGATAATCGAAGCGTGGTTGAGCGAATCAGATATGATGGCATCCTGCTCGTTAAACAGTGGCTCAAAAACACCTCCGTTGGCGTCAAAAGCCGCAGCGTAGAGAATGGTATCCTCGGTTCCATAAAACGCCGCGATCTTTTGTTCGAGTGTTTTGTGGATGTCCTGTGTACCGCAAATAAACCTCACCGACGACATCCCAAATCCATGGCTATCCAGCACGTCCTTGGCGGCTTGAACCACTTCCGGGTGCGAGGAAAGGCCAAGATAGTTGTTGGCGCAAAAGTTGAGCACCTTTTCACCGGTTGAAATTGTAATTTCCGGGCCTTGCGGCGATGTGATGATGCGTTCCTTTTTAAAAAGTCCGTTTTCTTCGATGGATTGTAGTTCGCCTTGCAGGTAATCTTTTATCTTTCCGTACATAGTTGATTGTTTTGGGTTACAAATGTACCACATTGACAGGCTCGCCAATGTAGACCAATGACTTTTTTGCCACCTGGAATCCCATCGACTCCAAAGCACCGGCGTACTGTTCAAGCTGCTGTTCATGGGCGGGAAGGCGCGCACCGGTTTTGTAATCAAGCAGATAAGCCGACGTTCCCGCTATGGAAACACGGTCGGGAATCATTGTGGATAAACCCGGACTCAATATGGCGCGCTCGTTAAGGACGTGGCTTGAAGCAGAAAAATGATCAGTCAATTCCGGATGGTTTACAATTGATGTGACGCTTGCCAAAACCTGATCGGCGCGTCCCGCAGGAATCATCCCTTCGGCCACGGCGCGGTGCAAAGCAGTTTCGACATCATTTGCTGTGCGGATCCAGGACAAAACCTGATGGACCAGATTTCCGTATTCGATGGCGTCCTGTTGCGATGTTCCCCACATGACCGATTCACGGCGCGCAATCCTGATGGCCTGAAAATCCATGGGCGACGCCACTCCGCGAATGGGCACCGGCTGAGCGACTCCGGCCGAAGGTTCAGAAACGCGAACGGCCTGCCCAAACTCATATATTGATTTGTTCCGGTCAAACATCTGCCGTTGTTCCAGATATTGCATCAACAACTCCGGAAGGCTGTTGGCGGGCGGATTGCCGTCTTTGTTCAATTTAAGCGATGAGATGATGTACAACTGTTCGGCGGCGCGGGTAAGCGCCACGTATAGGATGTTGATGTTGTCCAGCAATTCCTCCTGTTTTTTTTGCAGATAAAACTCGCGGGAAGCGTCGCTATAAGTCGCCACATCTTTTGAATCGTTGACCAGGACGCGCGGAAGGCCCAAATCCTCCTGGGTGGCATCGAGCCAGAATTTATTTTTATTGGATGATGAAAAACGTTCGTCGGCAAATGGGAAAATCACAACCGGAAACTCCAGTCCCTTGGCTTTGTGAACGGTCATGATCTGAATGGCATTTTCCGCCGGCGGAGTGGGAACGCTGAATTTTTCGCCATTGTTTCTCCAAAACTCCAGAAACTCTGAGATTCCGGAATTGGCCTTGGTTTCGCGCTCCAGAATCAAATCCAGAAAGTGTTGCACATAAGCGCTCGACTGTCCGCCGGGAACAAAACTCCTCACGAGGCTTTCTAAGGATTCATACAGTGATTTTTTGCGAAGCGCCGGTATGTCGCAATCAAATCCACCGGCTCTAAAGCGCGCCGAAAGGTCAGCATCATCAAGCCTGACGCCGCCTGAAATAAAATCGTGTATCGGCAAGGCGTGCGCATCGGCAATAAAATACAACACATTGGCTTTGGCGTCTAAATCCTGCGGATTGGCCAAAAGTTTTAGAAAATCAATCAGAAAGCAAACTTGGGCACTGCTGGCCAAAAGCAAAGTCTCGGAGGAGATAATTTGCACACCCTTTTCCGTCAGCATGGATGCCACAGCCACACCCTGATCCTTTTTACGGGTGAGTACCGCGATGTCTCCGTATGAAAAACCCTGAGCGAGCACATTCTGGATGGTTTCCCAAACGGCGTCCAGGTAGATTTGCTGTTTTTCCTCGGCATCGGGATCGACAAACGAAATCCTGACGTAACCGCCTTTTTTATCGTTGTGTTTTTGGCTGGCCGCCGCGTAAAGCTCCCGGTAATCCGGGTGCGTGAATCGGGTGGCGGCAAACATGAAAAAGTCATTGTTAAAGTCAATCACCTGCGAATGACTGCGCCAATTGGTTTCCAGTGCGATGACCTCGCGCTCCTTGTTGTTAAACGGAGGCGGCTCTTTGCCAAGGTCGATAAACTGCTCGGCACGCCCGCCACGCCAGCGGTAAATGGATTGTTTGGGGTCGCCGACGAGCATCACACTGCCGCGCTCGCCCGATAGTTCCTCCGACGATGTGGCGTTGTCAATCAGCGGAATGAGGTTTTGCCACTGCATCACCGACGTGTCCTGAAACTCGTCGATAAAAAAGTGGCGGTAGCGGTCGCCCAGGCGTTCATAGATAAACGGTGCGGGCTGGTCGCGGATTTGGTCGTTGATGATTTTGTTGAATTCGGAAATGGAAAGGACATTTTGCTCTTCCTGAATCCGGGCGAGTTCTTTTTGCAGTGCGTTGAGCAGGGAAAGCGGCGTCAGGTTTTGCAACAAGGCGCGGTAAAACGCAATCCGGCCTTTGTTTCGGCATATCGATCCCGTGAGCTCAACCAATTCGGGCTTTAGCGATTCGATCAGAGCGCCGTCCGTCGCTGACTTGTTCACCTGAATGGCGTCGGGGTCGTCGTATTTTGGGTCGCAATCGATGCCCTGGGCTACGTTTTGCAGATATTTTGGAAAGCTTCCGCGCGAAAATGATTTCAACTCGACATTGCGATGAGACAGCAGCGAAAGTGCGCTGTTTGCAAGTTGAATGTTTTGCGCCTCAAGTTCGGCCAGCGATTCGCGGATGCGGTTGCGGATGGCTGAAAACTCCGGGATGTCCATGTCCTGAAGATGGAGGAGTTCGGATCGGTCATTTTCATTGAGGATGAGTTTCCCGGTGAGGAAAATTTCACGCGATACGTCCCAGCTTTTGTCACTGTCGGTTTTCTCCATGGTGTAATCAACCAGGAAACGGGTAAGCGTAGGATCGTCGCCGGCGCGTGCAATCAAGGCGTCAACAGCTTCTGACAACAGATTTTCAGTATCGAGTGAAACCTCAAAAGTTGACGGCAGGTTAAGGTCGTGCGCAAAAGTTCGGATGATGCGGTGCGTGAATTTGTCGATGGTGGAGATGTCAAACGCTGCATAATTGTGGATCATGTGGCGGATGATCCGGCGGGCCTTTTCCTTGATGACGCCTGGCTCCTGCCCGATTTTTTGGCTGATCTGTTCCAGGATCTGAAGGCCTTTTGCCGATGTTTGCGGCGAGGCGATATCTGACAATGCCGATACGATCCGGCTTTTCATTTCGTGGACGGCCTTGTTGGTAAAGGTGATGGCCAGAATGTGTCGGTAGGCGTCGTCGTAGGGCGATGCCAGAATGATCGACAAATATTCCTTGACCAGGGTAAAGGTCTTGCCGGATCCGGCCGATGCGTCATAAAGCGAAAATGCGGGTCGTTGCATAAATTTAGCTTAAAGGTTTTGTGGAGTCACACGGTGGGACTGTGCCCTAGCCCCGATTGCAACGGCAGCCTTTCCCGACGTCAGGAAGGGAAAGCTATAGTGGAAAGCGGGATAAAGCTCCTAAAAAAATTGTAAGTGGTGAAACCTTTCCAAAGTTAAATGTTTACATTTGAAGATAGTTTAAAAAACAGTTACAAACCGCTAAATACCTAGTTTATGGCTTTTGAATTACCAAAACTTCCGTATGAGTACACGGCGCTCGAACCTCACATTGACGCGCGTACCATGGAGATTCACCACACCAAGCACCACAACGCCTATACAACCAACCTCAACGCTGCCATTGCCGGCACTGATCTGGAGGGGAAAACGATTGAAAACATTTTGATTAACCTCGATATGAAGAATGCAGCCGTGCGCAACAACGGCGGAGGCTTCTACAACCACAACTTGTTCTGGAAGGTGATGTCGCCCAACGGCGGTGGACAACCCAAGGGTGATTTGATGGACGCCATCGAGAAATCATTTGGAACTTTTGACGAGTTTAAGGCCAAATTTGCCAAGGCCGCTGCCACGCAATTTGGATCAGGCTGGGCATGGCTTTGTGTTACCGATGGCGGAAAACTTGAAATTTGCGCTACGCCCAATCAGGACAATCCGCTGATGCCGGAAATTGGCTGCGGAGGAACGCCTATCCTTGGGCTTGACGTTTGGGAACACGCGTATTACCTGAATTATCAAAACCGTCGTCCGGATTATATTGAAGCGTTTTTTAACGTGATCAATTGGGAAGAAGTTGCCCGCCGGTACGCGATGGAGAAATAATCTCATTGTTGGAAAAAAAAAGAACGGAGCCTTGAAAGCTCCGTTTTTTTTATGCCTTTTTGGAAAATAAAAAAGGTGGTATTGCTACCACCCTTTTTGCCCCAAATCTACCATAAACTTAACCTACTAATGCTATGGTGGTTCAAATGTATAGCGACCACAAGCTTTTAACAAAATAATCAGATGAAAAACTTAAAAAGTCGACAAACGACATTTTTTTATGCGGTATTTTAATAAGCCCGGGCATCTTTGCCTTCATAGAAGTTCATAAAGGCTCTGTTAACCACGCGGTTACCGCCGGCTGTTGGATAGTTGCCGGTAAAGTACCAGTCGCCCAAATTTTGCGGACAGGCCTTGTGTAAATCGTCGACTGTCTGGAAAATAATGCGCACGTCCGACTTGATTTCATCCGACGACAACATTTGTGCGATCTTGTCGGAAATTTGCTGGTCCGTAAACGGTGCGTAAATCTCGGTAACGTAGTTGACCACCTCGGCGTCCTTGAAATTTTCCTGGGCCTTGCACTTGGCGTAAACCTCGTCGACAATGTGATACTGGCCGGTTTCCTTTAATAGCTCGAGAGTGGCGCGAAACGCAACCAGGGTTTCCAGCTTGGCCATGTCGATGCCGTAGCAATCCGGATAACGTATTTGCGGTGCCGATGAAACCACTACAATCGTTTTGGGATTCAGTCGGTCGAGCATTTTGAGAATGGATTTTTTAAGTGTGGTTCCGCGAACGATACTGTCGTCGATGATCACCAGATTGTCGGTAGGTTTGATGACGCCATACGTTACATCATAAACGTGTGCCACAAGGTCGTCGCGGCTACTGTCTTCAGTAATAAACGTCCGGAGCTTGGCGTCCTTGATCGCGATTTTCTCGGTCCGGATTTTCACAGCCAAAAGTTCCTCGAGGGTCTTTTCAGTCAGGACGTTGCGCTTTTTAAGGATTTCCTTGTTTTTGCGCTGATTCAAAAAATCGTTGGCCGCCTCGACCATGCCGTAAAACGAAACCTCGGCAGTATTTGGAATGTATGAAAAGACGGTGTTGTCGGTATCGTGGTTGATGGCCTTGAGGACTGCCGGAAGAATCCGCCTGCCCAATTCCTTTCGCTCCTGATAAATTTGGGCGTCGCTGCCGCGTGAAAAGTAAATTCGCTCGAACGAACAGGATTTTTTAACCAGCGGTTCAATTATGCTTTCTTGGGTAACGGTGCCATTTTTTTTGATGATAATGGCGTGGCCAGGTTCAAGTTCGCGAACTGATTCGATGGGAACGTTAAACACGGTTTGAATGACGGGACGCTCGGAGGCGACTACCACAACCTCGTCGTCCTCGTAAAAGAACGCTGGCCTGATGCCCGCCGGATCGCGGAACACAAAGGCATCGCCATGTCCAAAAAGTCCGGCCATCGCATAGCCGCCGTCCCATCCTTTAGAGGAGCGCTTGAGGATTCGGGCTACGTTAAGTTTGTCGGCAATTACGGGCGATGCCTCGCGCTTGGACAAACCGGCTTCCTTGCATTCCTGGTACAAATCGGTTACTTCATCATCCAGAAAGTGTCCGATTTTTTCCATTACGGTTACGGTGTCGGCCACTTCTTTGGGATGCTGACCCAACTCGACCAGTGAATTGAACAACTCCTTTACATTGGTCATGTTAAAGTTCCCGGCCACGATAAGATTGCGGTGCATCCAGTTGTTCTGGCGCAAAAACGGGTGAACGCTCTCAATGCTGTTCTTGCCAAAGGTGCCGTATCGGACGTGTCCCAAAAAAACTTCGCCGATGTAGGGAATTTCGCGTTTTTGAGCCGATACGTCGTCAATAAGTTCAGGACGTTCGACAAGGGTTTCGTTGATGCGCTGGTTGATTTGACTAAAAACATCCTGGATGGCCTGCGGTTGGTTTGATCGGATCCGGCTGATGTAACGCTCGCCTGGTGTGACGTCAAGCTTGATGCTGGCCAATCCGGCGCCGTCCTGGCCGCGGTTGTGCTGCTTTTCCATCAGCAAATACATCTTTTGGATGCCGTAAAACGCACTTCCGTATTTTTCTTTGTAAAACTCCAATGGTTTTTTGAGTCGCAGGAGCGCGATTCCGCATTCGTGCTTAAGTTGGTCGCTCATTTTTAAATTGATAACGGACAATTGACAACCGGCAATTATCGCAAATTAGTTGTGTGTTTATCTTTTATGACAGCCAAGATTTGGATGCGTGCGGATAACTGAGTGTTCAGTCAACCCATGACTTAAAGGTACGTTTTCCTGTTCTTTGTTTGTCCATTTTATGATGTTAATTTTTTTGCCAGAGATCGATTTATCATCGGACAAGATGCCAATAAAAAAGCCCCATGACGGGGCGTATTTTTACAGGGTGATGTCAAAATGTGTCAGCATCCTGAACTGTTGTAGCCTTTCTGACACCTCGCCGGAACTAAGTGATTCCATGCGTTGGGTTCCAAATTTCTCTACGCAAAACGACGCCAGGTTTGATCCGTATATGATGGCGTTTTTCATGTTGCCAAACGAGACGTTCTCACTTTGCGCGATGTAGCCTGAGAATCCGCCCGCAAAGGTATCGCCGGCACCTGTTGGATCAAATACTTCCTCGAGCGGAAGGGCAGGCGCAAAAAACACTTCAGAGCCGTGGAACAGCAGCGCACCGTGTTCTCCTTTTTTGATTACGACGTACTTTGGACCCAGGGTGTGAATTTTGGCCGCAGCCTTTACCAGCGAGTATTCGCCTGAAAGTTGACGCGCCTCCTCATCGTTGATGGTGATGACGTCGACGCGCTTGATTACGTCCAGAAGTTCCGGCAGCGCGCAGTCCATCCAGAAATTCATGGTATCCAAAACCACCAATTTAGGACGGCTGGTCATTTGATCGAGCACCGAACTTTGTACCAACGGATGCAGGTTGCCCAGCATCACTACATCGGCATCGGTATAAGCAGCCGGTACTTTTGGCTGAAAATCGGCCAGAACGTTAAGCTCGGTAGCCAACGTGTCGCGTGAATTCAGGTCATTGTGGTAACGGCCGGCCCAGAAAAAGGTTTTGCCGCCCTGCACGATTTCAATTCCTGAAATGTCGATACCGCGCGCCATGAGCATATCGAGGTATTCCTGCGGAAAATCGTCGCCTACCACAGACACAATGGCCGACTTCAGGTTAAAAAAGGAAGCCGATAGCCCGATATATGTGGCGGCTCCGCCCAGGATTTTGTCGGTTTTGCCAAATGGCGTTTCGATGGCATCAAATGCGACCGTACCTACGATCAGTAATTTGTTCATTACTATTGTTTTTTGAAGCGGCAAAGGTAAGGAGTTATCCCGAAAGCAACAAGGCGCGTTTTTCCTGCGTCCGTAATCTACCCTGCGCCTTGTACCTTGTATCCTGAACCCAGTTGCCGGTTGCCGGTTGCCGGTTGTCGGTAGATTTTCTTAGTCGGGTGTTGCTAAAACAATAGGTAAGTTTTCCTGCGTCCGTAATCTACCCTGCGCCTTGAACCCTGTACCCTGCACCCATTCAAAACCCCAAATCCCCTTCGCCGGACGCAACTTCCTCATAATACGCATCAACCGACAACACTTTTTTCTGAGACGCCATGACCGCAAGTTGATCGCAACGTTCGTTTTGAGGATGGTTGTTGTGGCCCTTAATCCATTTGAAGTCAACGTGATGGCGGCGGTAAACTTTTAGGAAACGCTTCCATAAATCAGGGTTTTTCTTGCCGGCAAATCCCTTTTTTTCCCAACCCAAGACCCAATTCTTGGTCACGGCGTCGACCACATAGCGCGAATCAGACACGACCAAAACACGCATTCCTGGATTTTTGAGTTTTTCAAGACCTACGATTACCGCCAAAAGTTCCATTCGGTTGTTGGTGGTCAGTCGGAACCCTTCATAAAATTCCTTGTAGTAAGCAGTTCCCACAAGTTCCATAACCACGCCATAGCCACCCGGTCCTGGATTCCCTTTGGCAGCGCCATCAGTATATATATGGACCTGATGCATATTACGGGTTATGTGAGGAGATTTTATCTGGTAAAAGCAACTGCTCGATAACCGTAGGAAAGTGCTTGTGCTCCAGGTCTTGGACCAGCCCGGCAATTTCCTCGCAGGTTTCGCGACCGTCAAGCGCTACTGATGCCTGAAAGATGACATCGCCCTCATCATAATGCTCGTCGACAAAGTGAACGGTGATTCCGGTAGATTTTTCACCGTTTTGTTGCACGGCGCGATGGACGTTCATCCCGTACATTCCCTTTCCGCCGTACTTGGGTAGCAGCGCCGGATGAATGTTGACAATCTGCCTGGGAAACCTCGCTACAATTGACGCTGGAAACAGCCAAAGAAAACCGGCCAGGACGATCAAATCTGGCGCGTCCTTTTCAAGATCTTGCAATACCATCCCGCCATTTAGCATTTCGCGATTAAACAAACGCACGGGCACGTCTGAATCCTGCGCCTTTTGGATGACCCCGGCCGCAGGATTATTGCAATACACAGCAACAACTTTAACGTTGGGGTGGTCTTGAAAATGCCGGATGATAGCAGCCGCGTTACTCCCGTTTCCCGAGGCGAAAATGACGATTTTTTTCATGTGGTGCAGTAGCTTGCAAAGTAAGAACAAAACGGGCGCAAATGCAATTTGGACACTCTAAATCAAAATTATTTTTTTACCTTAGCGGGTACATTTTTAAACATAAAACTTGAATTACAGCAAACTTTTTTATTTTTGCCGTTAAATTAAAATTTAAAACTAAAGATTATGTCAGACATTGCATCAAGAGTTAAAGCGATTATTGTAGACAAATTGGGCGTTGATGAGAACGAAGTCGTAGCTGAAGCAAGCTTCACGAATGATTTGGGAGCAGACTCGCTTGATACCGTTGAGCTCATCATGGAGTTCGAAAAAGAGTTCGACATCCAGATCCCTGACGATCAGGCAGAAAACATTGCTACTGTAGGTCAGGCCATTTCTTACATCGAAGAAGCTAAAAAATAATATATCCGACACCCATAGCGTGAGCATGGGTGTTGTTATTTTTTTGAATTAAAGCCTGCCTGGTGCAGCTTCACAATACTGCAATACCCATGTTCTTTTTGTGATATCCATCCTTAAGACCATGGGTTTTGCTTCTTAAATGACTAATACCAAACAATCTATATGGAATTACGGCGAGTTGTAGTTACAGGCCTTGGAGCACTTACCCCAATTGGAAATACCATTGAGGAGTATTGGAATTCCCTCGTTAACGGAGTGAGCGGTGCGGCTCCCATCACCTATTACGATACTGAGAAGCACAAAACCAAGTTTGCCTGCGAACTAAAAAATTTCAAGGTCGAGGATTTTATCGACCGCAAGGAATCGCGCCGTTTGGACAAGTTTTCACAATATGCCATCGTAGCCAGTGACGAGGCCATCAAGGACGCCGGAATTACACCCGACAACGTTGACAAATACCGCGTTGGCGTTATTTGGGGTGCCGGAATCGGTGGATTGGAAACCTTCCAGGAAGAAGTGATGTATTATGCCAAAGGCGACGGTACACCCAAATTCAATCCGTTTTTTATCCCAAAAATGATTGCCGATATAGCACCTGCTCACATTTCGATGCGCAACGGCTATATGGGGCCAAACTACACCACGGTTTCAGCCTGTGCTTCGTCGGCCAACGCGCTGATTGATGCCTTTAACTACATCCGTTTGGGCATGTGCGATGTGATTATCTCCGGCGGATCTGAAGCGGCCATTACCATTGCCGGAATGGGCGGATTCAACTCCATGCATGCGCTTTCAACCCGCAACGAAAGCCCACAAACAGCTTCGCGCCCGTTTGATGCCACTCGGGATGGATTCGTACTGGGCGAAGGTGCCGGAGCGCTGGTTTTGGAAGAATACGAGCACGCCAAAAAGCGCGGAGCCAAAATTTATTGTGAGATTGGCGGCGGCGGACTTTCGTCGGATGCGTATCACCTGACTGCCCCGCATCCTGAGGGAATCGGCGTGATTGCAGTGATGAAAAACACCCTTCGCGATGCCGGAATGAAACCGGAAGACGTCGACCATATCAACACTCACGGAACTTCGACCCCACTGGGCGACGTAGCCGAACTCAAAGCCATCAGCGCTGTATTTGGCGAACATGCCAAAAACCTCAACATCAACTCGACCAAATCCATGACGGGTCACCTGCTGGGCGCGGCCGGAGCTATTGAAGCCATCGCATCGATCCTGGCTATCACACACGGCATCGTTCCTCCTACGATTAACCATAGCGTTGTAGACGAGAACATAGACCCATCACTAAACCTCACGCTCAACAAGCCACAAAAACGCGACATCAAGGTGGCCATGAGCAATACCTTTGGTTTTGGCGGCCACAATGCCTGTGTGCTGTTCAAAAAGATTGAAGACTAAAAATAATGCGTTTCATTAACAAAATATGGAAAAAATCCCGTTCACAGGAGGGCGGGATTTTTTTTGATGAAATGCAAAAAATACTCGGGTTTGCGCCCAATAACCTGGCTTACTATCAAAAAGCGTTTACCCATCGTTCCTCAAACAAGGTCGACGAGAATGGAAAAGCCGTCAACTACGAACGATTGGAATTCCTGGGCGATGCCATGCTGGGATCGGTCATTGCGGCGCATTTGTTTCGCGAGGTACCGCTGGGCGACGAGGGATATCTCACCAAGATGCGGTCAAAAATAGTCAGCCGCGAACACCTCAATGAATTGGGACGCGACCTTGGCCTGGCCCGTTTTATTGAAACCAAAATTCCCATCCAGAACTTTGGAGAAAACGTCCACGGAAACATTTTTGAAGCCCTGATCGGCGCCATTTTCCTCGACAAGGGATATGCGTATTGCGAGCAGTTTATCCACCAGCGCGTAATTGATCCCTATGTCGACATCAGCCGTCTGGAAGGCAAGGTCATCAGTTACAAAAGCTTGCTGATTGAATGGTGTCAAAAGGAAAAAAAGTCATTTCACTACGACGTTTTTGAGGACAATGCTCTTGACGGCCAACGCTATTACGGCGTCAAACTCAGCATCGACCGCCGACTGGTTGCCAAAGCGCGGGCAACTTCAAAAAAGAAAGCCGAGGAAAAAGCATCGCAGCGCGCCTATTTTGCTTTTCAGGAAAAAATCGACAAAAAATAACGGCTGCGCCAAAAACTATAACGATTTCGTTAACAGTTTAACGGTTCCTTACCTATTGTTGCGAGGTTTTTGTCGCTCATATGCAGTATATTTACGCCATATTTGCGCCACATGGCAACACACCGACTGACCCTTGACGAGTTTGACGAACCGGACTATGAACTCATAGCCATCCATACGCCATTAGAAGACTACCGACTGGCGTTTTTCCTGAATCGCACGCTTAATATTGCATTGTCGGCAAATCCGGCTGGAGTTCCGGTTATCACACAAAAGGGCGAATCAGTTTTTAGCCGGTTCACCTATGTTGACGGCGACGAATTTGTTTGGGAGCTTTTGCAGAACAAGACTGAACTCCTCCCGGCCGCTCCGTCAACGCAGGATCTTTTTGGTCAGCCTACAGGTAGTTTACGTGCCTATTTGTTGCCAGAATTCAAAACGGTAGATTATTTATTAAAAATAGATGCCTGGATGACGAGCAGAATGCAAATCGTGGACATACTAACCGGTATTGAACCTATTGCTGCCGCTTACGTCATTGACCAGGAACGGGTTAAATCCCTAAATAACTTAATACTCTTAGAGCATGCCAACATCCAAAAAGACAAAGATCGTCGCGACGCTTGGGCCGGCCTGTAGTACACGGGAGGTTCTTAAAGAGATGATTGACGCCGGAGTCAACGTATTCCGTATAAACTTTTCGCACGCTGATTATGACGACGTCAAAGCACGCGTCGATATCATCCGCAGCCTGAATGAAGAATTTGGGTATTCAACCGGAATCCTGGCTGACTTGCAAGGGCCAAAACTCAGGGTGGGCGTTATGAAGGAAGATGTCGTGGTTCATCCCGGCGATCTCATCACCTTTACAACGGCCGAGGATATCCCGGGAACGGCAGAAAAAGTTTACATGAACTACAAAGAGTTTCCAAAAGATGTCAATCCGGGCGAACGCATCCTTCTGGATGACGGGAAACTTATTTTTGAGGCGGTTGAAACCAATCGGTCTACCGAGGTAGTTGCCCGCGTAATCCAAGGCGGCCCGCTCAAATCAAAAAAAGGCGTCAACCTTCCCAACACCAAGGTATCACTGCCGGCACTTACCAAAAAAGACATCAAGGACGCTTTGTTTGCCATCAAATTAAGCGTCGACTGGATTGCACTTTCGTTTGTCCGGACCCCAAAAGACCTTGAGGAACTTCAGGATTTGATAGCCAAAAACGCCGATCACAAAATTCCGATCATCGCCAAGATTGAAAAGCCGGAAGCCATTGAAAACATCGACAAAATCGTGGCGTTTTGCGACGGTCTGATGGTAGCGCGTGGCGACTTGGGCGTAGAACTCCCGGCACACGAAGTTCCGCTCATCCAGAAAAAATTGGTCAACCGCGCCAAAACTGCACGAATTCCGGTAATTATCGCCACACAGATGATGGAAACCATGATCACAAGCCTGACGCCTACCCGCGCCGAGGTTAACGACGTGGCCAATTCAGTTATGGATGGTGCCGATGCGGTAATGCTCTCGGGTGAGACGTCGGTTGGAAACTATCCGGTGCAGGTAATCCAGAAAATGACCCAAATTATTCAGGCGGTCGAAGATTCACCGTTGATTCAGGTTCCGCAAAACACCCCACAGGTGCGTACCAAGCGATTCATCACCAAATCCATTTGTCACCACGCCGCCATGATGGCCAACGTCATCAAAGCCAAAGCCATCTGTACCCTGACCAACAGCGGATACACGGCCTTCCAGATTTCGGCCTGGCGTCCGCAGTCGCACATTTTGGTTTTTACGTCCAACAGGCGCATCCTGACGCAATTAAGTCTTTTATGGGGCGTAAAATCATTTTATTACGACAAGTTTGTCAGTACCGATGACACCGTGCTCGACATCAACAAAATGGCCAAGGAAAACGGATTTGTTCAAAAAGGCGACATGCTTATCAACCTGGCCGCCATGCCTGTTACCGACAAAGGAATGGTCAATACGCTGCGTGTTTCGGAAATAGAATAATTGTTATATTTGGAAAAAATCACCCTATGAAATTCGAATCGCGAAATCCTTTCCTGAAATCAAAATCATTCGAGCAACGATCTGAAGCTGTCATTGATTACAACGACACCATGACCCTTTCCGGGACGATGAACAAAAGCTTTATCATGCTATTGCTTCTCGTTGCCGGCTCATTGGTCACCTGGTGGATGACTTTTGCCGGCATGAACCCTATGTTCCCAACCATTGGCGGCGCTATCGTAGGATTTATTTTAGTTCTGGTTTCGGCATTTCGTCCGCACCTTTCGCCTTATCTGGCGCCGGGTTATGCCATTTTTGAAGGATTTTTTATCGGTGGAATTTCGGCGATTTTTGAGGTAATGTATCCCGGGATCGTCACCCAGGCGGTAGGTGCAACCTTTGTGACTTTCGTTGTCTGCTTTTTGCTATTCAAATATCAGATTGTAAAGGTTAACCAACAGTTCCGCGCAGTTGTCCTTGCCGCAACCCTTGCCATTTTTTCGTACTATCTGATTTCCTGGCTCGT
>CAZIBV010000010.1:0-7320 GCA_964537345.1 uncultured Flavobacterium sp. | reverse complement strand
CGCATGCGTTCCTGATACAATAGCTCTTTGGCGGTCTCAAAAATCAATCCTTTGTCCGACACGAAATACGGCAGGGTTTTGCTGCGGGTCTGTAGCGTAAAATCGCTGTATTTTATTTTAAGGGTGACGGTTTTCCCGGCCAGTTGATGCCTGCCCAGCCGTTTGGACAATTGTTCGGCGATGGTTTCCAGTTTGCCGGCCATAAACACCTCGGAGGTGAGATTTTCGTCAAAAGTGTGTTCTGTTGCCACTGATTTGACCGTACGCGAGGGCTTGACTTCACTGTTATGGATGCCGCGGACCACTTGATAATAGTAGCTTCCGGACTTTCCAAAGTGATTTTCCAAAAACTCCAGCGATTGTCTTTTTAAATCGGCGCCGGTAAAGATACCAAGCTGGTACATTCTATCGGCAGTCACTTTTCCGACACCGTAAAACTTGCGGATGGGAAGTTGCTCCAAAAACGCCAAAACCTCATCAGGCGGAACGGTTTTCTGACCGTTGGGCTTGTTGACATCTGATGCTACCTTGGCCACAAATTTATTGATGGAAATCCCGGCCGATGCGGTCAATCCCAACTCGTTGAATATCCGCTGACGGATTTCGGTGGCGATCAACGTTGCGCTGGGAATTCCCTTCTTGTTGTGCGTAACGTCCAAGTAAGCTTCGTCCAATGACAGCGGCTCGACCAAATCAGTATAATCGTAAAAGATTTTGTGGACTTTTTGCGATATTTCCTTGTACCGATCAAAACGCGGGCGAACAAAAATGAGTTCCGGGCAATATCGCTTGGCCAAAACACCGCTCAAGGCACTGCGGACGCCAAATTTACGGGCTTCATAACTCGCCGCTGACACCACGCCACGCACCTCGCTTCCGCCCACGGCAATAGGCTTTCCGCGCAACTCGGGATTGTCGAGCTGTTCAACCGAAGCGTAAAAGGCATCCATGTCGACGTGGATGATCCGCCGTTGGGTTTCCATCCCCTAAAGGTATAAAATTCGTAAATTGCCGCATCAGCCAAACCTTGACGATGATTGAAATAGAGCGCAAATTTTTAGTCAATTCCAGCCGTTTTAAGGAATTTTCCGTTTCGCGACAGCAGATTGCGCAGGGATACCTTTGTTCGCATCCTGAGCGCACAGTACGCATTCGTATCATGGGCGAAAGCGGTTATATTACGATCAAGGGAAAGGGCAACACATCCGGGACGACGCGGTTTGAATGGGAAACCGAAGTTCCGCTGCTGGAAGCCCGTCCGCTTTTTGAACTTTGTGAACCCGGCGCCATCCAAAAAATACGTTACAGGGTTCCCGCCGGCAAGCATATTTTTGAGGTTGATGAATTTCTGGCGGAAAACCAAGGCTTGATCCTAGCTGAAATTGAACTTTCAGACGAAGCCGAAACCTTTGAACACCCGGACTGGCTTGGAGACGAAGTTACCGGAGACGATCGCTACTACAACGCCTACCTGTGCAGGCATCCCTTTACGGCTTGGCCTCGTCCTTAGGCGTAATGATTTCGATGGTGACGTTGACCATTCCGCTGGATTTATTGTGCGCAATGTCCATAAAGGCGCGACGGGTCAGATCAATCTCGCGACCCTTGGTAAACGGCCCTCTGTCATTGACTTCAACCACCACCCACTTACCGTTTTTCTCGTTGGTTATCCGGAGTTTGGTGCCAAAAGGAAGTTTGCGGTGTGCGGCGGTGTACTTGCTGTTGTTGAACTTTTTGCCGCTGGCCGTCCGCCTGCCGTTAAACTTATCGGCATAGTACGACGCATGGGCGTTTTTTTTAAACAGCTTTGATTTGAATCCACCAAAATAACTGACGCTGTCCAACACCGTCTCGGCAACCAAAAGACTGTCGGACTGGGTTTGAGCAATAGCGGGTTTGGACTGGGCTGAAACCAGTTGAACGGCCGCAATAAAAGCGACGATTCCTGTCAACATTTTACGTGTTGAAAAGAAGTCCATCAGGCCGGTGGTTTCTAATTATGCAAACCAGGTAGACCAGGGAATACGGCTAAGCAAAAGCAAAAGTCCGAGTCCGTAAAAAATGGCAAGCGGCTTGAATTTACCTTCGGCGCGTTTGTGCTTTGACCAGCCAACGGTAATCAGAATAATGGCCAGCAAGTTGGTAAACGGGTGTTCTACCGCGAGTAATCTGTCAAAAGAATTCATTCCTCCCATGCCCAACGCGCGGATTTTATCGAATCCGTTAGGCGATACAAAATAAAGCACCATTCCCAGCGCAAACTGCACGTGGGCGCCTATCAGGCCAAAAAGGGCGATGCGTCGGTCATTAGCTGTAAAAGCTCTTTTTTGCGACAATCCAATCAGCGCGTTGACAACGGCAATTACCAAGGCGATCAGGGCGATATAGGCCCACCCGGAATGGGCTTCGAGGAAAAATTTGTACATAATCAGAATAGGTTAGTCTAACAAATATATGAATTTAACGATGTCTTGCCTGCATTTACAAGATTACTTTTGTTTCAGAAAATGACGCAGCAAAAACGTTGTCGAGGCGTCGTGTTGTTTTACCTCGCGCGATTCAATTTCGTCAAGGATACGGTTTGCGAGTTGTTTGCCAAGCTCGACACCCCATTGATCGTATGAAAAAATATTCCAGATGATTCCCTGAACAAAAATCTTGTGTTCGAACATGGCGATCAGACTGCCGAATGATTCAGGCGTGAGTTGGTCGATCAGTATGGTAGTCGTGGGCCTGTTACCGCTAAAGACCTTAAACGGCAACAAAAAGGCAGCCTTGTCACCGGTGACGCCCTGACGCTGGAATTCCTCTTCAACCTCGGCGGCTGGCTTTCCGTTGAGCAGCGCTTCGGTTTGGGCAAAAAAGTTTGACATCAGTTTGTCGTGATGCGACTGATTTCCGTGAAGTGGCTTGACAAATCCGATAAAATCGGCGGGAATCAACTTGGTTCCCTGATGAATCAGCTGGAAAAAAGCGTGTTGTGAGTTGGTTCCGGGTTCGCCCCAGATAATGGTTCCGGTTTGATAATCCACCGGCATTCCATCGCGCCCGACGCTCTTGCCATTGCTCTCCATGATGCCTTGCTGCAAGTACGGCGCAAGTTTTTGCAAATACTGACTGTAGGGAATGATGGCCTCGCTTTGAGCGCCAAAAAAGTTGTTGTACCAAACCGTCAACAGTCCGAGAGTGAGCGGCAGGTTTTGGTGGGCCGGCGCAGTTTCAAAATGGTTGTCCATGGCGTGGGCTCCCGCCAGCATTTTTTCAAAATTTTCAAATCCGATGGCCAGTGCGACCGAAAGACCGACGGCGCTCCAGAGTGAGAACCGGCCACCCACCCAATCCCACATGGGGAAAATGTTGTCGGGATCGATGCCGAACTCGGTCACCCTGGCGATATTGGTCGAAACCGCGACAAAATGCTTGGCCACGTCGGCGCGATGGGCCGATTTCAGGAACCATGCCCTGATTGTTTCGGCATTTGAAAGTGTTTCCTGCGTGGTAAATGTTTTGGAAACGATGACAAACAACGTAGTTTCAGGATTTACTTTCCTGAGAATCTCCAGCACGTGATCGCCGTCGACATTGCTTACAAAGTGGACGTTGAGTTCGTTGCGATAATATGCCAGCGCTTCAACTGCCATCGCCGGACCCAGATCTGATCCACCAATGCCGATATTGACTACGTCGGTAAAAGGCTTTCCGGTATAACCCAGATGCTTGTGGTGAATGACATTATCGCAAAACTCCCGCATCTTTTGACGTACCTGATGAACCTCGGGCATTACGTCAGTCCCGTCAATATATGCATTCGTTCCCAGCGGTTTGCGCAACGCCATATGCATTACGGCCCGGTTCTCGGTTTGGTTGATCGGCTGACCGGCAAAATAAGCCTTCACCGCATCTGACATCCCTGATTGCTCTGCGAGTTCATACAATGATGACAACGCTGCCGTATCGATGATATTCTTGGAAAAGTCAACCAAAAAGTCCTCCCAGTTTATGTGAAACTTGTCAGCACGGCTGCTGTCGGCGGCAAACATGTCCTGCATGCGTGCGTCCCTGAGCCTTTGATAATGCGCTTCAAGTTGCTTCCAGGCGGGCAAAGTGGTAGGATTGAAATGTGGTAAAGCCATAGCGAAATATTCTGTTATGCGAATTTACGCCAATAGCATCAGAAATCGAAAATTAAAAAAGATTAGCGCTTGTATCGTGCCTCCGCCACGCTGTCCAGTTCCCGCTTAAGCGGTTCCATCTGCTCACGGAAACGCGGCAACTGCGCCTTGCTCATGGGCTCGGCATTGGGGAGTTTAAGCCGGAGCGGATCAACCTGAACTCCGTTTTTCCAGAACCTGTAGCAAACATGCGGTCCTGTTGCCAATCCGGTGCTGCCTACCTTTCCGATGACTTGTCCCTGCGAAACCCTTTGGCCACGCCTCACCAGAATCTTGGACATATGAAGGTATTGTGTCGAATAAGTACCGTTGTGCTTGACTTTTACAAAATTGCCATTGCCTGCCGTATAACCGGTTGTTTCGACAACGCCCGCCGCTGTCGACATGATGGGCGTTCCGTGTGGTGCGGCGTAATCCGTGCCTTTGTGCGCCTTCCAGACCGATTGGACCGGGTGAAAGCGACGCGGTGAAAACCTTGAGGAAATACGGCTGAATTTAAGCGGAGCCTTGAGGAAAAAGTTTTTGAGCGGCTTGCCTTCTTCGTCGTAAAATTCGAGTTTCCCCGATCCGGGAACCGACTCGAAAGGAAAGGCGTAAACCAGCTTGCCCTTGTATTCAAAAAATGCGGCCTGAAGACTGTCGACGCCATCGTATACCGTGTCGTTGACAAATCTTTCAGTAAAAGTTACGCCAAACTTGCTGCCTTTTTGAAGTTTGAAAAAGTCGATGGTCCAGGCGTAAACCTTTGAAATGCGCGAGGCCAATTCAGGATCGACGTTTTCTTTTTGGAGCGCTGTTGACAGCGACCCGTCGAGTTCGCCGGCCACGATGCGACGTTTAAACGTTACCGGCCGAAACTTCAGGCTGGCGCTTATCGTATCGCGCAAGTCAATTACGTAATAACTCAAACGGTCGGGCTGGTAAATGACAGCCTGCAACTTTCTCGTCCGGTCAAGACTGCGCAACAACGTATACGGACGGCCTTTGCGGAGCACGCGCACATCGAACGAATCACGCACCTTTTGCACGATGTCATAAGACCGCAAGGTGTCGAGGTTTTGACGGTCGAGAATGGCCCCAAACGTATCGCCTGAACGCACGGTGTCGTGAACCACTGCGTAATTGTTCAGGTCAAATCCAAAGTCAAACTTTTCAGTCTTTTTGGGAGCCGACACAAGAGCCGTTGGTTCAGTTTCTTTTTGGGAACACGCTCCCAGTAGTATTGCTGTGAATAAAATGATAAGTCTCTTCAAAAGGCATGCGTTTTAGAGCCTACTCGTGGCCCCAATTGTCAAGTTCTTCCTTACTCCACAGTTCCGGGAAAAAGATGCGGCGCTGGTACTTTGGATGCATGTACTTTTTCCAGTCGCTTCCGCCTGTAGCCTCGCCCGACCCAAGTCCGCTTTCAATATACTTGCGTGCGGCATTGAGGTGGCCCATCACCCATTTGACATTGACGGTATAATCGTAATGGCGCATGGCTTCAATCAAGCCCTGGTTGCGTTGATCCTCTTCGGGCAAAGCCTTGAATTTGCGCCACAAGTTGGTGGTGTTGTAGCGTTCCATGACGCGCAGGAACTCGGCTTTGTACTTTTCTTCAAACGCTTTTAGCAGATAGCTTTTCTCGCCGGTTTGATAGTCCTTTCCGGCGGCCTGCCAGTAAAGGTGTTCCAGGGCGTGTTCATACGGTGTGTTGCGATCGATGGTAGCGCGGAACCGGTAATCGATCAGGTTGATCAAATCAGTCGATCCGAATTCGATGATGCGATACTGCGCACTCTGAAAGCCACTTGCGGGTGTTAGCGTGTTGCGGAATTTCATGTATTGTTCAACTTCCATCCCATCGCCCATAATATCGAACGATGTGGTAAGCATGTCAAAATAACGGCTGATCCGCATCAGGCGCTCGGTGAAGAACGCTGTTTCCGGCTGATCCTTTTCACAAATCTGGTCAATCTCCCAAATAATCATCTTAAACAACAACTCGTTGATCTGGTGATACATGATAAACACCATTTCGTCAGGCAAAACCGTCCGCTGTGTTTGCAGGTTCAGCAAGGCATCGGTTTGGATGTAATCCCAATATGTAATCGGTTTTTGCCAAACCAGGCCTTCCAGATGCGTTTCGGTTTTTTGACCCATGGCTTCAAATTTACCATGCAGATCAGCAAGCAGTTGTTCTTGGGTGGGTTGCATTATTTGTTGACTTTTACTTTAAATGGATATTTCAGACCGCGGAATCCGTCCAAATCAGCCTTGAGCGAACCGACCGCCAAACTGGCTTTGATCCGCACCGGCATTTTGTTGTCGTCGTTTGATATCCAAACCGTTAAACTTTCTTCTTCCTTAAAAACGCGGCCCGATTGCACAAGCGGACGAAAAACCTTTGAAGGCACAATGCCGTACTTGGTTTTGATGTCTTCGATGCCCATGTATTTCAATCGGAATTTGATGACCTCATCGTCAAAGAACATATCGACGGTAATGGCCTCACCCACTTTCATCTTGTCGATGTTGGGATGATTGCGAAGGTAGTAAAACATTGACACAACATCCTGCAGATCGCGGGTTTTTGAGACATCAAATACGCGTTCCTTGTTTTTCTTGTGATCGACAACTGTCACTCTGTCGGTAGCATGGTTGACAAACCCTTGTTGGTTGCGCGTATAGCCGCCTTCGTCAATTTTGCGGATGAATTCGTAGGGCTGGCCGGTCTCTTTGTCAAAATAACTTTCGTACAAATCTTCAACTTTAAAGAAGAAGCGCGACATCCCCGTGGTCCAGCCGCGGCCAATGGCATGGAACACTTTCTTGTTGTTCCGGGTGGCTTCTTTCACTTCGAGTGTGGCGTATCCGGCGTTGATAACACCATAATGTATGCGAAATTTAAACCATTCGCCTACGTCAAATGCACGTTCCTGTTTCATGTTGAAAGAGGTCGTCGAAAAAAGCAGGATAAATGCAATAATCAGTCTTTTCATAGTTAATTCTTTTTTATAGCGTCGCCCTACCCGACAAACACCGTTCCACAATGCAACAAAACAAAAAAACCCAGCCGTAAGACTGAGTTTTAATGCTATTAACCAACCAAAAAACTATAAATTATGAAAATTTATACAATCCAAAGGGAACCACCCCTTTGTTTTGC
>CAZIBV010000009.1:44689-47271 GCA_964537345.1 uncultured Flavobacterium sp. | reverse complement strand
CAGGATACCATCCAGGAGGTGAGGGTGCAAACATCCTCCCGAAGCCTCAAAAAATCACTTACAAAAGTCACCAACACACAGGTGATGACCAGCAAGGAACTGCTCAAGGCCGCTTGCTGTAACCTGGCCGAAAGTTTTGAAACCAATCCGTCCATCGACGTCAACTATGCCGATGCCCTCACCGGTACGCGGCAAATCAAAATGCTCGGGCTCACCAGTCCGTACCTTTTGATTACTGAAGAGAACATTCCGTCGGTACGCGGTGCATCGCAGGCATACGGACTCTCTTTTACGCCCGGTTCCTGGGTCGAAAGTATTCAGGTGACCAAGGGTGCAGGATCAGTAGTCAACGGATTTGAAAGTATTTCGGGCCAGATCAACGCCGAACTCATCAAACCCTATAGCGACATTCCGTTTTACCTTAATTTTTACGGTTCGACCGATGCGCGGTTTGAACTCAACACCCACGTCAACCACAAGTTAAACGATTTGTGGAGCACCAGCCTTTTTGTGCACGGCAATGCCCGCGTGGCCCGCAACGACATGAACCACGACAAGTTTCTCGACAATCCGCTGGGCGAACAGGTCAACATCATGAACCGCTGGCAGTACAACAATGTCGAAAAAGGTCTTGTCAGTTTTTTAAGCGCCCGTTTTATGACCGATAGGAAAATGTCGGGCGACCATCATTTTGACCCTGATCGCGATAAGCTTACCGCCAACCATTGGGGAAGTGAGATCTTTACCGACAGGCTGGACCTATCGGCGAAATTTGGTTATATCTTTCCGGAAATGCCTTTCCAAAGCATCGGTTTTCAGAGTGCGCTTACCATCCACAACCAGGATTCGTATTTTGGTTTGAGCCAGTATGACATCAGCCAAAAAAGCTTTTACTCAAATGTGGTTTTCAATTCCATAATCGGCAACACCATGCACAAATTCGCTACGGGTATGTCCTTTATGTATGACGGATACGACGAATGGGTAGATGCACCCGGCATTTCGCGCACTTTTGACAGGATTGACAACTCGGTAGGCGCGTTTTGGGAATACACCTATGACAACACCGACAATTTCAGCCTGGTGGCCGGCGTTCGCGGTGATTTCAGCAACCGCCTCGGTTTTTTTGTTACGCCCAGGGTTCACATGCGATACAATCCGTGGGCGAAAGGCGTATTCAGGGCGTCGGCCGGCCGCGGAAAGCGAGCCGCCAATATTTTTGCCGAGAATCAGCAGTTGTTTGCAAGTTCCAGAATTTTTAACATTCAAGATGCTTCCGGAAAAATTTACGGGCTCGATCCTGAAATCGCCTGGAACTACGGCATCAGCTTTTCGCAAGGGTTTGATTTGTTTGGCAAGATGGCCGACATTGGATTTGACCTTTACCGGACTGATTTTTCCAATCAGGCGGTGGTCGATCTTTACGCGGGGCCGGATCAGATCAACTTTTACAACCTCGACGGAAAGAGTTTTGCCAATAGCCTTCAGGTTGATTTCAATCTGGAAATCATCAAACATTTAAACCTGCGTACGGCGTACAAATACTACGACATCCGGACGGAATACAAATCGGGAACTTTTGAAAGACCGATGCAGGCGCGCCACCGATTCTTTACCAACCTTGAGTATGCCACACACATCGTTGACAAGGGGCGCCAATGGAAATTTGACGCCACTTACAATTGGATGGGCGAGCAGCGTTTGCCATCAACCCAAGGGAATCCACCTGCCGACAGTTTGGGCGATTACGCCAATCCATTCTCGGTTGTAAATGCGCAGGTGACGCGGACGTTCTCGTCGGTTTTTGAGATTTACGCCGGTGGGGAAAACATTTTTAACTACCGTCAACCGCGTCCTATTTTGGGGGCCGACAATCCTTTTGGCGGGAACTTTGATGCGACAATCGTCTATGCGCCGGTTTTTGGTAGGATGGTTTACGCCGGACTCCGATACAAGATAAAATAATTGAAAATGGAGCTAGCTCATTTGAGGTGCTCCGCTAAACTGATATTTATGAAATATATTTTGATTTTAATGCTGATGTTGGGTTCTGCCAGCATCGCACAGGAAAAAAAGAACAAGAACGCCAAGCACGATGTCGAGGTGAGTGGCAACTGCGACATGTGTAAAAAGCGAATCGAAAAAGCTGCCTTTGGTGTTGCCGGCGTTAAATTGGCGCAATGGCATGCCGACGACCAGATGCTTCACCTGATTATCAACGAAGAAAAAACCAGCGTCGAAAAAGTCCAGCAGGCTGTGGCCAAAGTTGGGCATGATACCCGTGATGTCAAGGCATTGGAGGCTGATTATGAAAGCCTTCACGGTTGCTGTAAATATGATCGTAAGGAGTAACCGTTAAGAAAATTTTAAAGGTTGGTGTAAAATTGCGGGGGCGTGGATTTAGTTGTAAATTCCCCCCCGCAATTTAATATTCCTACAATGGCCGACTTCGAGTGGACCCAACTCCTGAATCCTGAATTTTATATAACACTTAAAGTGGGCACCGTCCAAATCGGGCTGCCAATCGTTTTATTTATTGTTTTTGCCGAAACCGGCTTGTTTGCGGGCTTTTTCCTGCCGGG
>CAZIBV010000009.1:28423-44589 GCA_964537345.1 uncultured Flavobacterium sp. | reverse complement strand
TGCCGATGAGAACGTCTTTTTGGTGTAAATCCTGATGATGCCATACACAGCGCCATCAATACTTCCGCCACCGTATCCGCGGTCGTTGATGAAAATCTCATCCACTTCGTCCAAGCTCATGTTGTACAACAGATACGGATCGGGCAGCGGTGCGTCGTCCAGAAAAATCGCCGGACTGTTGGAACCTCTCAGTGAAAGTTGCACGCGGCTCTGAATTTTTACCGTTGTTCCCTCAATCAGCACGTTAAATCCCCGGAACTGAAGGTATGACAGCACATCCCTAAACGTAGCCACGTCATCTTCGACAATTTTGTAGGCCCGTGTCATCATGCTCGAGTGCATCGCCGATGTTTTGCGCCTGTCGGTTACTTTTTCCCGATTGGTTTTTTCCTTTGTTTCCACCTCGGCAATCTGAATGGCGCCCTTGATTACCGGCAGGCTTAGGTTTTCATCAAACATGGCGTATTGCTGCTGATCGCATTTGCGGATAACAGGTAGGAATTTCTTTAGGAATCGGCGGTTGTGGTTTTCAATTCTGGCCGATATAGGCGTTTTTAGGATTTTATCTTCCTTCATAAGCGAAAAGTAGATCGTAGCCGAATCAGCCACCACGACATTGCGGAAGGCGAATTCATTTTTCTCATTTACTACGCCCGATTCATCAATCCCATGCGCTAGACTGCTCATGCGGATTTTGTTTTGTTTACCAGGGTTGGTATTGACGGTACCCACAATATCGAATCCCTGGTCAAATGTAAACCGGTTCTCGCTGGGCGCAGTCATCATCGCGTCCCATTCGTATTTGGATTGGCTGCAGATGAGCGCATTGTCAAGTTCGTAATGTCGTTTGCGCGAAAATTCATTCAGATAATAGCCCGCGTCCGCCAATGGATTTTTCAGGAACGGATCGAACTCCAGCGCCGACAGCATGGTTTTGTCAGGTGTGGCCGATATGGTTCCCTTGGGAAGAACCGAGATGCTCAAATCAGCCAGTTTTACTGATTTACCGCGCAGGGTAATCGAATCCCGATTTTTGGCCGCTATGGTCACTGACAAAGGTGCCTTGGGCAGGTCCGGACTGTAAACTACCCGATGCGCAATGGCCTTATTGCCGTCGAGTAACCAGATCGTGTTGATGCCGCCGGAAAAATATTCCCGTGGAATGCTCAGTGTCTGGGCGAGTTGATTGGGCGAAAGTTGTACGCTTGCAAGGGCTGAGGTGCCGTTTTGCTGGACAACCAACCTCAGTGGACGGTTGTAATCAGCTACCGACTGAGGATTTGTCGTTACTTTCACGATGGTTTTGTCGGTCGCAAAATTGTTTACCGATAGCGCGATTCCCCTTTGTTGCGGATAGGGCACGGGTTGACGGATGTTCTTCCCGTCCAGCGCGTATTCGGCAAAATAAGGTCCGGCGCCGTTTTCGACCATCGCAAACCGACCGTATCCTTTTACGTTGGTGGCAAACTGCCCAACGATTTGTCCTTTGGCATCAACGATATTTCCCCTGGCTCCAATCCCGTTTCCGTGACAGTCCAACAGCGAAATCCCAAAAGTATTTTCAACACCGGCCAAAAAGGTTCCGCCTTCCGCAAAGAACTCCAAACTTGCCGTCGAAAGTATCGGGAGGCTAACGTCCGGTAGATTTCCGCTTTGTCTGTTGGCCACCGATATCCGGTACACTGACGACTCATCTTCCGCAAAATTATTCATGAAGTTGGTGTACGTCTGTACATAGTAAACGCCTGAGGGCAGATATTCAGGAAGCGGTAACTTGCCTTCCAGAATGCTGTTCTCGGCATAGTACAACCGGTTGTCCAATACCTGTCCGTCGGCGCTGAGCAACTGTACATAGACATTGGCGGTAGGCCCAAACGGAAGCCGCGCCTGCTTGTCGATCACGTATCCTTTAAAGTAAATGTCCTCACCCGATAGGTAAGACGACTTGTTGAGGTGAAGGTGGATATTTTCACGGGTGGACGAAAAATAATCCTTCAATCGCAACTCAATTTCAGTATTGGAGTTTAATTGTGCATGCGCCGAATATGCCCAGGCCAGCAACAGCAGGGAAGCCAAATATCTCATGAAGCTAAGTTTGCTCCTAAGATAAAAAAAATCCGCATCCTGAAACTCGGGATGCGGATTATTATATAAGCAAGAGATTTTTACATCATGCCGGGCATTCCACCGCCCATTGGCATTCCGCCGGCCGGAGCTTCTTCCTTGATGTCTACCAGGGCGCACTCGGTGGTGAGGATCATTCCCGATACCGATGCAGCGTTTTCAAGCGCCACGCGGGTTACTTTTTTAGGATCGATGATACCCGCCTTCAACATGTCGACGTATTGGTCAGTCTTGGCATTGTATCCAAAAGCGTCTTTACCTTCAGATACTTTTGACACCACTACTGAGCCTTCCAGTCCGGCATTCTCGACGATGGTACGCAACGGAGCTTCAACAGCGCGCGATACGATCTGGATTCCGGTAGCCTCATCGGCGTTTTCAGCCTTGAGGTCGGCCAGTACTTTCTTGGCGCGCAATAGGGCAACACCACCACCGGCTACGATGCCTTCTTCAACCGCCGCACGTGTGGCATGCAACGCATCGTCCACGCGGTCTTTTTTCTCTTTCATTTCAACTTCAGACGCGGCACCTACATACAGTACAGCAACGCCGCCTGCAAGTTTGGCCAGGCGCTCCTGAAGTTTCTCGCGGTCGTAATCAGATGTTGTGGCCTCAATCTGAGCTTTAATCTGCGACACACGGTTTTGGATCATATCCGGCGAACCGGCTCCGCTTACTACGGTTGTATTGTCTTTGTCGATGGTAACGCGCTTGGCTGTTCCCAGCATTTCAAGACCTGCATTTTCCAGGGTGTAACCGCGCTCTTCCGAGATTACCGTTCCACCGGTCAGGATGGCGATATCTTCCAGCAGTGCTTTGCGACGGTCTCCAAATCCCGGCGCTTTTACGGCTGCAATCTTAAGGGCGCCGCGCAGTTTGTTTACCACAAGGGTTGAAAGTGCTTCGCCGTCAACATCTTCAGCAATGATCAAAAGCGGTTTGCCTGATTGGGCTACCGGTTCCAGTACAGGAAGCAGTTCCTTGAGCGACGAAACCTTCTTGTCATACAGCAAGATGTATGGGTTGTCCAACTCGGCTTCCATTTTGTCAGTGTTGGTCACAAAGTATGGCGAGAGGTAGCCGCGGTCAAACTGCATGCCTTCAACCACGTCGACATAAGTGTCAGTTCCTTTGGCCTCTTCAACAGTGATTACGCCCTCGTTTCCAACTTTTTTAAACGCGGTGGCGATCAACTCTCCGATAACCTCGTCATTGTTGGCCGAGATTGAAGCGATTTGCTTGATTTTCTCGCCGCTGCTGCCCACTTCCTTGGCTTGTTTGCCCAGGTCGGCCACGATGGCCTCGACAGCTTTGTCAATTCCGCGCTTTAGGTCCATTGGGTTGGCACCTGCAGCAACGTTTTTAAGACCTTCCTTTACGATGGCCTGAGCCAACACGGTGGCTGTTGTGGTTCCGTCACCGGCCAGGTCATTGGTTTTTGACGCGACTTCCTTAACCATCTGCGCACCCATGTTCTCCAGCGAGTCCTTGAGTTCGATTTCTTTGGCTACGGTCACCCCGTCTTTAGTCACGTTTGGTGCGCCAAATGATTTTCCGATGATAACGTTACGGCCTTTTGGTCCGAGTGTCACTTTTACGGCATTTGCCAGGGCGTCAACTCCTCTTTTCAAGCCGTCGCGGGCTTCGATGTCAAATTTTATGTCTTTTGCCATTTTTGTAAATTTTTACTTTGATTTTTTGCAACTCGGTTGCGGTCAATACTTGGTAATTTAAACGTCAAATAATTACAGGATTGCAAAAATGTCGTCCTCTCTCATGATAAGGTAATCCTTGCCGTCCAGTTTCAGCTCGGTTCCGGCGTATTTGCCATACAGAACCGTATCGCCAACCTTGACGGTCATTTTGTGATCGGTTTTGCCATTTCCAACAGCAACTACAGTTCCCTTTTGAGGTTTTTCCTTTGCAGTGTCAGGGATGATAATTCCCGACGCCGTCTGCGTTTCAGCCGGAGCCGGTTCGACCAGTACACGGTCAGAAAGAGGTTTGATGTTTAAAGCCATATTAAGAGAATTTTTTAGTTTGCGGTGCGCGTTTTTCTAAAAGCGTGCCACCTGGATTTCACTGACAAATTTGCAGGTAAAAAAAATGCCAGCGGCAAGGCTGGCACTATCTTTTGAATTTTTGTCAGATTATTTGATCGTATCCTGAACGGCAGGAGCGGTTACGGCCGGAGCTGCAGGAGTTACCGGAGCTGCAGCGGCAGGTGCTTCACCATCCATGAGGCGCGATTCGTTGTCATTGAGCGACCCTGTAAAGCTCAGTGTCGAAAACAATACGAGCAAAATAAGAATCGTTGCCAATGTCCACGTGCTTTTGTCAAGAAAATCAGTGGTTTTTTGTACGCCGCCCATCATTTGGGTTCCGCCAAGAGTCGACGACAAACCGCCGCCTTTGGGATTTTGTACCATGATTACGACCACCAGCAAAAAACACACAATGGTAATCAGCACTACAAAAATTGAAAACGTATTCATATTCAGTTGTTATTTTGTTGTAATTTCTTTATCTCTGAAATTCGGTCTGCAAAGAAAATACTTTTTTCCGGATATTTCAAAATTAAAATTTCATAGGCCTGAATGGCTTTCTGATACTTTTTCTGTTCCAGGTAAACCCGGGCCAGCGTTTCAGTCATCAATGACGAATCTTCACGCGGGAGTTCCGGCGCCGGCGGTGTATAATCCTGACGCACCGGTGGGATCTTTGGATTTTCGCGCAAAAAGCGATCAATCAGTTCCTGCTTTTTTTGCCATTCCGGCGATTCGAGTTCCGGCAACGGCTGGGCCTCTTCTTCAACCTGTGTTTCTTCGGTGCGGTCTATCGGCTTTAACGACGAAAGCATGAGCCATTCGGCAAACGAGTGACGCTCACTGGCCAAAAACTCCAGCGGTCGGCCAATTTCCAGCTTGTCCTCGGGCGATTCAACTTCCGGTTTAACGCTCACCAGTTCAACGCCTTCAACACCTGATTCGTCTGCGTTCAACGGCTGCTCCACCAACGACTCGGCAGGCAATTCAGCAACGACGGTTTCAGCCGTGACTAAAATCTCCTTGGCCAATTCAGATTCCCGTATCGATTGCAAAATAGACGCCTCGACTTTGTCTTCCACCTTTTCCTCAGCCTTCTCCTCAACTGTGGCCACGTCAATCGGAGCGACAACCGGCATGTCATTCAGTTCGGCCATCTTCTTGTCATACGCGCCTTTTTGAATGGCGGTAAACGAATCTGACGTAATAAAATCAAAGAGAACGCTGCGGTCAGTCGTGTAGGCCGCCGTCACCTTAAGTGCATAATTGTACTGAAAGCTGTTCTGTCCGTACAACCCCTTTAACCGCAACGCACGCGCACTCTGAAAGTACGGAAACTCGGTGACGATTTTTTCCAGCGCTTCAGTCTTTTGCGCGTTTACCTTTTCAGGTCGGTTCAATAAATAGGTGTAATCGTCCAGATTCATATTTACCATTTTGCCAGCGATTCATTAAAGATATCTTGCGTAATCCGCTCAAAAATCACGTCGAGCGCATCGTTGAGCGTACCACCCACCAAAGGCTGCGTGGCCGGGAAGTCGTAAAAGAACGAAAATCGGCGTTCAAAATCATCGTCTTCCTTCTTTTTATTGGTAAACCTCACGTTTACGGTAATCGTCAATCGGTTTTGCGCCGCGCGCTGGTCGGCAGTGGCTGTCATCGGGCTAACGCGGTAGTCGGTTATTTCGCCTTCGTACACCAGGTCTCCGCCGGAATTAGTCAGGTTGAGGTTGGTCTGGTTCTGAATCAAATCCTGCAAACGCAATGTAAAAGTGCGTTCAATGCCGGGTTCAACCAGAGAAGCCGTATTCTGGAAAAAATTCACCTGATACGTTTCGGCATCAATCTTCCCGGTTCCCGTAAAATTGTAAACCGAACATCCCGACAACACCATCATGCAGGCAAGCAGCAAAATCTTTTTCATGAACATCATATTACAGGTCAAACTGTTTGATCTTGCGGTACAGCGTCCGCTCTGAAATGCCCAGTTGTTCGGCGGCGGCCTTGCGACGGCCCTTGTTTTTTTCCAGTGCCTTCTTGATCATCTCAATTTCCTTTTGCTCCAAACGCAGCACTTCTTCTTCCTCAATCGTCTCGGCAAATTCGTAATCGTCGTTGCTTTGCGTAAACGTTGGCGTATAGGGTTGCGCCGGCTGAATGATTGCCTGCGGTGCTTCGGTCAGGTCGTGCTTGGGAGCGCTTCCGTAAATCTTGGTGATCAGGTGTTGGTTCTCGCGCTGAACCTTGTCGGTGCCGTTCTCCAAAAGTTCGAGCGTCAGTTTCTTTAAATCGTTCAGGTCGCTCTTCATGTCAAAAAGCACCTTGTACAAAATCTCGCGTTCGTTGCTGAAATCGCCTTCGGGTTTCTTGTCCGACACGATGGTCGGCAAGTTGCTCTCCTTAGGCAAATACGACTGAAGCGTCGCCAGGTTGATATCGCGGTTGGTCTCCAAAACCGAAATCTGTTCGGCGGCATTCCGCAACTGACGGATGTTCCCGCTCCAGCGATAATTTTGCAGATAATTCACGGCAGCCTCGTCCAGCTTTACCGGCGGCATTTTGTATTTGTGCGCAAAGTCAGACGCAAACTTCCTAAACAACAAATGAATGTCGTCATGGCGTTCGCGAAGTGGCGGCAAGTGAATGTCCACCGTGCTCAGCCTGTAGTACAAATCCTCGCGGAATTTACCTTTTTGGATTGCGTCAAACATATTGACATTGGTGGCGGCCACAATCCGTACATTGGTTTTTTGCACCGTCGACGAACCCACCTTGATAAATTCGCCGTTTTCCAGCACACGCAGCAAACGAACCTGTGTCGTCAGCGGGAGTTCGCCCACTTCATCCAGGAAAATCGTTCCGCCGTCGGCCACTTCAAAATAACCTTCACGGGTATTCGTGGCGCCCGTAAAGGCCCCTTTTTCGTGTCCAAAAAGTTCGCTGTCAATCGTGCCTTCCGGAATCGCGCCGCAGTTTACGGCAATGTATTTCCCGTGTTTGCGGTGCGACAAGGCGTGAATAATCCGCGGAATGCTTTCCTTTCCCACGCCGCTTTCGCCCGTTACCAAAACGGAAATATCGGTCGGTGCCACCTGAATGGCCTTTTCGATCGCACGGTTAAGCTTCGGGTCATTCCCGATAATCTCAAACCGCTGTTTTATCGCTTGTACTGATTCCATAATGTGTAGTCGAGAGTCGTAAAGTCAAAAGACTGCAATCGATTTGTTTTTTTATTTGTAGCTGATCCGGCTGTCCGCTGTATCTTTTTTGTCACTTAAAAAAAGCGCCAAAAAAGGATGCCGCTTCCATCCGGGCTAGGGCATTGTCTTTTTAATTCATCCTTTCTGAATACCCGACGGCTTTCCCAATCAGGGTTGCGCTGGTGCAATCTTCAATCTGAACCATGACAAAATCGCCCGGTTTATAGTGTTCCTTAGGGAAAACGGCCACCGTGTTTTGCGAGTTCCGGCCGCTCCAATGTTGGTCTGAACGGTGTGATTCCTTTTCAATCAACACCTCGACAGTCTGGCCCAAAAAGCTACGGCTGCTTTCCAGCGACAGTTTGCGCTGCAATTCCACAATTTCCGTCAGGCGTCGCTTTTTGACTTCTTCCGGAACATCGTCAACCAATTTGCGCGCAGCCAGGGTTCCCGGGCGCTCAGAATAGGCAAACATAAATCCGTAGTCATATTTTACGTATTCCATCAACGACAGCGTATCCTGATGGTCCTGCTCGGTCTCGGTCGGGAAGCCGGCAATCATATCCTGTGAAATTGCACAGTTTGGGATAATCGCCCGGATCTTGTCAATCAGCGCCATGTATTCCTCGCGTGTGTGCTGACGGTTCATCTCCTTTAATATGCGGGTGCTGCCACTCTGAACCGGCAAGTGGATGTAATTGCAAACGTTGTGGTGTTTGGCGATGACGTGTAACACTTCTTCGTGCATGTCCTGCGGATTCGACGTCGAAAACCTGAACCTCATTTTGGGGAACTGGGTGGCCGCCCGGTCGAGCAATTGCGCAAAATCAACCGCGGTGGCCTTTTGCATCTCCGACGCCTTGACATAATCTTTTTTCAATCCGCCACCATACCACAAATAACTGTCGACGTTTTGGCCCAACAGCGTGATTTCCTTGAAGCCACGGGCGTGCAAGTCGGCAATTTCCTCCATGATGCTCTGCGGATCACGGCTGCGTTCGCGTCCGCGGGTAAACGGAACCACGCAAAACGTACACATGTTGTCGCATCCGCGCGTAATCGAAACAAAAGCCGTAACCCCGTTGCTGTTAAGGCGGACAGGAGCAATGTCGCCATATGTTTCGTCTTTGGAAAGGATGACGTTGATGGCTTCGCGGCCTTCTTCAACTTCGGCTAAAAGGTTGGGTAAATCTTTATAGGCGTCGGGGCCTACCACCAGATCGACGATTTTTTCCTCTTCCAGAAATTTTGATTTGAGCCTTTCAGCCATACAGCCTAAAACGCCCACTTTCATTCCCGGATTGATTCGCTTGACCGAGTTGTAATGCTCCAGGCGTTTGCGAACGGTTTGTTCGGCCTTGTCCCTGATGGAACAGGTGTTTACCAAAACCAGGTCGGCATCCTCAAGGTTGGTCGTAGTATTATACCCTTGATTCGCCAAGATGGAAGCTACGATTTCACTGTCGGAAAAATTCATCTGACAGCCATAGCTTTCAATAAAAAGTTTCTTTGATCCGGCAGGGTTTTGATCCAGCACCAGCGTTTCGCCCTGGCGGTTTTCTTCAATTGTTTTGTCCATGCGTCGCGCGCAAAAAATTAATGAGTGGCAAAGATACGAAGATTTGTATACTGGTGACAAGTTGTCAGGTTTGTTAACATTCCTTTAGTTGTCGGGTTGATTTTAAAAAATTGCAGTTTAAAAAAATCGTCTACTTTTGCGGCAAACTACTAGTGGAATGGCAAAGAATTTAGTGATAGTGGAATCGCCGGCAAAGGCCAAAACAATCGAGAAATTTCTGGGGAGTGATTTTCAGGTCGAATCCAGTTATGGTCACATTGCCGATTTGCCTTCCAAAGAAATAGGAGTCGACGTAGACAACGGGTTTAAACCTACCTACGAAGTATCTCCCGACAAAAAGGCGCTGGTTAAAAAACTGCGCGACCTCTCGAAAAAAGCCGAAATGGTTTGGCTGGCCTCCGATGAGGACCGCGAGGGAGAGGCGATTTCCTGGCACCTGGCCGAGGAACTCAAGCTCGACCGAAGCAAGACCAAACGCATCGTCTTTCACGAAATTACCAAGACGGCCATCCAAAAAGCCATCGAAAATCCGCGCGGAATCAATTACGATCTGGTAAATGCCCAACAGGCCCGCCGCGTTCTCGACCGCTTGGTAGGGTATGAACTTTCGCCGGTTTTGTGGCGCAAGGTCAAAGGCGGACTGTCGGCCGGACGGGTTCAGTCGGTGGCGGTAAGGCTGATCGTGGAGCGCGAACGGGAGATACAATCCTTCACGCCCGAAGCGTCATTTTCAATTTCGGCTGAATTCACCGGGAAATCCGGAAAGACCTTCAAGGCCCGTCTGCCCAAAACTTTTTCCACCCGGGAAGAGGCTGAAGCATTCTTAAAACAAAACATTGGTTCTACCTATAAAGTAGCCGATCTGGAAACCAAGCCGGCCCGCAAATCGCCGGCGGCTCCGTTTACCACGTCGACCCTCCAGCAGGAAGCTGCGCGCAAACTATACATGCCGGTGGGAATCACCATGCAGGTTGCCCAGCGATTGTACGAGGCAGGTTTGATTACTTATATGCGTACCGACAGCGTCAACCTCTCCAACGAGGCCATGTCTGCTGCCGCTGCTGAAATTGCCAAGTCATACGGCAAGGAATTTTCCAAGCCGCGAAATTTTACCACCAAAAGCAAGGGAGCACAGGAGGCGCACGAGGCCATCCGTCCTACTGATATGTCGCGTCATTCGATCACCGGCGACCGCGACCAGGCCCGTTTGTACGATTTGATCTGGAAGCGCACGCTGGCCTCGCAAATGGCCGATGCCCAATTGGAGCGCACCAATGTCCGCATTGATGCCGGCAATCACAAGGAACAGTTTGTGGCCTCGGGCGAAGTGCTGATGTTTGAAGGTTTCCTTAAAGTGTATCTGGAAGGAAGCGACGAGGACGACGAGGAACAGGAAGGCATGTTGCCGGCCTTGGTTGTCGGGGAACCGCTGGTGTCTGAATCGATTACGGCCACAGAGCGATTTTCCCGTCCGGCGTCGCGATACACCGAGGCGTCATTGGTAAAGAAACTCGAGGAACTTGGCATCGGCCGTCCGTCGACATACGCACCGACGATCTCGACCATCATCGGAAGGAATTACGTTGAAAAAGGAAGTTTTGAGGGTCAGGAAAGACAGTACCGTCAGCTGGTTTTGCAGCAGGGTGCCATCGCCTCCAAAACCCTTACTGAAAATACAGGATCGGACAAAGGCAAACTGGTACCAACCGACATTGGAATTATCGTGACTGATTTTTTGGTCAAGAATTTCTCGAACATTCTGGATTACCATTTTACGGCCAAGGTTGAACAGGACTTTGACGAAATAGCCGAGGGCAATACTGATTGGGCATTGATGATGCGCGATTTTTACAGTCATTTTCACCCGACGGTTAAACAGGTTGAAGCCAATGCCGAACGCGAAAGCGGCGAGCGCATCCTGGGAACCGACCCTAAAACTGGCAAGCCGGTAAGCGTCCGCTTGGGTAAATTTGGCCCGATGGCGCAGATTGGCGATGCCGAGGACGACAACAAGCAATTTGCAAGCCTTCGTCCGGATCAGAACATTACAAGCATTACACTCGAGGAAGCGCTCAACCTATTCCTGCTGCCCAAGGTTTTGGGTACGTTCGAGGGCGAAGAGGTTGAGGTGAACAACGGCCGTTTTGGACCGTATGTCCGTTTTGGAAAGACGTTTATCTCGCTGCCAAAAGGCGAGGAGCCGCTTGATGTTTCAATGGAGCGCGCCGCCGAACTCATACGCGAGAAACTTCAGGCCGACGCACCCATTGGCATGTATCAGCAAATGCCGGTTCAAAAAGGCGTAGGGCGTTTTGGTCCTTTTATCAAGTGGAATGGCATGTTTATCAACGTAAACAAAAAATACAATTTTGATGCTTTGTCGCAGGCCGATGTCAATCAATTGATTGAGGAGAAGCTGCAAAAGGATCAGGACAAGGTGCTGCACGATTGGAAGGACGAGGGCATCCGCGTGGAAAAGGCGCGTTGGGGAAAATCGGTTATTATTAAAGGTAAGACCAAGATTGAACTCAACAAGGACGTAGACGCCGCCGCGCTTACCCTGGAGGAAGTACAATCGATGCTGGACGCCAAGGCATCGGCCTCCAAACCAAAAAAAGCAGCCGCTAAAAAGGCGCCTGCAAAAAAAGCCGTCAAAACATCGGCAACTAAAAAGAAATAATCATGGTGTTTGATTTTCTATCGCCGCTTGACGCCGAACTTGTTCAATCCCTTGACTCGCTTTCAGGACAGCACCTGGCGGGAAAAGTTGCGTTTCATACGGATCGCGACTTTCCTGATCTTGAAAAGATAAAAATTGCCATCATAGGCGTGCCGGAGTATCGCGGCTTTTCGCTGACGCATGACATTCCGGAAACGCTGAATCCTGTTCGCGAGGAGTTTTACAAACTGTATCCGGGCAACTGGGAAGCGTCGGTGGCCGACCTGGGCGACATCCTGCCCGGCAACAGCGCCGGCGATACTGCATTTGCCCTGAGGGAAGTCATGTCGGCTTTGCTGACCAAAAGAATCATACCTATTATAATAGGAGGATCGCAGGACCTTACTTATGCCATGTATCGCGGATACGACAACCAGGAACAAATGGTCAATCTGGTAAGTGTCGACAGCCGTTTTGATTTTGGACGCGAGGAGGATGATATTACGGTGCTTTCCTACATGAGCCGCATTATCGTGGACGAACCAAACAATCTGTTCAATTACTGCAACCTGGGCTATCAAACCTATTACAACTCGCAGGAAGAGATTGATCTGGTCGAGAAGTTGTTTTTTGACGCTTACCGCCTGGGCGAACTTTCGTCGAATATTGCATTGGCCGAACCGGTGCTTCGCGATGCCGATTTGGTTAGCATCGATTTAACAGCGGTCATGTCATCACATTCAGGCAATTTCGCTAACTTTATTCCTAACGGCTTTAGCGGAAAGGAGATTTGCGCCTTGGCCAGATATGCCGGGATCAGCGATAAGGTGACCTCACTTGGTATCTTTAACCATTCCGGAAGCCGTCGCGAAGCCGGGCTTATAGCGCAACTGATCTGGTACTTTATCGAGGGATGGCAATACCGTTCAAATGAATATCCATTTGGATCGCGTGAACACTACGTCAAATACATCGTTCCCATTGAAGATGAGGATTTGGTGTTTTACAAAAGCCCTAAAACGGAAAGATGGTGGATTGAAATTCCTTTTATATCGGCAGTCGATACTAAACTGAAAAAAAATACGTTGTTACCCTGTTCGTATGAGGAATACGTCACCGCTACGCAAGGAGAAGTTCCCGAAAGGTGGTGGAAAGCTCAGAAAAAGAATTCTATTTAGCTATTTTAAGCAAGTGGAATCTTACAAAAACGGCAAAAAAGTGCATTTCATCGATGTTTTGTGCATTTTGTCGGGAAAAAAGTTTTGTTGAATCAAAGTAAATTCTACATTTGAACCGTAGAAATAAATTTTTTTAGAGACGTGAATTTTTTTAATTGTTTTTTTAAAAAATAATAGATAGGTTTACGCCCTTAAAATTAGAACACTTACATAACCCAAATTTATATGAAGAAATTCGTCGCATTTACAGCTTTTCTCGCAGTTTTGGCAAGCTGTGGTCGTTCAAGCGATAAGGGAGAACTCGTTGGGGTTAAAGGTAGAAAGTGGCATCCGGAAAAACCATACGGGATGACGCTTGTACCAGGTGGTGCATTTATCATGGGTAAGTCAGACGACGATCTGGCCAATGTTCAGGATGCGCCTACCAAAACCGTCACCGTTCGTTCTTTTTATATGGACGAAACAGAGATTACCAATAGCGAGTATCGCCAGTTTGTCGAGTGGGTAAAGGATTCGACGATCCGCGTCCGCCTGGCGATTTTGGCCGATGAAGTTGGTCAGACAGGCGGCCAGGGTGGAGGAAACACCGGAAGTATCGGTGATTTTGCCTTTAACGACGCCGATCCTGCGAAAATGACGCCGTACGACAAGTATATGTACGAAAACTACTATAGTGTTGGTACTGATGACGATCCGTATGCCGGTCGCCGCTTGAATCGCAAGGTTAAACTCATTACAGATACACAAAAGTATCCTGACGAGTACTACACCGAGGTGATGGACAGTATGTACCTGCCTGTGGCTGAATCATACAACGGATTGCGTACCATCGACGTGTCAAAGCTTAAGTTCCGTTATTCATGGATGGACATCCAGGCTGCAGCCAAGGCTAAAGTTGGTAAGCGTAGTTCATTTATCAAAACCGAGCAAATCCAGGTTTACCCTGATACAACGGTTTGGATCAAAGACTTTGCGTATTCATACAACGAGCCGATGCACAATGACTATTTCTGGCACGAGGCTTACAGCCAGTATCCGGTAGTTGGTGTTAAGTGGACTCAGGCCAAAGCATTTTGCGCCTGGAGGACTTTGCACAAGAACACCTACATCAAATCAAAAAAGAAAAAACGCGATCTGATCAACTCGTTCCGTCTTCCTACTGAAGCTGAATGGGAATATGCAGCGCGCGGCGGATTGGAATCGGCAACTTTCCCTTGGGGTGGGCCATATGCCAAAAATGACCGTGGTTGTTTCCTGGCCAACTTTAAGCCAAACCGAGGAGATTATGCCGCTGACGAGGCGCTTTACACTGTCGAGGCCAAAGCTTACGAGCCAAACGGGTACAACCTGTATAACATGGCCGGAAACGTATCAGAGTGGACTGACTCTTCATACGATGCCAGCGCTTACGAATATGTTTCGACAATGAACCCAACAGTAGGTGATTTGTCCAACAAGCGCAAGGTGATCCGCGGCGGATCATGGAAAGACGTAGCACTTTACCTGCAGGTAAGTACCCGCGACTTTGAGTACGCCGACTCAGCCCGCAGTTATATCGGGTTCCGCACAGTACAAGATTATATGGGGCTTCAGATTACCGGAAGACCTCCAAGAAGATAAACTATTGACTAACTTTAAATTAACTTAACTACCTTAAAATTATTTATTATGGGATTTTTGAGCAAAAAAGCAATGAATTTCGCTTACGGTATGGGAGCGGCAGTTGTAATCGTTGGTGCGCTTTTCAAACTGATGCACTGGCCTGGAGCTAGCCTTATGCTTATCGTAGGTCTTGGAACTGAGGCCTTGATCTTTGGTCTGTCGGCGTTTGACCCGGTTGACAAAGAACTGGACTGGTCGCTTGTATATCCGGAACTTGCCGGTGGCGAAGCTCGCAAAAAAGAAACTAAAGAAGAGGCAAAAGACGCTCAAGGTCTTTTGTCACAAAAACTGGATAACCTGCTTAAAGAAGCTCGTATCGATGCTGACCTCATGGCAAGCCTTGGTAACAGCATCCGCAACTTTGAAGGTGCTGCAAAAGGAATCGCTCCTACAGTTGACGCTATTGCATCAACCAAGAAGTACAGCGAAGAGATGAATGTTGCAGCTGCTCAGCTTGAGTCACTCAACAGCCTCTATAAAATCCAGCTGGAGTCGGCTTCACGCACAGCCCAAATCAACAACGAAGTAGCCGAAAATAACTTAAAACTTAAAGATCAAATGCAGTCACTGACCGCAAACTTGTCTTCATTGAACAATGTTTACGGAGGAATGTTGTCTGCGATGAGCAACAGAGGTTAATTTTTTGACTTATCATTTTTATTAACGCAAAACAATTTACTAGAAAATGGCAAGTGGAAAATTAACGCCGCGGCAAAAGATGATTAACCTGATGTATCTGGTTTTCATCGCGATGCTAGCTCTTAACATGTCAAAGGAAGTCCTTTCGGCCTTTGGCTTGATGAATGAACAATTCGAGTCTTCAAACGTTGACGCTACCAAGACAAACAAGGACATGCACGAAGCCCTGAGTGCCAAGGCTGCTGAAAACCCTTCGTTTGCCAATGCAAAAGCAGTATCCGACAAGGCTAAAGCGATCTCTGAGCAGTTTTACAACTACATTGAGTCGCTAAAGACTACCCTGACCAAGGATATTGAAAAGGTTGACGGAAAACTTCCGTACGAGGCAATGGACAAAGGTGACAAGATTGACGAAGATTGGTTTGAAGGAGACGGATACTCTAAAAAAGGCAAGGAAATTATTGCTGCTATCGAGAAGTATAAGTCTGACATGAAAGCCGCTTTGGGCAACGACGTAAAATACAAAAGCGTAGCTGCTGAAATCGATGCTCGTTTCAACACCGCCGACGTGAAAGCTCAGGACGGTGCCATGAAATCATACCTGGATTACCACTACAAAGGGTTCCCTTCAATTGCATCTTTGACCAAGTTGTCGGCTATGCAAAACAACGTAAAAGTTATCGAGGCGAACATCTTTAACATCGCACTTGGTAAAGCGGCTTTGGAAGCTACTTCAATGAACAAGTATACCGCTATCGTGGTTCTTGACAAGAATGCTTACTTCCAGGGTGAAAAAGTGACTGGTAAAGTGGTTCTGGGTCGTTATGACTCGAACACCAAACCAACGTCATTCAGTGGTCCTGGTCGTATTGACCCTGCCAGCGGTCAGGCTGTTATCGACATGACTGCCGGTGCTGTTGGTGAGCAAAAGATTTCAGGTAAATTTACCTTCCTTGAAGACGGAAAAACAGTTCCACTACCGTTTGAAGGTACTTACGTAGTAGTTCCGCGTCCTAACTCGGCTACAATTTCAGCCGACAAAATGAACGTGGTTTACCGCGGTGTTGTCAACCCTATGAC
>CAZIBV010000009.1:0-28323 GCA_964537345.1 uncultured Flavobacterium sp. | reverse complement strand
GGTGCCAAACTTGTTGATTTTGACTTTGAAGTTGACATCGACGTAACAGGCTTCAACCTTAAGGTTACAGGACAACCAACTGTTGTAGTGTCTGGAAACAAATTGAACGCTCAGGCTAAAGCCGTGCTTTCAAAAGCTGGTCGTGGCGATCAGGTTACCATCTCGGAGATCAAAACCAAACTCCGTGGCGCTGGTAACTACATGATGCCTAAAACCGCACCGGTTATTTACGAAATACAATAATTTTTTAAGAGGATCGTTTCCTGTTAAGAACCTAGATCTAAAACTATGAACTTGAGAAATCTGGCATTGGCGATATTTTTTGCTGCAGGAAGTTTTGCTGCCCAGGCGCAGGCCAACTTGCTGAATGCAAGAACTCCGGCTGAAATCGGGAAAAAGACTGAAGCTCAGTTGATTTCGGACAATGACAAGCCACTGGCTTACGGCTATGTGCACGATCGTGACGTACTGTGGGGCAAAACAGTTTGGGAGCTTATCGACGTAGATGAGCGTATCAACTTCCCGTTGTACTATCCTGTTGACAGCGCCAATATCGGATCGGACCGCCGTTCACTTTACGACGTGCTGACCAAGGCGATCAAGGAAGGTGAGATAACTGAAGTGTACAGCGACAGTTATTTCAACACCAAGAAGACCATGAAGGACATCGAGTCGTCACTGACCAAAATCGATACGACAAACCCAGGCCGTGAGCAACTCAATGCCGGTATGGCAATCGATCCTCAGTACATAGTGAAGACTGATCTTGGTGCTTACCACGTTATCGGTTACAAAATCAAAGGTTTCTGGTATTTTGACAAGCGTCAGAGCGAGATGAAGTACCGCCTTCTTGGTCTTTGCCCGGTAACACCTGACGTGTTCACGGTAGGACAGGAAGAGGAAGATCCAATTGAGCTGTTTTGGGTTTATTTCCCGGATGCACGCGACGTTCTACACAAGAACCATGCGTTCAACGACAGAAACTCGGCCATGCCCATTTCATTTGACCACCTGCTGAATTCACGACGGTTTAACGCTGTCATTTACAAAGAAGAAAACGTCTACGGCGACCGCGAGATTAACGAATATCTCAAGGATAACGCTCAGATGCAACTTCTGGAATCAGAGAGGGTCAAGGAAAAGATCCGAAACTTTGAACAAGATATGTGGAATTACTAATTCAACATAAAGAACCCTTACTTCGGTAGGGGTTTTTTATTTTTGCCCCATGACAGATTACATCCTTGTTGGCGGTGGCCTTGCCGGAATGGCTTTTGCCGAAAATGCCTGGCGAAACGGAAAGCAGGTCGTAGTGTTTGATGGTGCAACTTCCGGAGCCTCGCGCGTAGCCAGCGGATTGTACAATGCCGTGGTTTTAAAACGACTGAATCCGGTAGTCGATTCCGATGCGTACCTGGACGCTATGGAACCTTTTTACGCTGGGATAGAAGCCAGGCTTTCCCATAAAAGCTTTTTTCCCATGCCATTACTCAGGCGTTTTGCTTCAATCGAAGAACAGAATGACTGGTTCGTAGGATGCGACAGGCCCGAATTATCCAAACTCTTGGCTGATCGCGTTGTTCATCTGGATGGTGACGCACTCGATGCGCCTTTTGGTTATGGTTGCGTCAACCGAGCGGGCTGGGTCGATACACATTTGTTGCTTGACGATTATTGGATCCACGTTCCATCAGGGAGCCACTATTTACGCGAATCATTTGATTATTCCGCCTTGGAAGTGATGGAAGAAGGCGTTCGATACAAGGGCGTATACGCGCGTCACATTGTTTTTGCCGAGGGTTTTGCTTTGGCAGACAATTCATTTTTTAACTACCTGCCGTTGCAAGGGACAAAGGGTGAACTGCTTCACGTTCATGCGCCCGGGCTGAACCTTCAGGCCGTGGTAAAAGGCGGGGTTTTTATTTTGCCGGCCGGCGACGATGTGTACAAGGTGGGTGCGACGTATGCTTGGGATGACAAAACTGAAACACCAACAGCCGCCGCGCGCGAGGAATTGGTGGGTAAGCTGAATGAAATCATCAGGATTCCGTACACCATAATTGACCAGAAAGCGGGTGTCAGGCCAACCGTTAGTGATCGAAAGCCTTTGCTGGGCACCCATCCTGATTATAGAACAGTGCACGTCTTCAATGGACTGGGAACCCGCGGAATCTTATTGGCTCCCAGACTGGGTGAGTTGCTTTACAATTGGATTGAATCTGGTATAGAACTACCGGCAAACGTATCTATTGATCGTTTTTTGGCTCGCCGCGGTAATTCACAAAAAGGTTGATGTAAATATTGCGTGAAATCCGGGCAATCCAAGGCATCAGCACAAACAACCCAACGATAATCGCAATAAAACTGTGGTTAAGTGATGCATCAAACGCAAAATGTGCCAGCAGGAAAATTGCAATTCCCACCGCAACGGCAGCCGCATAGCTTACATACATCGCCCCAAAAAAGAAATTAGGTTCTATTTGATATTTGAGCCCGCATTTGCTGCAGTTTTCATGCAGTTTAAGCGTTTTGCTCACATCATACGGATTTTGACTGATATACATGGACTCCGATTGGCATCGCGGACAAGTTCCTGTTAAAATGCTATAGAGTTTGCTCCCTTTTTTTAACATTTGCATTTAATTCTTTCGGCTAGGTTTTGCCACTGCAAAGGTACGGCAGAAACCGCTAACATCTACCATGCTTAACATCCACAATCTTTCAGTTTCCTTTGGCGGAACTTATCTTTTTGAAGAAGTAACCTTTAGGCTAGGCGCGGGTGATCGCGTGGGCCTTGTAGGCAAAAACGGCGCTGGAAAATCAACCATGCTCAAGATTTTATCGCGCGATCTGGCTCCGGATTCAGGAAGCATCGCCACCGAGAAGGAAGTTCGCATCGGGTTTCTGCGTCAGGACATTGACTTTGAACAAGGGCGGACGGTTTTGGAGGAGGCGTATCAGGCTTTCGCCGAAATCAAATCGGTCGAGGCAAAGCTTGAAGATATCAACACCCAACTGGCCACCCGGACGGATTATGAAAGTGAAGGCTATTCCAAACTGATTGAAGATCTTTCCGATTATACCCATCGCTTTGAGGTGCTGGGCGGATACGACTATATCGGAAACACTGAAAAGATTTTATTGGGTCTTGGATTCAAACGCGAGGAGTTCAACAACCCAACCGAAACGTTTTCAGGCGGATGGCGCATGCGGATTGAACTCGCCAAGTTGCTTTTACAGGCCAACGACGTGCTGCTCCTTGACGAACCTACCAACCACCTCGATATCGAGTCTATCATCTGGCTAGAATCCTTCCTGAAAAATTACCCGGGCGTGGTAGTCATCGTCTCGCACGATAAAATGTTCCTGGACAACGTCACCAACCGCACCATCGAAATTTCGCTCGGCAAAATCTACGATTACAACAAACCCTATTCGCAATATTTGGTCTTGCGCCAGGAAATCCGGGAAAAGCAACTGGCTACCCAAAAGAATCAGCAAAAAAAGATTGAGGAAACTGAGAAGCTCATTGAAAAGTTCCGCGCCAAGGCGTCAAAGGCTTCGATGGCGCAATCGCTGATTAAAAAGCTCGACCGGATCGATCGGATTGAGGTTGATGAAGACGACAACTCGGTGATGTCGATCTCGTTCCCGGTGTCAAAAACTCCCGGCCGCGTGGTGGTTGAAGCCGACCACGTGACCAAGCGATTTGGTGACAAAGTTGTTTTACAGGATATTTCGCTGATGGTCGAACGCGGAAGCAAGATTGCGTTTGTCGGACAAAACGGCCAAGGCAAATCAACGCTGATCAAAGCCATTGTCAATGAGTTCCCGTATGAAGGTACCATCAAGCTGGGTCACAACGTCGAACTGGGTTATTTTGCCCAAAACCAGGCCGAATACCTCGACGGCGAAATCACACTGCTGCAAACCATGGAAGATGCCGCCAACGACACCAACCGGTCTAAGGTTCGGGACATGTTGGGCGCGTTTTTGTTCCGTGGGGATGACGTTGAGAAGAAAGTTAAGGTTTTGTCGGGAGGTGAGCGCAACCGTTTGGCGCTTTGCAAACTTTTGTTGCAGCCCATCAACGTCCTGATCATGGACGAACCTACCAACCACCTTGACATCAAATCCAAAAACGTCCTAAAGGCGGCGCTTCAAAAGTATCAGGGTACGCTTTTACTGGTATCCCACGACCGTGACTTTTTGCAGGGCATGGCCAACATCGTTTATGAGTTCCGCGATAGGAAAATCAAGGAATACCTGGGTGACATCAACTTTTTCCTCGAGCAGCGCAACATGGAGAACATGCGAGAGGTGGAAAAGCGCGATGTCAGGAAGGAAACTGTCGTCCAACAGCCCAAGGTGTCATATGAAGAACAAAAGAAGCTTAAATCGCTTCAAAATCGCCTGAGCAAGGTTGAGTCGCAAATCAAAGATCTGGAGGCGCAAATCAGCCGAGATGACCGTGAATTGGAGAGCAACTACGACAAGCACATTGAAAACGCCAGTTTCTTTACCGCCTACAATAAAAAGAAAGAAGAACTTGACCGACTGATGGTGGAGTGGGAAGAAATTCAGCTGGCGCTTGAAGCCTAAGCGATAAGCCCGATGCGTCGCGAATGTTCGATCGCCTCGGCGCTTTCTTTAAAATAGCAGGTTTTTACACCCATCGACTCGAGGTTTTTTACGGCGGCCAGTGCACGTGGCTTTTTTTCCTTGCCCGTTTGCCGGATGTAGACCGCCATGACGGTGATGGGAAATATCTTGCAAATGGCTTCGTACAAAAAAGGATCCTCTTGGGAATCATCGCCCAAAAGCGTGTATTTCAAGTTGGGATAAAACTCGAGAATGTGTCGTATTTTCTCAAATTTGTGGTTGTGGTTGCCCCGTCCTGTCACGAAAAAATCCATCAGGCTGGTTTTGATATCCTTTAAAAGCATAACCGCCCTCGGGAGTTGGTGCAGCTTGGTAAAATCTACGATAAATCGATACAAATTCCACTCGCTGCTCGATACGTAAAAAAAGGCATTTTGCTCATGCTTGTTGTCTTTTCCGCTTGTGCTCAAGGCCTGATAGTGCCCAACCACATCTTCAAAAATCTTTCGCTTGTTCAGGTTCCTGAAAAGCAATACATAGAGTTTTTTAAACGGATTACGCGTGTGCGACACTAAAAAAGTATCGTCAATATCTGAGATAAAACCCAACCTGCCTTCATGGGGACGGATAAAACTTGCTTTTTCCCTAACCTGTTTCCCATTGTGATTGACGTACACTTCGTAATCCTGCCAGCCATAGTTGATGGTGGTTTCGCCGTTTTGAATCGGGATACAGAATTTAAAATGACCATCTTCAAGGGTTCGCGTGGTCACCTTAAGTCCGTTACATTCCAAATGTACCTCGGCGTTGGGACTGGTTTGCACCCTAAAAACCCTGACGATGTTGCGCGCATGCCTGAATCCTGATTTTTGAAAATCGTATTCCTGACGCGAGGTTGGCGCAATGACGTGACCCATGACAATCAGTTCCTGTTCATTGGCGTATCCGCGGTACAAACGTATCAGTGGCTTCATGAAAAATTATGATTTTGTATGGAAAAACGTACGATACAATTTAGCTAATTTTAGTGGGCAATCCAACTTTTATGTCAAAGAATGTCCTTTTTATCGTCAATCCCATTTCCGGCGGAACAGCCAAGGAAAGCCTTATCGAAACCGTGGTGGCATACGGACGTGAATTGGGTTATGAAGTTTGTATTTACGAGACAACTGGTAAAGGTGATATGCAGCAGATACGACAGTTGCACCAAGAGACCAGGCCGGAGCGGGTCATTGTGGCCGGCGGCGATGGGACCGTCAAAATGGTAGGTGAGGCGCTGGCTGATGCAAAACCGGTTATCGGAATCATTCCGGCGGGTTCGGCCAACGGATTGTCAGTTGACCTTGAATTTCCTAAAAACAACGACGAAATATTACAGATTGCCTTTCAAAATGCACCGTTGGCACTCGATATGGTGGTTATCAACGGCCATAAAAGCATCCACCTGGCCGACATTGGCTTAAACGCCGAACTCATCAAGAATTACGAAAACGGGACAATCCGCGGAAAGCTGGGCTATGCGCTCCAATCGATCAATACGCTCACCGATCCGCCGTTGCCATTTAAGGTTCGTGTCGAAGCCAATGGGCACGTGGTTGACGCCGATGCCAAAATGTTGGTCGTGGCCAATTCCAATCGTTATGGTACGGGTGTTACGATCAATCCGATGGGTATGATGGACGACGGAAAATTTGAAATCGTCATCATCAAGAATCTGGATTTGTGGGTTTTTGGAAAAATTGTGGTAGGGAAGATGCCACTCGATTCAGGTGATGTCGAAATCATATCGGCCACCCAAGCGGTCATTACAACTGATGTTCCGGTTCACTTTCAGGTAGACGGGGAATATCTCGACGAGGTTACGCGTCTGGAGGCCAAAATTCTTCCGCATCACATTTGTATTGCCGCTCCAGTTGTTACGGTTGCTTAAACGGATGACGCTGTTGCCATTGGGCTTCGGGTTCAAAATAGCGGTATAGCTTTGGCATAAGCGCCTGAAACAGGCTGTTGCGATGCTTCATAAAGCCTACCAATTCAGCCGGTGTGGCGCCCACCGAACTTTTGATTTCCATAGCCGTCCGCGCAAAAATCACCCGTTTAAACCGATTTTTGATGGCATATCCCAGCATGTTGTAAAGCATGTTCAGGTAAAGCATCCGCTGTTTTTGCACCTGTCCGTCGTATCCCAGAAAATAGGTTTCCATGGTGTTTCCGTTTTTTATCAGGGTGTCGAAGCCTATCAGCTGATCACCTTCAAAATATCCGTAGAACAAAAAATCATCGCCAAGATTTTCTTTAAGGGAAAGCCAGTGATTTTCGCGGAGGTAAAAAGTATTGAAAGGCGCGTTTTGGGCAACGGTCAAGTAAAGTTGATATAATTTGGCGCTGTTTTTTGAAATCTCCTGTGCCGATAGCTGACGCATGGTAATTCCCTCGGCTTTTTTACGGGCGCGTTTGTACTGATCCCGATACTTTTTGGTCAGGTCGTCGACATAGTCCCGCTCAGCATTCCACGTGGGGCGGACGCTCAGTACCATGTTGGGCTGCGCGGTAAATCTAAAGTATTCGGTACCCAGGATGTTCTGGAATTCCAAGGCGTGATCCGGACAAAAGTCTTTCCATACAATCAGATGCGGATCGCGTTTTTTTTGGGCGAGGTGACGGCGGATTTCGTCCAGGCCTTGATTAAGTGTTTTAAGACCTTGCTGCGGTTGTACGTAATCGGAAAATACAAAAGCATTTTCCCCGCTCAGCATGTTGTTGCCCAGGATGAGGACCCGCGAAACAAATCGCTTGAAAAAAAACAGTCGGATGCTTTCTTTGATGCAATGGTCGCGCGCCCCAAAAGATGACAGCGAACCCATGTCCAAAAACTGCGACAGCGCACAACCTACCAGTTGCTCTCCACTAAAGACGCCAATGTAAAAGCAAGTCATGTTGGCTGGTGCCGATTGCTCGAGTACTTTAAAGTAACGCCTGGTTAAAAAAAGGTTGCTTTGGGCAACGTCATCCCATGGGTCGGGAAGCGCATCGACAGTAAAAAAGATTCGGGAGGAAAGCGCCAAGGATTTTTTTGTCAAAATTAAAAAATCCCGCCGTCGGGGGCAGGATTTTATACTTTGTTTAAGGTTATACCCACATGCACATGATGCCGCCCATCAGCATACAGGCCACTACCCAAAACCCACCGGTTACCAGAGTGTATTTAAAACTGCGGCGTTCGTAAAGTGCGTTGGTGCCCACAACCGGAAGCGCAAAGAACAGTCCGGCCATAAATCCGTGGAGTGCGCCGTGTTTAAAGGTGCGGTAGGTATTTCCGTAGGCTGAAATGTAATTTTCCCAAACCGATGCATCAATGTCCTTAATGTCTACGGTAGCCTGATAGGCGCCTATTTGATGGATAACCATCGTTTGCAGGACGGTAGCAATCAGAATTGCATATAAAAATGACGACACGAGAATGACGGGCATCTTGGGACCTTTGCCGTCAGGGTACGTTCGGGATTCTGTCATCCACAGATTTCCAAAAACTTTGGGATGATACCATACCATTCCCACAAAAAGCGTCGAAACCGCTGCAGCCAGAATTGATAAGAAATTGATTTCCATTTGGTTCTATTTTTTTGGTTTAATCAAATATATGAATATATGCTTGCGCCTGACTGCTATCTGGCAAATAAACTTTATTTGTAAGAAAATATCCTTTTAAAATTGCCAAATGATGCAGTTCGTCGATTTTATTTGCTCATTATCGATAAACGCCGTTACATTTGACTCATCAAAACACATACACCAAATCGCCATGAAAAAATTTACGCTCTTCCTGTTTGCCTTTGTAATGTCGGTTCCGGCATTCGCCGAGGTATCGCCGGCTGAAAAAAATGCTCTGGTAAAACTGTATCAATCAACCAACGGATCAAAATGGACCAATAAATGGAACATGAGTGAGCCGGTTGAAAAATGGTTTGGCGTTACCGTAAAAAATGACAAGGTAATCAGCCTGGACCTTTCCAACAACAACCTGCAGGGAACCCTGCCAAAGGAAATCGGGAATCTGATCTATCTGGAAAATCTTAAAATGTTCCGCAATGGGCTTACCGGTTCAATCCCTGCAACTATCGGAAACCTTAAGTCGCTGCGTTCGCTGAATCTGGCATTCAACAAACTTTCGGGCCCAATCCCGTCAACCATTGGAAATGCTACTGCGCTGCAATCGGTGGAACTTTACATGAACCGCCTTACCGGAACCCTTCCGGTTGAGATTGGCAAGCTTGGTCAACTGCAAACCTTGTCACTTTTCAACAACGAACTTACCGGTACGATTCCGCCATCGTTTTACAGCATGAAATCCATCAAGGTGCTTTTGCTGAGCAGCAACAAACTGAGCGGAAAACTCAGCATGGACATCGGCAACATGAGCTCGCTGGAAAATCTTAGTTTGTTTGAAAACAACTTTGAGGGACAAGTGCCATGGGATCTGGAAAAGTTGCGCAACCTCAAGGAAATGAATATTTCCTACAATAAATTCAATGGCGTTGTGTCGCGTCACCTTGCTGAACTGGACATGATGAACATGACCATGATCAACGAGCAAGGAATTGCATCGACGCTCAAGGTGTCTGACTTTAACAACAACACCGCCATTGCCGAAGAAGAATAGATTGTTTTAGATGTATAGTTTTTAGAAAGTCCTGCTACTCCGGCGGGACTTTTTTTTTGTGATTTTTTTGGGTTGACGCCTGCAAACATTAAGATTGGTGTAACAAGATGCCAGCGGTTAATGGCGTAATTTTAAGTAAATCCAAAAAAATGTGGCATGATTGAACAAATTCAGGATGTCCCTGCCAACATGGTCGCCTTCAGATCATCGGGACAAGTTACAAAGGACGATTTTGATGTCGTTTTTGACAAGGTGAAACAGTTGGTACAAAATACCGGTACGCTCAACTACCTCTTACTGCTCGAGAATTCTCCGGCTGATTTTACCGCCGGTGCCTGGTTGCAGGACGCGCTTTTAGGAATACGCAACATCACCAAGTGGAATCGGGCGGCCATTGTCACCGATTCTGAAAATGTAGTGGTGTTTACAGATGCCTTCTCCAAACTGATGCCGGGCGAATTCAAAGGTTTTTACAAAGACGAATTCCTGACGGCTGTTGATTGGACGGCGGGGAAAATTTAACCAACAAAAAAATAAAAATGGAAAAGGACAATTTTAAAACCGAATCAGTACAAAAATTAAAAGAACTGGCGCTTAACATTGATATCTGCATGTTTTGTACACAGTTGGACCAACAACCCATCGCCGCGCGGCCCATGAGCTGCAACGATGTCGACGATCAAGGCAATCTCTGGTTTTTGAGCGATGCCCGCAGCAATAAAAATTTGGAAATCAAACAAGATGATGCAGTTCAACTGTTTTTTTCCAAGATTTCGGATTCGCAGTATCTATCCGTTTATGGTCACGCCAGTATTTACACGGATAAACAAACCGTCAAGGAGCACTGGGAGCCGATAGCCAAGGCGTGGTGGGACAATGCTGACGATCCTAACATCACGGTTATCAAAGTCATGCCAACCGATGCATATTATTGGGACACCAAGGATGGCAAGGCCGTGGCATTTATTAAATGGGCCGCAAACGCAATGGGCGCGGGTCTTGATGACGGCGGAGTTCAGGGAAATATCAACCTTTAAATCAAAAGCTATGAAAAGTGAAAAATCAAATCAAAAAAGGCAGGACAAGTGGCACGACCACTATGACGACGATAAATATTTGGCGATGGAACAGCCCGGCGTAACGTATACCGGTGAAGGCCATCCGACGCTGAATTCAGATCAACTCGTGGATGGGCGCGAACCCGATACCTACAATCCGGCCACCAATTCGCGCAATGCCGATGCGTTTTCACAGGACGATTATCTGCTAAACGATAACATCGACCTCGACGAGGACCAAAACATTTCGCTGTCTAATGAAGACAATGACAAATAGTAGGAGGGAAGTTCACGCTTCCCTTTTCTTTTCCCTGAGTTTGGCCACAAGTACGGTTCCGCTCAACAATGTTGCAACAGAATTTGACAGTATCAATGGCCAGTCATTTTTGTAAATTCCGTATACGATCCAGAGAATGAGTCCTGCCACCAAAATGGAGTAGGTCCCGGTCGAAATGTCCTTGGTCTTGCCCGACCGAATCACTTTTACCGCCTGTGGCCCGCTTGCAAATGCTGTCAGTATGGCCGCGCTGTATCCAATAATGTCGACCATGGTCATAAGTTTTTAAGAATGGCTTTCAGATCAGTCGGATCGCTAAAAAAGTCTTTCCACAGGTCGCCTTTTTCTTCCAGTCGTTTTTCGATGGTAAAATAATTAAACTGGCCCGGATCAAATTTGGGCGTCAGTTCATCCCATTCAAGCGGCGTGCTAACCCCGGCACCTTCCCGCGGCCTTAGCGAATACACGCAAGCCATGGTTTTTCCGCGTCCATTTTGCAAAAAGTCCAGATAGACTTTCCCTATGCGCTTGTCGGGCATGCGTTCCAGACTTGTAATGTCGGTGAGGTCGCGGTGTACCATCTGACTGATTAAAAGTGAAAATTCGCGGGTTTGCTCATAAGTGTACTTGGGCAAAACAGGAATGTAGACGTGCAGACCTTTTCCACCGGAGGTTTTTAAAAAGCCTTTGACGCCGATCAATTCCAAGATTTCATGCACTTTTTTGGCTGTGGTCACCAAATCAGATACCGACGCCTTGTTTGGATCCAAATCAAAGATGATATAGTCAGGGTTGTTCAAACTGCCCACGCGGCTGCTCCACGGATTCATCTCGATACATCCCAAATTGGCCATGTACAAAAGGGTTTCCCTGTTTTGACACAGCATCCATTGAATGCTTTCGCTTTTTGAATCTGATTTGATTTTGCGTGTTTTGACAAAATCCGGCAGCTTGCCTTCCATGTTTTTCTGGAAGAACCCATTATCGGTGATGCCGTTTGGATTGCGTCGTAATGATTGTGGACGGTCTTGCATAAAGGGCAAGATCAGACCTGACATCTGGTTGTAATAGGCAATGACATCGCCCTTGGTGATTTTTTCTTTTGGAAAGTAGATTTTGTCCGGGTGTGAAATCGGTACGTCGTCGGCTTCTATCACCAATTTTGCATCAACGGGTGTTTCCCGTGCCACTTTTTGCGCTGGTTTATCCTGACGAAGCCCCATGAAAACAGGGTGGCGCATCCGTCCGGACGCCGTCCATTGACTGAATTTAACCTGGGCGAGCCATTCAGGTTTTACCCAACTGACGCCTGCCAACTTGGGCGGTTGTGCAAACGGGCTGGTTTTGCGAACCAGTTTTTTCAACTTTTTTTCGAGGTCTTTCAACACGTTTTCCGTAAACCCCGACCCGACTTTTCCTGAGTAATGGAGTTCGCCATCCTTATAATAGCCTGTAATCAGTGCGCCAATTCCGGTTCGCGATCCCTGTGGAGCGGTGTATCCGGCAATGACAACTTCCTGCGACAGGCCTGTTTTGATTTTGAGCCAATCGCGGGTGCGCTTTCCGTCGTGATATTTGGAACTGGCGCGTTTGGCGATAATGCCTTCCCACTTTTTTTGTTCAGCTTCCTCAAAAGCCTTTTTCCCTTTGGCCTCGATATGCGGAGAGTAGCGCACCACATCTGATTGCGGTAGAACAGCCTGAACGATTTTCTTTCGTTGAATCAGGTTAAGTCCGCGCAAATCAAATCCGTCAAAATGCAGGATGTCAAAAACGTAGTATTTCAGCGTGCCGCGTTTGGGATTGTCCTTGTAATCTTGAAGCCATTCAAATCGGCTCGTTCCTTTTTCATCTTCGACCACCACTTCACCATCCAGGATAACCTGATGTCCAATCAACTGTAATTCATTTTCAATCGGGGTATACTTAAAAGCATTTCCATTGCGCGATGAGAGTTTTACTCCCTTGTTGATAAAGGCCAGCGCCCGGTAGCCGTCGTACTTGTTTTCAAAAATCCAGTCGGGATCGTCAAAGGCTTCGTCGGCCAGCGTGGCGAGTTGGGGGGTAAGATTGGTGGGAAAGGTCTTTTGCTTTTTGGCTCCGGCCAGATCAGCGGGTAAAAATTCGCCATTGGCCTGCTCCTTTATTGCCTTTTCGTTCTCAGCCGCCGACTTACTGCTGTGCCACACTGCGTTTCCTTTTTCAATTTCGGCAAAATCGCGCCGGGTGAGTATTGACGTTTCATCAAATTTTCCAGTTCCGGAATGTTCGTCCTTGCTTTTCATGAGCAGCCAGTTCTTGCCTTCCTCGCCTTTCATCTGTACCAAATGCCACCCACCCTTTAGCTTTTTTCCGTCGAGTTCAATTTTGATGTTTCCCTGGGCGAGTTGCTTTTTAAGTAACGCCTGATCTTTTTTGACGTTGGTATTGCCCTCGGCATGAAATGTCCCGATGTCCCAAACCATGACGGTTCCGCCGCCGTATTCGCCTTTGGGAATGGTACCCTCAAACTTCATGTATTCCATGGGGTGATCTTCCGTCCGGACCGCCAGGCGTTTGTCGGCGGGATTTTTTGACGGCCCTTTTGGCACTGCCCAACTTACCAGAACACCGTCAATCTCTAACCGGAAATCATAGTGCAGGCGGGAAGCGGCGTGTTTTTGCACCACAAATCGGAGGGGCCCATCTTGCTTTTTTTTGACGCCTTTGGGTTCACTTGTTTTTTTAAAGTCCCGCTTTTTATTGTAGGTTTCCAGTGCCATATCAATTCTTTATTGCAGCCAGGCTTGCCTTGAGTTGTTCCAGCAGGTTGTCAGATTTTTTGGTACGCGTGCGCGACGGGGTAGCAGGCTCTTTCTTAGGTTTGGCCGACGCTTTTTTCTTGATGAGTTTGATGAGGTCGGCTTTGTAGGTGTCTTTGTACTTTTCCGGTTCAAAGGTTCCGGTGAGTTGGTTGATGATGCTCACGGCCATATCGAGTTCTTTTTTCTCGATCTTGAGTTTTCCGGGCGTCTTGACTTCATTGTGATCGCGGAGTTCTTCCTGAAACCTGATTTGAATCAGCAGGATCACATCTTCCTCAACTTTTAAAATTCCCAAATGTTCAGACGTGCGCATTACAAACCGGCAAAGGCCAACTTTTCCTGTCTTTTTCAAGGCATCTCGCAACAGGGCGTAGGTTTTTGTCGCCGCTTTTTCAGGTTCTATGATGTATGGTTTTTCCAGAAACTGGGCTGGAATGTCTTTTTCGAGAACAAATTCAAAAATGTCGATGGTGTCTGACTTCCCGGGCATCAACTTAGAGATTTCATCGCGATCCAACACAATGTAATCGCCGTTTTCACGTCGGTAGCCTTTGGCGATTTCGTCCCACGGAACTTCCTTACCATCTTTTTTGCAAATCCGTACATATTGAATGGCGCACTGGTCTTTTTTGCGGATCATGTCAAGATCGATCCGTTGCGAAACCGCACCACTGTATAATCGTACTGGTATGTTTACCAATCCAAAGCTGATTCCCCCGCGCCAAAGTGCCTTCATAAAAATTTAGTTTCTATCAAAATTCACACATCCAAACTAAAAACCGTTACATTTTTAACGAATTGATTTATAGGTTTTTGGTATGTGGAAATTGTATAAACGCGCCGGGAGATTTTGTAAATTGATGTTATCGTATTTGATGAACTTTACAAAAACCACAAAATACCGGAATTATGAAAAGGGATGAATTTGACTTTAACGGATGGATGGACGACGAATTTGAAGTATATGACATCAGCGACGTTCCATCATCAGGACCCAGGAACTTTGACGAAGAGCAACCTTATAACCAACAATGGGACGAGCCTTTTGACTTTTAAGGGTAACCGAAATTGGGTACCAATATAAATTGGGAATGATTTCAAAAGTGTTACCCGGAAAGTGGAATCGTTAGTTAACGGTTCCACTTTTTTTATAAAAAAATGGAACACCCGGAGGCCGTTCCATTCTATTGAAAATTGAGCAAAAGTTCAAACAAAAAAAATGGCAGAGAATCCCTACTTTACTCTACCATTTTTTAAAAGTTGGCTACGCGTGTCGCGAAGCACATTACAAACATACGACAGCCTTACCCGTTGCGATTTACATTTAAAACGGACATATTTATATAATCTCCACTAAAACGGATAACCGATGGCAAGGTTGAAAACCAGGTTATTTTTACGCCAATTTTTTCCAGCAAAGTCAATTTCGTCCAGCACCCATCGCTCGTTTTCAGGAAGATAAGGTTTTCTGAGCGGAAAAGCGAGGTCAAGCCGCAGCACCAGGAATGATATGTCCAAACGCAATCCGGCGCCCGTGCCCACTGCAAATTCCTTCAGAAAGTTTCCGGAGAACTCGGCGCCCGGGCGGTTTTCGTCCTTGTTGAGGAGCCAGATGTTCCCGGCATCTACAAACAGCGCCCCGTGAACAATGCTGAACAGCTTGGTGCGATACTCGGTGTTGACCTCAATCTTCACATCGCCCGACTGATCGGGAAGGAATGAGTTTGCGTCCGTTGGTTCAAAGTATGAGCCCGGACCAATCGATCGCGCTCTAAAAGCCCTGATGCTGTTGGTTCCGCCAATAAAAAACTGCTTGATAAAAGGCATTGATGTGGAGTTTCCAAATGAATAGCCCACACCACCAATAATCCGGCTGGCCAACTGCGAATCCTGCCCGAGTTTGAGATAATGCCTGAAGTCATTTTCTACCCGAACATATTGGCTGAAAGGCACGCCCAAAATCTCTTTAACGTCACCTTTTTTGGCATTTCCGTTCATGATGAGTCCCGTGATTGGAGCGGAAAGATCAACCGATCCCTTGTAGTAAATCGTGTTTCGCAACCGCCGCTTCATCGTATTGGTAAAGGTGTACGAATAATTTGGGCCAAAAATCAGTTGCTTTTCAATCGCTTTGGCCAGATTGGGATTGGCGTCGAGTTGTTCGCGGTATAGATCGGTGATGCCATTAGGGCTGACGTACGTAATTTCGGTCAAGTTGAGCTGGTGTTCCTTGGTTTCGCTTTCCCGCCACAGATAGCCAAACGAACCTTTAAATGAGTTAAGCGCGTACAATTGCATCCGCTTTTGGAATTCATAACCAACTGTCACCTTGGTTCGCGGGACAAATCCGCTGGGCGTGACAATGCGAATGGGCGTAATGAACCGCGGCCAGGTCAGGCTGGTTTCATTCCCGATGCGATAAACGTTAAATCCTTTGTTTCGGCCCGAGACCTGAACTTCAATCCCACCAAAAATCGAGGTTGTAAACAATTCGGCACCGCGAAAAAAATTGCGGTTGCTCCAGTTGATGCTCAATTCGCTCCCGGTAAAGTTGGCCGAATTTGTCTTGCCCAAAACCTCAAAACGCAATGATTTCCTCGGAAGCGGTGTCAAGTAGTAAAAGGCGTCCAGCGCGGTGTTGAGTGTGTCGCAAACCCGGAATTCGTTTTTGACGAACTGAAAAGTTCCCATGTTGATCAGCCGCTGAAGGGAAAGGTTGTGGTCGTTCCGGTTGTAGATGTCGCCGCGTTTAAATTGCAGGATACGGTCAAAAATGTGCGGTTTGAAAAGATTTGACGAATCGATGATGGTAAAATCACCGTGTTGTCTGACATCCTCGGGCTTGTAGTTGATCGTATCGGTTTTAATCGAAAAATTCGGATAGACCACAATATCGGCAATGGTGTACGCAACCCGCGCTGCATCGGGCGTTTCCGGTTTGATTTTCACTTTAAGGCCAACCTGGTTTTTGCCCACGGTCGAATCAACCTGAACCAGGATGTAATCGGGATTAAAATAGTAGTAACCGCGGCGTTTTAACCGGCTGTCGATGCGTTCGCGCTCGGCCTTGATCACGTCAAGGTCATAGGGTTTTCCGGGTTTTAAAAGTGTCCGTCTGCTGGCCCGCGCCACGGCTTTGCCCAATCCCGATGAATCAGCCGGGAATTCAACTTCGCGAATGTGGTAGCGCGGACCGGGTTTTAGCGTGTATTCGGCGGATGCCTTTTTATTGCGTCGGGTCGAATCGGCACTTACCCGAGCCTTGAAATACCCGCGGTTCTCGGCGTAGCTCTCCAAAACATTGGCGTTGTATTCCAAATCCACCTGACTGAACAAAACCGGTTCTTCGCCCACTTTGTTTCGCAGCCAATGTTTTAAACCGCGTTCTTTTTTGGGTTCGCCCGCAATGTTGTATGCCCAGAGTTTTGGACGCATTCCCAGGATTTTACTGTTGGGTTTGGGTCGTGCCAATCCTTCCAGCTCATCTTCAAGGGCTTTTCGTTGTTTGCGCGACATGGTGGAATCCTCAACCTTGGCTTTGGCGCCTGTGTAAAGCAGTTCGCCGTCTTCCAGATACTTGGTGTTGCTGCAACCCGCGAGGAAAACCAGGGCGAACAACAGCAAATTACGGCTCATTCTTATCCTTGGTCTCATCGTTTTTGTTGTTTTCTTCAAGTTTCTTTTTTTCTTTCAGTGCTTTTTTGCGCTCGCGTTCCTTCCTGATCATTTCTTTTTCCTCGGCCGATCGGTGAAACAACTCGCGGAATTTGTTGTAATCCATCGTCAGGATAAACGCCACGCCCGTCTCTACCACCTGTCCCTGAAGCGCCATTTGGTATTCGTTCTTGCGATAGGCCCTGATCACATATCTGCCGTCACGCGTCAGTTGATAGTCGGCTGATAAATCGCCTGCAATATTGTTAGCCTGTTCGTTGGGTTGTTGCGGGCCTTCGAGCCCAAATGAACTTCCAACGCTCACTTTAAGGCGGTCATTCAGGAGTTTTTTAGAAACGCCAAGATTCAAATCGGTTCGATTTTCCCTTGCGCCCGTCGTATAATCGTCGGTTGATTCCAGATCAAAATTCAGCTCGACGCCCTTGATCAGGTCGGCGGCCAGGTTGTTCATCTGTTGCGACAAAATCTTGCTCACACTCTGACGGGCCATGCTTCCTGCCGAAGTTCCACCCGCCTCGCTCGAAAACGGATTTTCGCCCACAAAGCGGTTGAGCAGCAAAAGGGCAAAAACCTGCTTGTTGAGTTCAGCCGGCTCCTGTCGCAATTGGGCAAGTTTTGCCTCGGTGGTCTGCACAATCTCCGACGCCACCGCATAATTCCCTTCCGGGAGAACGATGTCAAATGAAATTTGTGGTTTGAGCAGTTCGCCTTCCATCTTGAGATGCGCTTCAAACGGCAGGCGCTGTTTGTAGGTATTTCTGACAGATTGCGCCACCCCGCCCAATTGGTCGCCCACCAAATCAATTGGCGGTGCCTCGACGTTGTAAATAGCCGTCAGGTTGACGTTGGCAGCGGTTGGTTCGCCGTTCCAAATCAGGAAACTTCCGGGCTTGATTTCAAACCGCCGCTTGATGAGGTTAAACGTCATTTCATAAGCGCCGTCGGTGAATTCATATTTGCCAACAAGCGTGGTCTTGCCCGACGGATCTATCCCGCCGGTAAGTTGCGCCTCGCCCTGAAGTTCCAGAAAGTCGCCGTTGCCTTTGTCTACAATCAACGATAGCACAGCCTCCTTGACGACCTCAATGTTTACCGTCACGTCCATTCCCTGCAAATCTGATTGGTCAAGGGCGCTTTTCATTATCTCGGTTTGCTTGAGCAGTTGGTTGTCTTCATCAACAAATTCCACGATTCCTTCGCGGTCGGCAATCGACGGGTCAGACTGCGGCAGCGCAACCGAGAATTTTGTGTCTTCGTTTACCTTGAGATTTCCGCGTACAATCGGGCTTTGAGGCGTTCCCTTAACATCCAGTTGGGCGTCCAGAAACAAATCGCCAAAAAACTGATCGTTGTCTTTTTGTTTGGAGTTGATCGCCCGGAAATTGTCGGCGTTAACAGTGAGATCAAATGTATAGTCGCGATAGTCTTGCGTGAGCACCCGTCCGTCAACGATCAGGCGGTTGTCTTTTTGGTCGTACACCGTAAAACTGTCCATCACAATTCCCTGCGCGTCAAACGTCATGGTTTCATTGATGTCCTTAAAAAACGAGTTGAGTTGCGTCACCCGCAGTCCAACATCATTAAATTTAAGTTGACCGCTTACTTTTGGAGCGGCGGGTGTTCCGGTGATGTCCATTTGTCCGGACAGAAATCCTTCGCCGTCGCGGATATTGTCAAACGTGAATCCCTGAACGCTCTCGATGTTCAGGCGATCGATGTCAAGTTTTAAATCAAACGCCTGTTGTGAAAGACGGTAGGTGCCATCCAGGTTGAGTTGGTTCCCGTTGCCAGTCAGCGAAACGTCGGCTCTCAGCGTATTGGCGGTCTGATTGTCAACTTTTACGGCCAGATCGCCCACGGGATTGCCCTGAAATTCCAGTTTTGAGAGGGTCAAATCAGATGTGAAACTCATCGTACCCGTAAGATCGCGCAGTGTGGCTTTGCCGTCCAGGATTCCCTCGGCCAGAAGCTTGTCTTTGCGCACCATGTTAAGCAGCGTCGACAGTTTAAAGTTGCTCACCACAACATCAAGCGGTGCATTTGGTGCGTTTGATGCTGACTGAAGTTTAAGCGAACTTCCCTCGCGGCTCAACTCGAAATTATCGGCAAAAATCCCACTCTTGCCAAATCGCAAAACATTTTCCGGTGCAATGGCCCACGGCTCGTAATTGAGCAAAAGGCCGTCCGGATCCAATGAAATTTCCGTGGCATTATCCACCGATTTAAGCGTTCCGGCAATGGCGTATTGGTCTTTTTTGGCGCGGTCGCGGATGGCAAGCCGGTAGGTGACGACATCATCCTTGATTGTTCCGGAAAGTTCGGTAAAAGGCAGCAGGAACTGTTCGTTCTCGATCGCATCGACGGTAAAATTGTAATGCAGTGAATCGGCCTTGGTTTCGACGTTGAGTTTTACACCTGATATTTGATTGCTGCCAAAAACCAGCCTCGGAATCGACCCCAAAACCGCAATCGAATCAATCGCACTGTCAAAACTCCCGCGTATGTCGATGGGTTCAATTCCCGTAATTTGCGGAAGGATGCGCTCCAGCATTTTGTCATCGGTAACCCGGACTTCAAAGTCAAATCTTTGCCGTCCCGTGGTAGTCGCCGTTCCGTTATTGATGTTGTAATACTTGCTGATGGAATTCTTGATGGCCGATGGCAGTTGCGTCAGTTGATACTTGCCTTCCATTTTGGCGCGCACAAACTGCGATTTCAGGTTGATGCTGTTGGTGTCGGCCGTTGATCGCGCCACAACGCTGATGGAATCCAACACAATCGGAGTTGCGTCTTTCAGGATCTGAATGCGATGTAAATCCACGCGTCCGTTAAGGTTGTCCGGGTCTGAATCGTCGATGTCGGCATCAACTTCGCCACGCAATTTCATCGGACCGGCGTGCAGGTTCAGTCGGTTCAAGTCGGCAATGTCCAGATTGAGTTTGAGTTTTCCGGTGGGATACTTTCCCTGAAATCCGCCATTGGCATCCAGTGTAAAGGTCAGGTTAGGGTCATCCATTCCCGCATCAACGCTGTATCGCCCGCCATTGACGGTTCCCGTAAGTTGGAGATCACGATACGTGTAACTGTTAAACTCGGCTTGCTTCAGCATGGCTTTAAGTTTTGCGTCGGCGGATTTTGGATCAAATCCCTGGCCGGCAATGGAGGTGGTGAGCGTCACCTTTCCAATAGAATCATTACCGATCAACTGACCGACGTCAAAAGCATCGAGTTTCAGATCGGCGTTGTAGGTTTCGCGGTTTTTTACCCGTCGGTCGAGTTTTGCCTTGACAAAAGCGCTGCCGTAACTGCTGGCCAGGTTGAGGTTGGCGTCAAATTGATGCTGCGTTCCTTTTACGGTTCCTTTTAGCGCCATGGCATCCGGCAACTTGATGTTTTGCGGAATCGTTCCAGCCGGAACAAAACTTTGCACATCACGGGCTGTTGTTTTTACGTTGCGCAGTTCGAGGTCAAAGTAGGCGTTTTGGGCGTCGGGAAGTCCGCGAATGTTGCCGCGCGCCTCAACAACCGTTTGCCCGATTCCACTTACCTTAAGCCGTGGAATATTAAGCGAGGACAATCGGCCGGAAATCCGCGTATCCAAAAAGACAATCGCGTTTGGATTGGCTGCAAACGGATTGGTGTCTTTGAGCGACGGAACCAAGATCAAAATGTCTTTAAACGCAATGCGGCTGTTTTTCAGGTCGGCATTGATGTAGAGGTTTTCCAAATCGTTCTTAAGCGATTCAATCGAGGCATAGCGGATTTGCAGTTGGTCGCGCACAACGGTTTGCGGCGTTTCCAGGTATAGGTTTTTAAGCGATGCGCCGCGGGGCCCGTAATCAAAATCAGTTTTGAGATGGTTGATGACAAGCCCGCTTTTTTCGCGAATGGTCAGCCGGTTGATTTTGCCGGAAATTCCCGCGTCAGAATAGGAGAGGTCCCGTCCGTCCAGGTTAAATCCGGCCATGTCAAGGTGTTTAAAGTCGATGCCGTTTTGGCTGGGCGCCGATGCGTTGTCGTCAAACTTAAAGTTGACATCGGCAATCAAAGTCTTGCGCAACTTAAAACTCCAGCCGCCTTTTTTGATGGCCGTGGTGTCAAGGTTGGGCGCGTTGATGGATTTGTCGGCTTGACCGATGGCGAGGCTTCCGCGGACGTTTTTGAGTTCAAATTCGTTTAACGCGATTTGCTGTTTGGCGATATGAAGGTCGTCAACATCGATTTTCAACTTTCCGATAGTGACGCCAGTTTTGAGGTTGGTTCCCTCACTGTCGTAACCCAGGTCAATCCGCGTCAGCGATATGGTGCCGAGTTTTAGTTTAAGATCTGGCCGTTTAGAGAGCGTGTCAACCACATTAACCGATGTTTCGGCCGCTTTTTCAACCAAACCCTGATCAAGCGTCAACCGCAGTCCGTCGAGGTTGACGTGCGGAATGTCAAAATCCATTTCGTCCAGATTGAACCTGTCGAATTTTGTATCAAAATGATGTAGTCTCAGGGCGATGTCATTCCTGGAAAGCGCATCGTCAAACGTAAACCTGATGTCGTCGAGCGCAATCCGGTTGACTGAGATTTTCATCGGTTCTGACGTTTCGTTGTCGGGTTCCTTTGACGCAAATGCATCGATGATGTAATCAAAATTAAAGACGGAATCCCGGCTGCGCGTCAGGTTGGCGGTGATACCTTCCAACTTGACCGAATTTATTTCCAACTGATTTTTCAGCAGCTTGAACAGACTGATGTCAACCGACAATTTGCGCCCCGCAAGCAGGGTGTCTTTTTGTTGGTCTTCAAAGTAAAAATCTTCAAGGATGACGCGTTTGGGAAGGCCAATTTCAATTCGTCCTACCTTTACCGGCGTCTTGATTTTTTCCTGCAGATAAGTGACGGCTTTGTCTTTGGCGAAATTTTGAACGGCCGGAATCTGAAGCGCAATGACCAGAACCAAAAACAAGATCACGACCGACGCTACAATCCACAGCAGGATCTTTCCGGCTTTCCTGAGATAGCGTTTCGTGGCCTTCATTTTCTTGTTTTGTTCCATGTACAAATGTTAGCGGAATTTAAGGGCAAAACCTTACAGGATTGTCATTTTTAATTGCATCATTTTTAACAGTATCATAATTAAAACAAAAAAATGCCCGATAGGCTTGCTTTTTCCTAAATCGGTTGTATATTTGCACTCACATCGCGGGATAGAGCAGTAGGCAGCTCGTCGGGCTCATAACCCGAAGGTCACAGGTTCGAGTCCTGTTCCCGCTACTAAGAAACCCACCAATTACGGTGGGTTTTTTGTTTTTGATCGGCACAAAAAAACCGTCACTAGGACGGCTTATTTAGCGCTTTTCCATCAACATGGTTAATTGCATGCAGGAAAACAGGTGTGAATCAGATGTTGATGATTTTTCCCAGTCTTTTTTATGCCAGTTCGCGCCAATTCTTTTCTTGGTCGCTTCCGACATCGGCAACATGTTCACCAAAAAATACCATTTGGCTGTACCCAAAACGCCACGACGCTCCTTGATTTTAAAAGCTTTGTCAAACTTGCGATAGGTGGTGCGTGAAAATGGCCACTCCCATTCCTTGTCGCTCTGGAACGGACGGTAAAGTGTTCGGATGAGTTTGATGGGAACGCTGGTTTCCAACGGATCGTAACTGATGATCACGCCACCCGGTGCCAGTTTCTCATTGAGTTTTGAGATCAGCAAGTCGACGTTCTGAAAGTGGTGCAAAACACCGTACGCATAAATGATGTCAAAGTCCTTGTCCGGGAAATCAGTCTCCGACAGGAAGTCGGCCGCCACCGCGCGCGCGTTCGGGAACTTCTCGATGGTTTTGGCGAGTTTTTCAATCGCGATGTCGCTCAAGTCCAACCCAACGTACTCGCGGCTGTTTTCGGCCAGGTAAGTGCTCCAGTAATTTCCGGCAAAGCAACCCAGGTCGAGGACTTTTTTGTTGGTCAAATCGCCAAACCAAACCTTGTGCAGGTCATACGACTGATTGAGCACGCCAATGTCGCGCCGAATTTGCTTCAGGGTCTTTTCCCGCACAAAACTCCACACGCGGGTAGGAAGGTTTTTTTTCTTGTAATTGTAAAACTCTTTTTGCTTTTTGTTGATTTCCAAGATTTCTTCCTGTGTCTTCATGGCTTTAATTTTCAGGGCGTAAATATAAGGTATTCAGCGGTGAATATTGTCATTAAAAAAGCCCGGATAAACCGGGCCTGTTTTTTAGTTTTTGTAGAACTTTTGCGAGTATTCCTTTCCGTCGGTGGTTTTAACGGTCACTACGTAAAGGCCGGTCGCAAGGGTTTTGACCGGAATGTTTTCCAGTGTTTCGGTTTGCATGATCTGACGTCCGTTAAGATCAAGAATGCGCACCAGTTCGCCTTGAGCCATTGCTTCACCCAGTTGGATGTTCAACACGTCCTGCGCCGGGTTTGGATAAACCGTGAAATTCATCGGCGTTGGATTGGCCACAGCCAGCGGACTTGAACCTTCAACCACAGTAATGGCCGAGTTGGCTTGCGGATTGTTGATCACGTCAACCGTGCCTGATGGCCACTTGATGATCGCCTGGGTAACTTCGGCAGCTTCACCAAGACCAAAGTGGGCGCTCAAGGTGCTCATATAACCAAAACCTTCGCCGCTGCGGATGTCGCGGATTTGCTTGCCAAATGGCCCGTAAATCTCTACGCGGGCACCAATTCCGTTGCTGTTGCTCTGGATGCCTTTAAGGTTGATACGCAGCCAACCGTTTCCATTTGGTACGGCATAGCGGATGTTGCTTCCGTTGAGAATATCCAGGAAACCGTCGCTGTTAAGGTCGCCCACTGCACCCATTGACAGTCCGGTGTATTGGGTTGACGTAAAGTATTCTCCTCCAATGTTGAACATAATGCGTCCGTTGGAACTCATCACGTCTACATAGCCGTCGTTGTCAAAGTCATATGCAATGTAATCGCGGGCAGTCGTAGGATCGGCGTCCCATCCGGTTTCAACTGACAGGTTGGTAAACGGTTGGGTAATCGCGTTTCCGTCGTTAACGTTGTTGCGGAAGTACATGGAATTCACTGATCCGTTTGACCCGATTAAAATGTCCATATCGCCGTCGTTGTCAAAATCTGCAACCGCTGATGACCACGAGTCAACCGGAGTTACGTTGAGTCCGGTAAACGCGGCCATGTTTGTGTAGTTGTTGTTTCCGCCATTGACGTGAAGTTCACAGGCAGGCCCCGAACATTTGGAGACAAACATATCCGTGTCGCCGTCGTTGTCAATATCGGTAAAGATAGAGGCGTAGTTTCCGGTAATTCCACCCAAAGCCATTGCGCCCGGGGTGTTGCCTACCTGGTAATGAACCAATCCGTTTGAACCATCGTTCAAGTAATAAACGTTAGGCGCCACGTCATGGCATGAAAACGCATCCAGGTGACCGTCGTTGTTAAGGTCGGCAAAGTTGGTGCGCTGACAAAAGATATATTGTCCCGGTGTGATCGAAGTGTATTCTGTACCGGTTGAATTGGACATCCACAGTGAAATACCGCTTCCGTTACCCATCATCAGGTCGTTGAATCCGTCTTTGTTAAAGTCGCCGGCCGCCATGCTCCAGTTGGGCATCAGGCTGGTTCCAACGATTGGCAAAAGCGTCGGCGTAAGGGTTCCGCCGGTACCTTGGTAATGAACTTTCAGGGTTCCGTTGCTCACGCCCACCACATCGTCCTTGTCATCGTTGTTCATGTCGACAATACACATGCGGTAAGTGGTGTTGATGGTTGGGTCATTGACGGTGTTGTACGTAATCGGGATGATGATTTCCTCCTCGGTCAGTTGAAAGTCAAACCCTTCCGCGCTGTGTTTGTTGTCCCAAACAATGTAGTAGCTGCTGCCCACCATGGCGTCAAACGTTTTGACCGACAGGTTAGATTGCGTATTTCCTGAATTACAGGCCAACGTTCCGGAATTGTCGTCACTGGTCACACAGTTAAGCGTAGGGCAGTTGCCGGTATAAACACTAAAGTTTGTGTTTTTACAGATGTTCTGCGGCAAATCAGACGAAATCGTTACGCGATAGTTTGCAGTAGGCGTGTATTTGTACCACTTGGCCAGTGTTGCCGATGAACATGAGGTAGCAATGTTGGCCTGGTCGATGGCATTAACCGTAGTGATTCCGGCTGTAACCGTTGTGGTGTTGGCACAAGGGCTGACAATTTCTGAAAGCTCCCAGGTAAATCCTGAGGCGTTCCATTGGTTGTCCCATACGATGTAATACGTTACTCCGGCAGTAACCGCAAAGGTAACTTTTGACAAATACGAGTTGTTGTTCCCTGCATTACACGTCAGAACGCCCGAGTCATCATCTTCAGCCACGCATACAAGCGATCCTTGTGCACACGTTCCGGTGTAGATGCTCACGTTGGTGTCCTTGCAAAGGTTCACCGGCAAATCCGACGTCACCGTCACCAGATAATTTTGCGTAGGCGTGTAGGCAAACCATTCGGCCATTGCGGCATTTGAGCAAGAGGTTGAAATATTGGTGCCGTTGATCGCATCGACCACGTGAGTTCCCGCCGCAACCACCTGGGGCGCCGCGCAGGAATTCTGGGCGCTGGCCGACGCCGTAAACACAAGCGCCAAAGCCAGTACGACCCGGTAAAATTGTTTAAAAAAAGTAATGTTCATCGTCATGATTGGGTTGGTTTGAGAATTATGATAGTTGATTAATTACACTGACTGGCATCCAGCGAGTTGATCCATTCGCGGATAAGGTTCACGCCTTCTTCGTGAATGACCGATCGCCCGTGAAGTGGCATTCGGTAGGCTTCGTCGATGGTGTTGATGCGGAAAAATAGCATGGAACCATCGGTGTTGCGCGGCGCCACAATTTTGTTGAGCTCCGGGAAATCCTGAATATCCTCGGTATCGGCACAAACGCCCATGTTGAGTTGGTTGTTAAAAGTGCTCGCAAAGCGGAATTTCATCGGGCGGTAATCGCAGTGGCCCTTGTCGTCGTGGCAGTGCGCGCAGTTGGCGTCAAAGTAGGCGCGGGCGCGGGTTTCCAGCGGTGCCGATGCATCCATATAATTGGGAACGGTATTTTGTGCCGATGGAAAATTAAATCCGCTTTCCAGATAGCCTACGTCAATCCACTTTTGAAGCTGGTTCTTGGTTTCGCTTCCGTAATCCAGCGCAAAATTGAGGTTTTGAGGTTTGATGGCAATCGGGATATGCGTGGCAATTTCCTGCGTGCCGTCCCAGAACTTTGACTTGTGACAAACAATGCACTGCGGCTCCGACGGAATCCGGTAATCCACCGTGCGCGTCACCCCGTTTTCAGTAAAGGTGACGTTGACAAAACTTCCTTCCATGTCGTAGAATGCCTCCGTCTGCTCATCGTTCCAAACGTAATTGGCAAACAGCCAGCCGTCGGTGCGGCGAATCATCAATCGGGTTTCCAGAATCCGCGTAGCTGATGAAAAACCTTCAACGCCATCGTAATAAAAATTCTTGATCAGGACTGATCCCACAGGAAGTTCCAGGATTTTGTCGTCGCCGTTAAACTCGGCCTTGGTGTCTTTTGGCATCCAGACAAAACGCTTTTTGTGCGCATAGTCGGTGAACAGCGAACTAGAAGGCTGATAAGGCAAAACACCCAAGGCGGGTTCGAGCGCCTTCATGTCGCCCTCAAAAAACTTGTAGTCGGATAATTTTGGATAAGGAACCTGGGTCAGGTCAACCACAACCGGCGATTCAGGTTCAGGGATAATGTACTCTTCCCCGCCGTCGTCATCAGAACAAGAGATGAACAACGCCGACAGCATCGCGATTAAAAGGCCGTGGTAAAAATTTTTCATAAAATAATGTTACCAAAAATAGTAAAAAATTGATGCGCAACTAGTTGACGGCTATAAAAATTTTCGATGCTCGGGCCGATGGTTTTGCCCGGTGCGTCCAAATTAGCAGGATGGTGCGCCCCGCGGCGATGATAATGCCGTATCTTTGCGAAAAACAGGTTATGCATAAAGCCGGATTTGTCAATATTATCGGGAATCCCAACGTCGGGAAATCTACCCTTATGAATGCCTTGGTGGGCGAACGTCTGTCGATCATTACGTCAAAGGCGCAAACGACGCGTCACCGCATTTTGGGAATTGTCAACGGCGAGGATTTTCAGATTGTACTGTCAGACACGCCCGGAATCATCAAGCCGGCGTATGAAATGCAGGAATCGATGATGAACTTTGTCAAATCAGCGTTTGAGGATGCCGATGTCCTGCTGTACATGGTTGAAATTGGCGAAAAGGACCTCAAGGACGAAGCGTTTTTCAAGCGGATCTTTTATTCAGAGATTCCCGTTTTGCTGCTCATCAACAAAATAGACAAATCCAATCAGGAAACGCTGGAGGAATACGTGACGCTGTGGAAGGAAAAACTCCCGAATGCCGAGATTTTTCCCATATCGGCACTCAACAATTTCAACGTCCGCGAAGTGTTTGACCGCATCGTGTCGCTTTTGCCGGAATCACCGCCTTATTATCCAAAAGACCAGCTTACCGACAAGCCGGAAAGGTTTTTTGTCAATGAAACCATCCGCGAAAAAATCCTGCTCAATTACGAAAAGGAAATCCCGTACGCCGTAGAGGTTGAAACCGAGGAATTTCTGGAAGATGACGACATCATCCGGATCCGCGCCGTCATCATGGTAGAACGCGACACCCAAAAAGGCATCATCATCGGCCACAAAGGCGCCGCCATCAAACGGGTTGGCATTGCCGCCCGAGCTGATTTGGAAAAGTTTTTTGGCAAGCAAATCCACATCGAACTCTACGTAAAAGTCAACAAAGACTGGCGCAGCAACGCCCGACAGCTTAAGAGGTTTGGGTATAATGGGTAGCTGTTAGCGGTCAGCTGTCAGCGTGTTTTTAATTAACAGTTAACAATTAACGATTAACAATTGGATTGCGGGGTAGTTGACGGTTAACGGTTTGCAGTTGACAGATTTTTAGTTGACGGTTTACAGTTAACAGTTAACAGTAAATCTCGGAAGCAGGAAGTTTAAAGCTGTCGAGATGCCCATTTTAACTCGCTATCGCGTCGTTCAGTTCGCCCAGGGGCTCTTGTCACATTTTCATCCCGATAGCTATCGGGATCAAATTTCCAAATTCCCCCGACAACCGGCAATCGGCAACCGGTAACCAGTTCACAGTTAACGGTTTACAGTTGACAGAAATTCTCCGTAGCAGGAAGT
>CAZIBV010000008.1:36012-47521 GCA_964537345.1 uncultured Flavobacterium sp. | reverse complement strand
ATCCACAAAAGTTCGCGGACTTCGCCTTTTAGCGCTGTGATATGGATTTCCCGAATGTGCTCCAGTTGATTAAGTCCTGCCGACAAATCCAGCATGGGCGCGGTTTTGATCATCACATTGGGCGCTTTTTCCAGCCAAAAGGAAATCCACTCGGCGGCGTTTGGCGCGCAGTCTGAAAGTTGAAACACCTTGCCTTTAAGGTCGTGCCGGCGCGACGGGTCTACGTAAATCCAGTCGATGCTTTGGCTGGTCGATTTTAAAACCTCGTTGCCGTCATCGTTTACAAATGTTGTATTGCCGACGCCCAGGATTTTAAAATTGTGGACGACAATCGCATGCAGGCTTTCGTTGATTTCACAATGCGTTACATGGCGGCAGGTTTTTGAAAAGTAATAGGAATCGACGCCAAAGCCGCCGGTTAGATCTATCAGGTTTCCGCTTACCAGTGACGCCTTGTAGCGGGCTGCCTCCTCAGACGATGTCTGCTCCACCGATACCGGAGCGGGAAACAAAACGCCTTTGGCCTTAAACCAGGTGGGAAGCTTTGTCCGGGCCTTTTGACGCGCGGCAATCTGGTTGAGGATTTCGGGATAGGGAAGGTGCGGGAACGGATTTTTGGCCAGCGCCAGTTTTGAGACGTCGGCGTGCTCTTGCATACGGATAAACTCCTGAACCTCGGCCGCCAGCAGTCCTGTCATCGCGTAAAAATGTGATACAGGATGTTGGTTCCCATCCGGAGCGCTTTTTCACGCACGTCCTGCGGATTGTTGTGGACTTCAGGATCTTCCCATCCGTCGCCCAAATCCGTTTCGGTAGTATAAAGCAGCACCAGTCGATTATCGATAAAAATGCCGTACGCCTTGGGTGGCTTGCCGTCGTGTTCGTGGATTTTGGGAATTCCGCCTGGAAAGGCAAACGGTTTCTGGAAAACGGGGTGATTGGCCGGGAGTTCCAACAGGCTTTGATCAGGAAACAGTCGTTTGATTTCGCGCCGTACATACTGATCCATGCCGTAATTGTCGTCGATGTGCAAAAAGCCGCCACCCGTGAGGTAAGTCCGCAGGTTGCGCAAATCGGCATCGCTAAAGACAACGTTCCCGTGCCCGGTCATGTGCACAAACGGATACGCGAATAAATCCGGGCTTGATGGTTCGACCGTGGCGGGACGCGGTTTGATCTTGGCGTTCATGTTGCGGTTGGCGTATCGGATCAGGTTTGGAAGCGCGGTTGGGTTGGCATACCAGTCGCCGCCGCCGCTGTATTTTAGCAGTGCGATTTCCTGCGCACCCAGTAAAATGGGACACATCAAAAGCAAAACAACAAGTCTATTCATTGGCATACACAACGCTGTGGCAGGCAACAAGGGCAGCGGTTTCAGTCCGGAGCCGGGTTTCACCCAAAGATACGGGAACAAATCCGTTTTGCAGTGCCAGTTGGATTTCTTTTGGCGAAAAATCACCTTCAGGTCCAATCAAAATGGTAACATCCTGATTTGGCGTCAGGCGTTGTTTGAGCGTGGCCTTGCTAGTGGGTTCGCAATGCGCGATAAACTTTTGTCCGGTAAAGTCAGCGGCAGCAAAATCGTCAAAATCCATCGGCTCGTCCAGCACCGGCAAAAAGCACTGGCCGGACTGTTTCATGGCCGAAAGGATGATTTTTTCAAAGCGCTCGGTTTTTACGATTTTTCGTTCCGATCGGTCGCAAATTATGGGTGTGATGCGCGAGATGCCTACCTCGGTAGCTTTTTCCAGAAACCATTCATAGCGCTCGTTCATCTTGGTAGGCGCCACCGCGAGATGGAGTGAATAGGGCGGCTTTTCATACTGCGAAACTGACGTAATCCTGACGGTGCATTTTGAATCGGATGGCAATGAAATTTGAGCTTCAAACAAATCGCCTTTACCGTTGGTAATCTGCAATTTATCGCCGGTTGATTTTCGCAGAACTTTAATAATGTGACGGCTTTCGTCCTTGTCAAAGACAAACGTCGAATCACCGGCTGTCAGCGTGGAACTGTAGAACAACTGCATCAGATGGGAATTCGGGCTTTTGAGGTTACGGCCGATGCGTCAAACGATCCGCGCAGGAACTTGTAATATCCGGTGATGCCGATCATGGCAGCGTTGTCGGTGGTGTATTCAAACTTGGGAATATAGGTTTTCCATCCGTGGGTAAGCTCGGCATCCTTGATGGCTTTGCGGATTCCGGAATTGGCTGAAACTCCGCCTCCGATGGCAATTTCCTTGATTCCCGTCTGACGCGAGGCTTCGATGAGCTTGTCCATCAAAATCCCGATGATCGTATGTTGGACCGAGGCGCAGATGTCGTCGATATGCTTAGTCGTAAAATCCGGATCGATGGCCGTCTGCTTCTGGATAAAATACAAAATGGACGTCTTTAAACCTGAAAAGCTAAAGTCAAGTCCGGGAACCTTTGGTTTGGAAAAGGCAAACACCGGGTTCCCTTTTTGCGCGTGTTTGTCAACCAGCGGTCCACCGGGATAGGGGAGGCCCAGTATTTTTGCGGTTTTGTCAAAGGCTTCGCCGACAGCATCGTCGGTGGTTTCGCCCAGAACCTCCATGTCAAAATAATCGTTTACCCGTACAATCTGAGTGTGTCCGCCGCTGATGGTAAGCGCCAGAAACGGAAAGTTGGGCTTGGGTGTATCGGGTTCGTCGATAAAATGCGCCAGGATGTGTCCCTGCATGTGGTTGATGGCCAAAAGCGGTATGCCCAGGCTAAGCGACATCGACTTGGCAAAAGAAGAACCCACCAAAAGCGATCCCATCAGTCCCGGGCCTTGTGTAAAGGCTATGGCCGACAGCTCATTTTGATGAATTCCCGCCCGTTTGAGCGCTGCGTCAACTACTGGCACGATGTTCGCCTGGTGCGCCCGCGACGCCAATTCCGGAACAACGCCGCCGTATTGCTCGTGAACAGCCTGTCCGGCCACAACATTCGAGAGCACTTTATCGTTACGTAAAACAGCTGCGGCCGTATCGTCGCAGGAGCTTTCAATCGCCAGTATGTACACGGGATTGTCCGCCATCGGTACTTAGGGTATTAAGTTAAATTTGCCCGTTAAGGCATGCAAAAAAAACATACCTTTACCAAGCAAAAGTAGGTATTTTCGTCTAGTGCTCACAAAGATAAAACTTTCGGTCGTATAAGAACATTCCAGAAAATAGCATTGCGCACCATTTTGGCGCTGATTCTCCTGCTGTTGCTGCTGGGATTTGCCTTGTCCCTTCCGGCTGTACAGACGCGGCTGGGCCGGTACATGACCGAGGTGCTCCGCGAGGATTACGGGGCTGATATCAGGGTCGAGCGTGTGGCGGTGAGCATTTTTGGCAGCGTCAAACTCAGCAATGTACACATCCGTGACCACCATCAAAAAACGCTTATCTTTTCCAGAAAACTCCAAACCAGCATCCTGAGTTTTAAGCGGCTTTATGACGGCGATTTGCTTTTTGGTGAGATTCAGGCCGACGAGCTCCAACTTTACATGCGGATTTACAAGGGCGAAACGGATTCAAACCTCGACCGGTTTATCGCGCTTTTTGACGACGGAAAGCCATCCTCGGGCAAGTTTTTGATGCAGTCCAGCCACATTGCGGTCACCAACGGTAGGTTTGTCTTGTCTGACTACAACCTCGCAAAACCAATTCAACTGCGGCTTTATCGCATAAATGCCGGGCTTGATGGATTCCAGATCAAAGGGCCTGATGTTACGGCCTCCATCCAGCGAATGTCATTCATTGACGAGCGCGGTTTGCGGGTGCGCCAGCTGACGGGCGATTTCACCTACACCAAGACCAACATCCTGCTGCAGGAAATGGATTTGGAAACCGACAAATCATCGTTTTACGGCGATGTCGCCCTGCGTTATGACCGTAAGGATTTTGCCGATTTTAACAACAAAGTCCGGTTTGACGTCAAGATTGATTCGTCTATGCTGGCCTCCGACGATATCCGATTGTTTTACGATCAACTGGGTAAGGGCCGCTATTTCAGCCTGCGCACCCGGGCCGAGGGAACCCTGAACAACTTTATCGCTAAAAACTTGCGGCTGGTTGACGACCGCGGCACGCAGATCAACGGCAACATCAACTTCAGGAACCTGTTCGGGAAAAATGAACAACAATTTTACATGAACGGCAACTTTAGCCGTCTTTCCTCGAGTTATCGCGAACTCACCGGATTGTTGCCGGAAATCCTCGGCAAGTCGCTGCCCAGTTCGCTCGACAAGCTGGGAACGTTCAATTTAAGAGGAAAGGCCGAGGTCACCACCCAATATCTCAACGCCGATTTCTACATGACCACGGCGCTCGGCAACGTACAGTCGCGCCTTAGCATCGACGAAATTCAGAACATTGATTCGGCGGCTTATGAAGGGAATATTATTCTGGAACAGTTCAACATCGGCCGCTTTTTAAACGAGCCGGACCTTGGCACCGTGACGCTTAATGTCGATGTGGATGGCCGTGGTTTTACCGCCAAACATCTCAACACCAATTTTGCAGGCGATGTGTACCGCATCAAATACCGCGGCTACGAGTACCGCAATGTAGTGCTTGACGGACACTTTAAAAAGCCGTTGTTCAAAGGTAAGGTTGTCATCAACGACCCCAATCTGTTTATGGACTTTGACGGCCTGGTCAATGTTGACAAACGCGATACCCAGTACGATTTCAGGGCGCGGATTGATTATGCCGATTTGTACAAACTCAGGTTTGTGGCCGATACCATTTCCGTCTTTAAAGGGGATATCCGCATGCAAGTTGCAGGCACTTCGCTCGACGATATGGCCGGAACCGTCAATTTTGCGCAGACATCATTCCAGAACAGCAAAGACCTTTACCTCTTTGACGATTTTACCGTAATGTCGAGCTTTGACCAGGATCGGGTGCGCACCATCACGATCAATTCGCCCGACATTATCAAGGGAAAAATTGTCGGCAAGTACGAGTTTGCCCAGGTTCGCAAAATGGTCGAGAATTCCCTGGGGAGTCTTTACGCAAACTACTCGCCCAATCCCGTGCGCAATGGACAGTTTATGCGGTTTAATTTTTCAGTCTACAATAAAATCATCGAAATCTTTGCCCCAAGGGTTTCCGTCAGCCGCAATACCGAGGTTTCAGGTTATATCGATTCCGATGAAAACGATTTTGAATTCAGTTTCAAATCACCGCAGATATCGGCGTACGACAATGTGCTCGACAGCGTCCGCGTCACCATCGACAACAAAAACCCGTTGTTCAATGCGTATGTTTCAGTTGACAGCATCAAGACGCCGTATTACAAATTTGCCGATTTCCAGCTCCTCAACGTCACCGCCAACGACACCATGAACATCCGATCGGAATTCAAGGGCGGCCCAAAAGGCGAGGATTTTTACAACATCGACCTGTACCACACCATCGATCCCAGCCGTAAAAGCGTCGTCGGATTTAAAAAGTCTGAGCTGAAATTCAAGGATTATCTATGGTATATCAACGAGGCCGGCAGCGGCGACAACCGTGTGGTTTTTGACAAAAAGCTTCGCGATTTTACCATCGACAACATCGTCATGTCGCACCTTGGCGAGCAGATGGAACTCAACGGAACACTGAGCGGCCGCTCAAAAAAAGACCTTAGGCTGACATTTGACGATATCGCACTCGACAAGATCACGCCGGAAATCCGGAACTTTTTGCTGGGCGGACGTCTTAACGGCGTGGTGAATTTCAGGCAGGAAGGCGATGTGTTCCAGCCAACCTCGTCGCTCACCATCGACAGTTTAAAGGTCAATGAGTTTGACATGGGCCGACTGGGCATCAACATTGAAGGCGACGAGACTTTCCGGAATTTCAGGGTGCGTTCCCTGATCGAGAAGGACGGTGTCGAATCATTCAATGCATCGGGCGACATATCGATAGAAAACGGGGAGACGTTTGCCGACATTGACCTTCGCTTTGACCGTTTCCACCTTGGGATGCTCAGCGCCATCGGAGGCGAGGTCATCACCAATGTCGACGGATACGCTAGCGGGGCGGTCAGGATTGACGGCAACATCAAATCACCCGACATCAACGGTCGACTTTTGCTGGATGATGCAGGGCTCACGATTCCATATCTCAACGTTGCCTATCAGTTGGAGCGAAAGGCCATTGTTGATGTGACGCATGATTCCTTCATCATCCGGAACTCGCAGATGTCGGATACCAAATTCAATACTACCGGATTTTTGAACGGCCGCATCCGCCATAAAAATTTTACCCAATGGGCGCTTGATTTAAACGTCAATTCTCAGCGATTGCTTGTCCTTGACACCCAGGATAGTGAAGAGGCTGTATATTACGGTACCGCGTTCATGGACGGAACCGCTACGATTGCCGGCCCTACCGAGGCGCTGGTCATCAACGTCAATGCGCGGTCAGAAAAGGGGACCAGCATCAAGATTCCCATTAACGACGCCACTTACGAATCTACCAGCAGCTACATCCACTTTGTCACAGCCAAGGAAAAATATAACCGCGATCAGGATGCAACATTGCCACAGCGCGATTACGGCGGGCTCGAGCTCAAGTTTGATTTTGACATTGATGAGGATGCTGAAATTGAGGTCATCCTCGATCGGAATTCCGGACATGGCATGAAGGGGCGCGGACGTGGATCCCTTGCCTTTAGGATCAACACCCAGGGAACGTTCAACATGTGGGGCGACTACCAGATTTACGAGGGCGAATACAACTTTAAATACGGTGGCCTGATTGACAAGAAGCTGCAGGTTAAAAAGTTCAGTTCGATTGTATGGGAAGGCGATCCGCTGCGGGCGCAACTCAACATCGAGGCGATATACAAAACCACGGCAAACCCTGGCGTATTGCTGGAAAACGCATCGTTTAACCGCAAGGTTCCGGTAGAAGTGGTCGTGGGCATCCGCGGCAACCTGCTCACGCCCGAACCGGATTTCAACATCAACTTCCCAACGGTGTCGTCGGTGCTCAAGTCAGAAATCCAGTACAAACTCGACGACAAGGATGTGCGCCAAACCCAATCGCTTTATCTGTTGTCATCGGGCGGGTTTTTGAGTCCTCAGGGCGTCAATCAGGCTGATTTGGCCGGAAACCTTTTTGAGCGCGCCAGCGGACTTTTCAACGATTTGTTCCAGGACGAGGAAGGCAAAGTCCAGGTTGGCGTTGATTATGTGGGTGCCGACAGACGTGCAGGTATCGAGACCGACGGCCGTTTTGGCGTTACGATTTCCACCAAGGTAAACGAGCGGATCACCGTCAACGGAAAGGTAGGCGTTCCGGTTGGCGGCGTCAATGAGTCGACCATTGTTGGCGACGTGGAGATTCTTTACCGCGTCAACGAGGATGGGACGATGAACCTGCGGGTATTCAACCGCGAAAATGACATCAACTATATTGGTCAGGGAATTGGCTACACGCAAGGCGTAGGTTTGACTTACGAAGTAGACTTTGATACCTTTAAGGAATTCGTCAAACGCGTGTTTGGCACCAAGCTCCGCATCGAACGCGCCCGGGATCTAGACTCCGAATTCCTTCCTGATTCCGACATTATGCCGGATTACATCCAAATGGACAATGAAGAAGTCCACCCCGTTCAACCCATTCCCGCCGACCAACCGCCGTCGTACGACCCGGGAGTTCCCGTAAACGACGAAGCCCGACCACACGAGGAATAGGCCCGTGAAAGCCATCAAGCGAAAACTTATCAACGAAAACGTTTGAAAATTTAAGGTTTTATTAAAATACAAAAAACCTTAGGTGATTTGGCGTTAATCTTTGCTAGATTTGAGTAAAAATTGATAAAAATGTCTAAAACCATAAAGAAAATCGGGGTTTTGACCTCCGGTGGCGACGCTCCGGGCATGAACGCGGCTATCCGCTCTGTGGTCAGGACCTGCGCATATCACGGCATTGAATGTATAGGCATTTATCGCGGCTACCAGGGAATGATTGAAGGTGACTTTAAAGAGATGGGTCCGCGCAGCGTCAACAACATCATCAACAAAGGTGGAACCATTCTTAAATCAGCCCGGTCAAAGGAGTTTATGAATCCGGAAGGCCGCAAAAAAGCTCATGATCATTTGGTCAATGCCGGTGTAGATTCGTTGGTGGTGATAGGAGGTGACGGAACTTTTACAGGAGCCGAAGTTTTTAACCGGGAGTTTGGTTTTCCGGTTATGGGAATTCCGGGCACGATTGACAATGACATTTTTGGAACGAGCCACACCATCGGGTTTGACACTGCCCTTAACACCGTCATCGAGGTGATCGATAAAATACGCGATACGGCTTCATCGCACAACCGACTGTTTTTTGTTGAAGTGATGGGACGTGATGCCGGCCACATAGCGCTTAACGCTGGGATTGGCGCCGGAGCCGAGGAAATCCTCATTCCGGAAGAAGACCTTGGACTGGATCGCCTGGTGGAATCACTGCACCGAAGCAAAGCTGCCGGAAAATCCTCGAGTATCGTTGTCATTGCTGAAGGTGACCGAATAGGCAAAAACGTTTTTGAACTCAAGGACTATTTTGAATCGCATTACCCCGAGTATGACATTCGCGTGTCGGTGCTGGGACATATGCAGCGCGGAGGTTCGCCCTCTTGCTTTGACCGGGTGTTGGCCAGTCGGCTGGGTGTAAAAGCTGTCGAGTCATTGTTGGAAGGCAAGTCCAATTATATGGTTGGTCTTGGCAACGACAAGGTGATTCTTACCCCGTTGGAGCAGGCCATCAAAGGAAATTCGGAAATCGACCGCGAATTGCTCAGGGTGTCCGACATCATGAGTACATAATGGGTATAAATCGTAAAAAAAAAAGTATTATGCATAAAGTAAAATTGGGAATCAACGGTTTTGGACGCATCGGACGGATTGTGTTTCGTGAAACCATCAAAAGAGATAATGTCGAGGTTGTAGCCATAAATGATTTGCTCGATGTGGAGCATTTGGCCTACCTTTTAAAATATGATTCGGTACACGGACGGTTTGATGGCGACGTTCAGGTTCGCGACGGAAAACTGTTTGTCAACGATAAGGAAATCCGCGTGACGGCCGAGAAAGATCCTTCGGTACTCAAATGGGATGAAGTTGGGGTTGACGTCGTGGCCGAATGTACCGGAATTTTTACCACACTCGAGAAAGCCCAGGCGCACCTTGACGGCGGGGCCAAAAAGGTTGTCATCTCGGCACCTTCAGCCGACGCTCCAATGTTTGTGATGGGTGTCAATCACACGAGTATGAAGGCTTCAGATACGATTGTGTCTAACGCATCCTGTACCACCAACTGTTTGGCGCCGTTGGCTAAAATCGTCAACGACCACTTTGGGATTGTCGAAGGTTTGATGACCACCGTCCACGCTACAACCGCGACGCAACTTACGGTTGACGGGCCGTCCAAAAAGGATTTCCGCGGCGGACGTTCGGCGCTGCTTAACATCATTCCGGCCTCGACCGGCGCAGCCAAAGCCGTGGGAAAAGTCATTCCGGAACTCAATGGCAAACTCACCGGGATGTCGATGCGTGTTCCCACCGCCGATGTTTCGGTAGTCGATTTGACCGTGAAGCTTGCCAGGGAAACCACTTACGACGACATCATGGCCGTGTTTAAAAAAGCAGCTGAAACGGATTACAAAGGCATCATCGGATATACTGAAGACGACGTAGTTTCGCAGGATTTTGTATCAGACAACCGGATTTCCATCATCGACGCCAAGGCCGGAATCGGTTTGAACTCGACATTTTTCAAACTGGTGTCGTGGTATGACAACGAGTACGGATATTCATCAAAACTGGTTGATTTGGCTGTGCATACAGCTAATCTGTAATCCGCTTTTAATAAAATCATATTTTTGATCCGCCGGCTATCTGGTCGGCGGTCTTTTTTAAACCCGGAACCATGAAATTACTTGTAGACAGCGGATCGACCAAAGCCGACTGGATTTCAATAGACGCACAAGGAAAAGTGTTGTTTACCACCCAAACATTGGGCCTCAACCCCGAGGTACTGACCAAGGAACAGGTGGTGGAACGCCTCAACGACAAATTTGACATCCTGCACAACCGCAACAGTGTCACCCATCTGCATTTTTATGGCGCAGGCTGCGGAACCGAGCGGATGCGCACGTTTTTGGGCAAAGTCTTTCAGGAGTATTTTCCAAATGCCGAGGTTTCAGTTCATGAAGATACCTATGCTGCCGTTTACGCCACCACGCCAAAAGGGGAGGAGGCCATAGTAGCTATTTTGGGGACGGGTTCAAATTGCAGTTATTTTGACGGCGAAAAGCTTCATCAAAAGGTGCAATCGCTGGGTTACATTGCCATGGACGACTGCAGCGGAAACCGTTTTGGACGCGAGATGATCCGAGGTTATTATTTTAACAAGATGCCGTCAGAACTGGCTGCCCGGTTTGAAAAGGAATACAACGTCGATCCCGATGCAATCAAGCATCACCTGTACAAAGAGCCTAACCCAAATGCCTATCTGGCTACGTTTGCCAAGTTTATCATCGGCAACAAGGACCACGAATACTGTAAAACCATCATTTTACAGGGCATGGAGGATTTTGTCGACCTGTACATCAAACAATATCCCAACTACCGCGACGTACCCGTGCATTTTATAGGGTCGATAGCGTTTTATTTGCGCGATGAACTCAAGATGGTTTTAGACCGACACGGCATAAAGTTGGGCAATGTACTGCGTCGCCCGATTGACGGACTTATTGCTTATCACTCACTTACCTGATGGAAATAGCTGTAATTGCACATGACAGGATGAAGGCCGACATGGTCCAGTTCTTAAACCGGAACCGCGACTTGCTGGCCGCCGAGGGCATCAAACTCATCGCTACCGGAACCACGGGAACCAAGGCCGAAGCAGCCGGGTTCAAGGTAAAGAAAATGCTTTCCGGACCGCTGGGTGGCGACGCTCAGATTGCAGCCCGAGTGGCCGAAGGCAAAACCAAAATGGTACTGTTCTTCAAGGATCCCAATTCCAGCCACGCGCACGAACCAGACATCAGCATGCTTATCCGCGTATGCGATGTTCACAACATTCCGCTGGCCACCAATGAGGCCACAGCGCAACTTTTGCTCGAAGCTATTTCAGCCCGTTAGGATTTTACCGCGACCATCGAGATTTCGACGTTGACACCTTTTGGAAGGCCGGCTACCTGCACAGTTTCACGGGCGGGCGCATCAGTTGTAAAGTAACTTCCGTAGACCTCGTTAATCTTTCCAAAATCGGCCATGTCCATGATAAATATGGTGGTTTTGATCACGTCTGAAAAATCCATTCCCGCAGCCTCCAGTACGGCTTTCATGTTTTCCATCACCTGACGGGTTTCTTGTTGGATGTCGCCCGTAACCAGTTCGCCGGTTTTGGGATCGATGGCAATTTGTCCTGAAGTATAAAGCGTATTCCCTGAAAGAACCGCCTGGCTGTATGGCCCGATAGGCGCGGGAGCGTTTGGGGTAAGGATGATCTTCTTCATA
>CAZIBV010000008.1:0-35912 GCA_964537345.1 uncultured Flavobacterium sp. | reverse complement strand
ATTTAGCCATTAGCGGTTAGCTTTCAGCAATCAGCTTGTTTACCTTCAATTCGAGCTGCAAATTCTAAATCAAAAATTCCAAATTCCAAATTCCAAATCCTGTTAGTAAATCGCTTCCTGCTAAGGAAATCCCATTCTTAAATCTTAATTCTTAAATCTGAAATCCTCAATCTGAAATCCTCAATCTGAAATCTAAAATCTAAAATCTGTAATCCACCCTACCTCAAAACCCTATCCGGCTGCGTCCGTTTTTCATACTTGACGTCTTGCAGCACGCCGGCTTTGATTCCGATAAAAAATCCCCAGAAAGAATTGTCTCCAAAAGGTGTCCAGTTAAAGTCCATCCGCCAACTTAGCAAGTCGCGTTCAAATCGGAACTGGGTAAAGGTCACGCCGTTTTGCACAAAGTCATAACCGGTCGAAACGCCCACGCGCCATCGCGGTGTTAGGTCGGTGTTGAGCGAAACCATCAGCGAGTTGCCGGTGATTTCGTTTTGTCGCGCATTGTTACCGTAGGTCAGGGAATACGCCAACGTAAGGTCCCACGGGATTTTTGATTTGAAAAACTCCGAGACCGCGTCGGTATCTTCATTATTTTCATCTTCATCAAACTGGCTTTCGCGTCGGTCGCTAAAATCCGTATTGGTTCCAAAGAGATCATCCTCACGGCCACCGTTGCGCAATCCCTGGTTGTTTTGCGATTTTTTGTCCTTGCCGTCGCCGCGGCTCGACACCGTGTAACCAATGTTCATGTTGGCGCTGGTCATCCGGAAAAGGCTCCCGCCGTTGTCAATGTTCCACTTGTTGATGCGTCGCCCGGCGTTGTCGATGGCATAGGCATCCATCGTCGCGGCAAAGTTGACGTTCATTTTGTTTTCAAAAAGCGTGGTTCCGCCGCTCATGCGGATGGGCGCTAGCCTGAGTGAATCGGCGGCCAGGTTGTAAGCAGTCGAAAAGTTCAGGTTGTTGAGCAGCATCACCTTTTTGGGTTCGGTCGCAGTTGAATCGCGATCGGTAACTTTGGCTTCAAAGGTGTTGGACAGCGCAAACCCGATGTTGTTGGCAATCGCACGGCCGGGAGCGCCAAAAATTCCGCCTTCAAAACGCGTGTATGGCGTCATCATCTGTCCGGTTCCGTTGGGATCATAAGTGTCCCAGTACTCTTCAAAACTAGGGGTGTAGCTGTAGGAAACCGACGGACGCATAACATGTCGGATGGCCTGGATTTTCTTGTCCTCACCAAAGTTGAACGTACCGTAAATAGTCGTGCCAAGGCTGGACGAAAAAGAGTAAGTGCGGTAGGCGTCAAACCCGTGAACATCGCGGTTGACTACGGTATTGGCCGCCGGATCGAATTCTTTTTCGATGGTTTTCAGATACCAGACTTCCTGATAATTCACACTGGTGGTCGCGCTGAAATACTTAAAAACCTTGAAGTTGGTGCTCAGCGGAATCGAATGCTGGAAGCCGGTGTTCATCCCTTTGAACATCTCTGATTTAAAGAAAAGTGAATCGGTGGTGGTGATCCGGTTTTCGCCGCGCAGGTTGTACTGGAGGTTGATGTTTTTAAAGAATCCTTTTTTGATGCCGTCTTTTGGCGCAAACGGGAAGATGCGGTCGACACTGGCCTGAAGTGTTGGCAGGGTCATGTTGATGGTTTGCGTCTGGGTGTTCTGCTGGTGCGTGGCGGTGAGGGAGATGTTAACCTGCGGCACCGTCTGTATGGTGGTCGAATAGGAGATGGACGAACTCAGCGTGTTGTTAAGCTGAGAGCCGACGTTTACCTGGTTGATCGATTGCTGGAAATAGCGGCTGGAACCCAGGTTGACCGATGCTGAAAATCGCTGGTTTGGATTTGATTTTGGATCCTTGGTGTGGCTCCACTGAATGTTGTAGATCTTGGTTTTGGAATAATCCGGAAAGCCGCGCTCGCTGCTGATCAGGTTTTCATATCGAAAGTTCAGGTTGCCGGAAAAAGCATATCGGCTGGCATAACGCGACTCAAACCTCAGGCCCCAGCTTCCGTTGGTGTAATAATCGCCCAAAACCGCCAAGTCGTAATGATCGCTCAGCGCAAAGTAATATCCGCCGTTTTGCAGTGAATATCCCCGTTGACGCGAATCGCCGTAAGTGGGAACCAAAATGCCCGATGCCGCCTTTTGTGACATGGGGAAAAACGCAAACGGGAGCGCAATGGGCGTGGGGACGTCGGCGATGACCATGTTCGTCAGGCCGACTACAACCTTTTTGCCCGGAACCAGTTTTACCTTTTGCGCAATAAAATAATATTCGGGATTGTCAATGTCCTTGGCCGTTGTAAAGCGCGCGCTCTTCATAAAATAGACCGAGTCATTCTCCTTTTTGGTGATCTCGGCCTTTACCTTAAACTCGCCCTGATCGGTTCGCGAATTCCACACCAGCGCTTTTTTGGTTTTGGTGTTAAACCGTATCGAATCAGGTTCGACCACATTGGTGCCCTGCTTAAAAACAGGCCGTTGGGTGTAATTGCCCAGAGAGTCCTTGATCCGCCCGGCGTAAACCTCGTCCTTGGAATAATCCATGATGATGATCCCCGCCTTTAGCTCGATGTCCTGGTAATACAATTCGGCGCGGTCGTAAAGCGTTATATGTTTTTTGCGTTGGTCGATTTTGGCGTACGCCTCGGCTTTGTACTTGATTTTGTCGGCCAGCAGTGGTTTTTTTGCCGGAATGCTGTCGGTTTTAACTGAATCGGTTACAGGCGTAATCAGGCCTTCGAGCGCTAAAGTATCTGATTCAGTGACAGGAGGTTCAATGACCGGGACCTGAATTTTACGGCTTGGAATCTCCTGTGCGTGGCTCTCAGCAACTCCCGCAATTGTTAGGAAAATTGCTGATAAAACGATATTGAAGAAGTTTGTACGCAACAGGATTAATACTAATTTTGTAAAAATGTGGTGCGGTATTTGCCCAGCCGACGCCGCAATTTTTCGCCAAAAATACGCAAATATTCAGATTATGACCGGCGATAATAATTAAATTAACTTTTAGTACTCCATGCGAATTTTAAAGCTATTTACGCCCCAACTCCTGCTGATTTTCTTACTGGCTCCCCTTGTTTCCCACGCGCAATCCCAGCGCTTTAAGGTCGCGCTCGACGCAGGCCATGGAGGCAAGGACCACGGCGCCGTCTATTCAGGCCATATCGAAAAAAACATCGCGCTTGGTGTTGTGCTTAAAGTGGGTAAAATTCTTGAAGCTACTCCCGGAATGGAGGTCATCTATACGCGCAAAACCGATGTGTTTATCGATCTTGTTGAACGCGCCAACATCGCCAACAAAGCCGACGCTAATATTTTTGTATCGATTCACTGCAACGCCAACAAGAATACAGTTGCGGCGGGCAGCGAAACCTATGTGATGGGTATGAGCAAGAACTCTTCCAACATGGAGGTGGCCAAAAAGGAAAACTCGGTAATTACACTGGAAAAGGATTATAAGCAAAAATACGAGGGATTTGATCCCAACTCGCCCGAGAGTGCCATCGCCCTGACATTGGCGCAGGAGGAATACCTGGAAAACAGCATTTCGCTGGCCAGCAAGATCCAGGATTTGTTTACCGATGCGCTGGGACGCAAGAATCGCGGGGTGAAACAGGCACCGTTTATGGTTTTGCACAAGGCCTACATGCCGCGAGTGTTGATTGAAATGGGCTTTATCTCAAATCCAAATGAAGGGAATTACCTTGGTTCAGAGGAAGGACAGAATCAGATGGCAAGGGCTATTGCCGATGCAATCATCAATTACCGCAAGGAATATTTTGGCACCAACAATCCGCAGCCGGATGTGCGTCCGTCCCAGAAAGTGGTCGAACCTAAAATTACACCTTCACCTGATCCCGATGCGCCGCCGGCCGAAACGCCAAAACCAGCGGTGGAACAGCCTGTTGCCGAGACGCCTGCATCAGGTGTCGTCTACAAGGTTCAGCTGGCCGTGATCAGCAACAAGCTGGATGCCACGCCGTCAAATTTCAAGGGACTTTCGCCTATTTCAGTAGCGTCAACCGGTACACTTTTCCGGTATATGTACGGATCGGCTTCTACTTATGAGCAAGCCAAGTCGCAACTGGCCGAGGCCAAGACCAAGTATCCCGAAGCTTTCATCATTGCCTTTAAAGACGGACGTAAAATCAGTGTTCAGGAAGCGCTTACCTTAAGTGGACGATAGCCAGCAAAGCGTTAAAATAATGCCCGCGCCAAAGGAATTTGCGTTACATTTGTTAAAAAAATAAGCTTTGAAGATTACCAGAGAAATCAAAACCGCCGTCTTGGTCATTGCGTCCATCCTCTTGTTTATCTGGGGATATAGTTTTTTAAAGGGCCGCGACCTTTTTAATTCCTATAAAACGTTTTACGCAACTTATGATAATGTTGAAGGCCTGGCCCAATCTGCGCCGGTAACCATCAACGGTTTGGTAGTGGGTAAAGTTAATAAAGTAACGCTTCAGCCAGACGCCAGGCTTTTAGTTGAAATTCAGGTAAATACTGATTTTCCCATCTCAAAAACCAGCAAGATAAATTTGTATGAACCCGGGCTCATCGGAGGAAAGCAAATTGAAATTGTTCCCAACCTAGCCGATCCTGAACCAGCACAGTCGGGCGATACGCTTCAGGGTTCCACAAAGCCGGGACTGACTGCGCTTGTTGGTGAAAAACTGACGCCGCTGCAGGAAAAGATCGAGAAGATGGTGGTCAGCGCCGATGCCATGCTGAATAACGTCAACCAGGTACTCGATGCCAAAACCAAGGAAAATCTCCGCTCGAGCATTGCCAACCTGAATGCTACTCTTGTTGAATTCAAGGGCGCCTCGCAAAGTTTAAACGGAATGCTGGCAGAAAATCGCGCCAAAATCAACACCACCATGAGCAATGTTGACCGCGCATCGGGTAATTTTGCAAAACTATCTGATTCACTTGCACAAGCCAACATCGGCAAGACCGTTAAAAGTCTTGAGAATACGCTGGCTAAAATGGACGCCATCATGCACGATGTCCAGGCGGGCAAGGGAACAATGGGCAAGCTCATGAAAGACGAGACGCTTTACAACAACTTTTCAAAAACCTCCAAAGAATTGGAACTGTTGCTTCAGGACTTGCGCCTGAATCCTACGCGGTACGTAAACGTTTCGCTTTTTGGCAAGAAGAACAAACCCTATGTGGCCCCACAGGTCGACAGTTTGGGTCAGGTAATCAAGTAAGTTATGGGAATTCTGGACAATCTTTTGTTTGTAATCATCCTGGCCATCGGGTTTGGATATTTTGCGATGAACGTAAAAAAGTTGATGCGCAACATCCGGCTTGGCCGCGACATTGACCGCACCGACAACCCAAAGGCGCGCTGGGGCAACATGATGCTGATTGCGCTGGGCCAGTCAAAAATGGTCAAACGCCCGATTGCCGGCGTGCTGCACATCATCGTCTATGTTGGCTTTGTCATCATCAACATCGAGCTTCTGGAAATTATCATCGACGGGATTTTTGGTACGCACCGGATTTTTGCGTTTATGGGTGGTTTTTACAACTTCCTGATAGGATCTTTTGAAATTCTGGCGCTGCTGGTGGTTGTGGCCGTCATCAGCTTTTTTGCCCGACGCAACTTTATCAAGCTAAAGCGATTTATCCACAGCGATCTCAAGGGTTGGCCCAAGAGCGATGCCAATTACATCCTGTATTTTGAACTGGTGCTGATGTCTTTGTTTTTGCTGATGAACGCCGCCGACCTTCACCTTCAGCGCGTTCCGGGAGGCGTGCCGCACTACGAGCTCGCAGGTTGGTTTCCGGTGTCGCAGTACCTGACGTTTTTGTTTGAAGGGATGAACATCGGCTCCGTGGTGATGCTCGAGCGGACGTTTTGGTGGTTGCACATCGTCGGCATCCTGATTTTCATGAACTACCTTTATTATTCCAAGCACCTGCACATTTTGCTGGCGTTTCCCAATACGTATTATGCCGATCTGAATCCAAAAGGCAAGTTTGACAATCTGGAGTCGGTGACCAATGAGGTCAAGCTGATGATGGATCCAAACGCCGATCCTTTTGCCGCACCTGCTCCCGATGCCGATGCCGCGCCTGCAAAATTCGGGGTGAGTGACGTTCAGGATCTTAACTGGGTGCAGTTACTCAACGCCTACACCTGTACCGAGTGCGGCCGTTGTACATCGGTTTGTCCGGCCAACATCACCGGCAAAAAACTATCGCCTCGAAAAATCATGATGGACACGCGCGACCGTGTGGAAGAAGTGGGCAAAAACATCGATGCCAACAAAGGCGTTTTTGTTCCCGACAACAAACAACTGTTGGGTGATTACATCACGGCAGAGGAACTCTGGGCCTGTACCACGTGTAATGCCTGCGTCGAAGAATGCCCGGTAAGCATCAGTCCGCTTTCAATCATTATGGACATGCGGCGTTTCCTGGTTATGGAACAAAGCGCGGCACCAATGTCACTCAATGCCATGATGAGCAACATCGAAAACAACGGCGCACCATGGCAGTATAGCCAGCAGGACCGCCTGAACTGGAAAGACGAAGCCTAACCCAAAATAACATTAAGGCATTTTGCCACAACAATTTAGCTTATGTCACAACAAATAACAGTGCCTACCATGGCGCAGATGCTGGCCGAAGGAAAACAGCCCGAGGTGCTTTTTTGGGTTGGATGTGCCGGAAGTTTTGACGACCGCGCCAAAAAAATCACCAAGGCATTTGTAAAAATACTCAACCAGGCCGGTGTATCGTTTGCCGTTTTGGGAACCGAGGAAGGCTGTACCGGTGATCCCGCCAAACGCGCCGGAAACGAATTTTTGTTTCAGATGCAGGCCATGATGAACATTCAGGTGCTCAACGCCTACGAGGCCAAAAAGATTGTAACAGCTTGCCCGCATTGCTTTAACACGCTTAAAAACGAGTATCCTGAACTCGGCGGACAGTATGAAGTTATCCATCACACCGAGTTTTTGAAATCGCTGCTTGATCAGGGACGGATCAGCATTGAAGGCGGTCAGTTCAAAGGCAAGCGCATCACATTCCACGATCCGTGCTACCTGGGCCGCGCCAACAATGTTTATGAGGCACCGCGCGACTTGATACGCAAGCTGGACGCCGAGCTGGTCGAGATGAAACGCTCCCGTGCCAACGGACTTTGCTGTGGAGCCGGTGGCGCGCAGATGTTCAAGGACGCCGAACCCGGAAAAAAGGAAATCAACATTGAGCGCACGCAGGAAGCGCTGGAGCTCAAGCCAGATGTTATTGCGGCAGGTTGTCCGTTTTGCAACACCATGCTCACTGACGGTGTAAAACACGAAGAAAAACAAGACGTTAAGGTTCTGGACATTGCCGAACTTATCGCAAACGCACAGGACTTGTAATGAAAAAATACTTTACGCTTGCCCTGATGTTGGGCGTGGGTTTGGTCAGCGCGCAGGATGCGGTCACGGTTGTGGCCAATGAAACCTGTGATTGCGTGTCGAACCTCAAGGCAACCAATCAGAAAATTACCGACATTCAGCTGGGCTTGTGTATGGTCAAGGCGTATTCGGCACACAAAAGTGAGTTGCCGCCGCACCTTCAGGTAGCCATATCCGATTCCGAAGGATTTGAACCTGTTGCAGCCGAAATCGGTGTCAAAATGATGGAAACCTGTCCTGATATCATTATGTCGCTGGTCGAGAGCGGTGCGTTTGAAGATGAGTTCGCCGAGATGTCAGACATCAGCGTCAGCGGATCGGTTCAAGAGGTTAAAACTGATCAGTTTCTGGTTTTGGAAATTAAGGATGACCAGGGCAAAAAGTTCTCGATGTTGCTGTTTTACCATTTTGAGGGTGCGTCGCTTTTAACCGAAGGCAAAATCAAAAAGGGTGACCGCGTCACGGCGTCTTACAGTGAAACGGAATTGTACGACCCTAAAATCAAGGAGTTCCGCACGTTTAAAATTCTAACTGCACTTTCAAAGTAATATGTTTTTACCATTTGATACTTTACCCGATGATTCCCGCGTTTGGATTTATCAGTCCAACCGAAAGCTTACCGACGAAGAAACTGCGCAGGTTGACAATGCCGTCCGGGAGTACGTCGAGGGCTGGCAGGCTCACGGCACCGGGCTGCGGGCGTCCTATCAGGTTATGTACAATAGATTTATCATTCTGGCCGTTGATCAGGAATTGCAGCCGGCTTCCGGTTGTTCAATCGATGATTCGGTGAGGTTTATCCAAAGTCTGGAGCAACGGTATGGGATTGATTTGATGGACAAGATGAACGTTACGTATCGTCTGGGCGAACACATCGCGCACAAACCGCTGGCCGACTTTAAAAAAATGGCCAAGGACAAAGCCGTTTCCGGCAACACCATTGTTTTCAACAACCTGGTCAATACTGTCGGAGAGTGGCGCGAATACTGGGAAGTTCCTGCAATCGACAGTTGGCACAGCCGATTTTTTTAACATGAGGTATCTGATTCTGTTGCTCATATGCGGACAGGTCGCGTGGGCTCAGTTTAAACGCGATCACTTTTCGGTTTCTGAAAAAAAGGAGACCGCCTGGGTGGACAGTGTTTACAATCAGATGGCACTCGAGGATAAAATTGGGCAGTTGTTTATGGTGGCCGCTTATTCCAACAAAGATTCGGCGCACATCAAATCCATTGAAACGCTTATCAAAACCCACCGAATAGGAGGGCTTATTTTCTTTCAGGGCGGGCCGGGCCGGCAAGCTCGCCTGACCAACCGCTACCAGTCGATGGCCAAAGTGCCACTGTTTATTGGGATTGATGCCGAATGGGGACTGGCGATGCGCCTCGATTCGGTGGGGAGATTTCCCTGGAACATGACACTGGGCGCCATTCAGGACATCGACCTGATCAACAAGGTTGGCGTCGCTTACGGGCGGCAGGCCAAAAGGATGGGCATCCACTTTAATTTTGCGCCCGTCCTGGACATCAACACCAATCCCAAAAACCCGATTATCGGCAACCGATCCTTTGGGGAGGACAAGGAAAACGTTACCGCTCGCGCCGTCGAACTGATGCACGGCATCCACAGCCAGGGCGTTTTTGCCACGGGCAAGCACTTTCCCGGACATGGCGACACCTCGACCGATTCGCATCACACACTTCCCGTAGTCAACTTTTCGCGTTACCGGATTGATGAAGTTGAGTTGTATCCGTACAAAAAGATGTTTGCCGAGGGACTGCCCTCGGTAATGGTCGCGCACCTTGAAGTTCCCGCCATGGAATCGCGAGAGGCCTATCCATCCTCATTGTCATATAATGTGGTGAGCAATGTCCTGCAAAAGGAAATGGGATTTAAAGGCTTGATTTTTACCGACGCGCTTAACATGAAGGGCGCCAGTAACTTCAAACAGCCGGGCGATGTCGATTTGGAAGCTTTTGCCGCCGGAAACGACATCCTGCTTTTTGCCGAGAACGTTCCGTTGGCCGTGGACAAAATCTGCGAAGCGCTCAACGATTCGATCATACCTTACAAGCGGCTGGAACATTCGGTCAAGAAAATCCTGCGCTACAAATACAAGGTTGGGCTCAATCAGTACAAACCGATTGAAACCATTCACCTGCATCAGGATCTCAACAGCCCGCAAGACCGCGCCTTGCAATATGAACTTTATGAAAATGCGGTGACGGTGCTCAAAAACGAGCGCAATCTCCTTCCGCTAAAAAATCTTGAACGCCAAAAAATTGCGTATGTCAAAATGGGCGACGATGTACACACCCCGTTTATGTCGACGCTGCAAAAATATACCGAGGTAGTCGAGATCAGTGAAGACAACACCGATAGTTTGCTGGTGCGGCTGAGGCCATTTACAAAAGTGATCGTGGGCTTTCACAAGGCCGACGGCGCGTGGAAAAAACATGACTTTACCAATCTGGAATTGGCGCGGCTCGATTCTATTTCCAAGTACAATCAGGTGATTCTGGATGTTTTTGCCAAGCCATACACCTTGTTGCCCATTAAAAACTGGGACGGATTTGAGGCAGTTGTCCTGTCATACCAAAACTCTGAAGTGGCGCAAAACGTTTCAGCGCAGATTATTTTTGGAGCGGTGGGAGCAAAGGGAAAGCTACCGGTTTCGATAGGCAAACAATACCCGGTGAATTACGGTCTCTCTACCGAAGCGCTCGATGTCCTGGGATTCGCCTTGCCGGAAAGTGTCGGGATGAGCAGCCTGGTCATGTCGAGGATTGACCTGGTGGCGCAGCGTGCCGTCGATCAAAAGATGACACCAGGAGCGCAGGTATTGGTGGCGCGCAACGGCAAAGTCATCTACCAAAAATCTTTTGGACGCCAAGTTTACGGCGAATTTGCCCAAAAAGTCCAGAACTCGGATTTGTACGATGTGGCGTCGCTCACCAAAATCATGGCCACAATGCCGCACGTGCTGCAGGCCTATGACAAGGGGACGCTTTCCTTGAATTCCAGGTTGGGCGAGTTGCTGCCTGAGTTTGCCCAAACCGACAAAAAGGACATTTCAGTCAAGGAGCTGCTATCGCATTACGCGCGACTTCAGCCCTGGGAGCCGTTTTACAAACAAACGCTCGACTCGGCAGGAATGCCATTGGCGCGGTATTACCGTCAGCGGTATGAACCCGGCTTCACGACACAGGTGGCTGAAAATCTCTACATCCGCGATGATTACAACGATACGATCCTGAAATTCATCGCACAAAGCAAGCTATTGCCAAAAAAGCAATACAAGTACAGTGATTTTGCCTTTATCATCATGGAGCGTTTTTTGGAACGAACCAATGCAGCAAAATTTGATGTGATGTCGATTGAGCGGTTTTTTGCACCGATGGGCATGAGTTACACTATGTACAATCCGCTTCACAAGTTTGACATGAGCGTGATTGCGCCAACCGAGGACGACAAATACTTTCGCCGACAGGTGCTTCAGGGTTATGTGCACGATATGGAAGCGGCGATGGAAGGTGGTGTCGCCGGACATGCGGGACTGTTTTCCAACGCCATGGACGTAGCCAAGATGATGCAACTCTTTTTGCAAAAGGGGAGTTACGGCGGACAGCGGTATTTTTCGGCCGAAGCATTTGACGCTTTCAACAACTGTTATTATTGTACCGACGGAAACAGGCGCGGGGTAGGGTTTGACAAGCCTCAGCTCCCGGGAACTGCCGGTCCAACCTGCGGATGCGTTTCGCCCGAAAGTTTTGGTCATACCGGATTTACCGGAACCATGGCCTGGGCCGATCCAAAAACCGGAATTGTGTACGTATTCCTTTCCAACCGCACTTTCCCGGATGCCAATGCGCCCAATACGCTGTCAAAGGAGAACATCCGCGAGGACATCCAGAAAATCATCCAGCAGGCTATTTTGCAACCCTAGCCGTTTTTGCTTAATTTTATCCAAATCGCCCGTATGAAAATTGCGATAGTTTGTTATCCTACCTTTGGCGGTAGTGGGGTCGTCGCCACCGAACTTGGCCTTGAACTCGCCCGCCGCGGACACGAAATCCACTTTATCACCTACAGTCAGCCGGTGCGTCTTTCGCTATTGGCCGAACACGTCTACTTTCACGAAGTCAACGTTCCGGAATATCCGTTGTTTCACTATCAACCCTATGAACTGGCGTTGTCGAGCAAGTTGGTTGATATGGTAAAGCTTTACGGAATCGAACTGTTGCATGTGCATTACGCCATCCCGCACGCCTATGCCGGATACATGGCCAAGCAAATGCTGGCCGACGAAGGGATTTTTATTCCGATGGTGACCACGCTTCACGGCACCGACATTACCCTGGTGGGCAATCACCCGTATTACAAGCCTGCAGTGACCTTCAGCATCAACAAATCAGATGTGGTCACGGCGGTATCACAAAACCTAAAGGACGAAACCTACAAGCACTTTGGCGTGACCAAGGAGATTCACGTCATCCCCAACTTTATTGAACTCGACAAAAGTGTTGCCGCTCCTGATTTGGTTTGCCGACGTTCCATCATGGCCAGGCCGGAAGAACGCATCATCACGCACATCAGCAACTTTCGTCGGGTCAAGCGGATTCCCGATATCATCCGCATCTATTACAAAATCCAGCAGCAAATCCCGTCGCGCCTGATGATGGTAGGCGACGGACCTGAAAAGGAGAAAGCCGAACAACTCTGCCGCGACCTAGGCATTACCGACAAAGTCATCTTTTTTGGAAACAGCAACGAGATTGACAAAATCCTGAGTTATTCTGATTTGTTCCTCTTGCCATCAGAAACCGAGAGTTTTGGTTTGGCGGCCCTTGAAGCCATGGCATGGGGCGTTCCCGTAGTTTCGAGCAACAGCGGAGGCCTTCCCGAGGTTAATTTTGAAGGCATATCCGGCCATCTCAGCGATGTAGGCGACGTTGATTCGATGGCGGACCATGCCATCCGGATGTTACGGGACGATGAACTGCTCAAGCAATACAAGGCCAATGCGTACGGCGTGGCCAAACAATTTGACATTCACAACATTCTTCCGCTATATGAAGGTCTCTATCAAAAAGCCATTCAGGACAACCGTCAGCAGGTTAATCTTTAGTTTTGCCGCATTGGTGGCGCTTGGTTGCACATCTGCAAAGGCTCCTGCCACCGTCGACACGCGGCTATATGAAATTCTCACCCGTCAGTATGACGGTGGTGGGAACATTCGCTTTTATGAAATCCTTACAACCGAGAAAGAAGTGGGCATGCTGGCCGACGATGAACGTCTTTCGCGACAGATTCTGCCATCGGAAGCGCGCACCTCGACATTCCTGGTACTCAACATGGGCGAGAAACCAACCGGCGGCTATGCACTCGATGTCGAAAGTGTCAAGGAAATCCCTGAGCGCATCATCGTCACGCTAAAAGAAGTAGAACCGGAACCAGGCAGTATGAACATCCAACAAATTACGTATCCGTACACCGTAATCAGGATCAACTCAAAAAAACCAATTGAAATACGATAAAAAAAATCCCGGAAGTCCGGGATTTTGAATTCTTAGAAAGTAAAGCGGATACCAAGGGCGATGTCCGGACCAAAGTCATCTTCGCGGAAATCGTCGCCAAAGTAAATCTCCGGCCTAAAATCAAGTGAAAGTTGGATAGGTGCATTCGGGAATACGTATTCGATACCGATGTCACCTGCGAGCAAAAAGAAAGTTCCACCGTCCTCGTCGTCTGGCAGGTCATAGCGATCATCGATGTCATAGCTTCCCAATCCACCGCCAACACCGGCATACCAGTTGAATCCACCGTCGATATTCCAAACCCACTGGTACAAACCTACAAGCTTAAAAGCGTCATAATTGCGACTGTCGCGCCATCCAAGGTCAAGTTCCAGGCGGTTGTTGTCAGACAGGCCCCGCTGGTATGAAATTTCACCGCCAAAGCCGTCGTTGTCACCAAGACGTAAACCAAGGGCGTTCTTTCGGATTTCCTGTGCATTTGCGCTAAAAGCCAATCCAATCAGCATAATCGCGCTCAAAAAGATCTTTTTCATATGATTAAATTTAGTTAGTCCAACAAAATTAGCCATCCGGCCACAACGCGTTGCCTAATTGTGTTAAAATTAACACCTCAAGCTACTGATAACAGCGGTTTTTTTTGAAGCCAATTTCGTTGTGTTCGCCGCGAAAACCTATCTTAGCAAAAGTAAACGGGCGGCCAAAACCCATTAACCAAACCATCATGAACACCTTTGGAACCCTCTTCCGTCTGACAACTTTTGGCGAATCACACGGTCCGGCAATTGGCGGTGTAGTCGACGGATGCCCTGCCGGAATTGCCCTCGATTTGAGCGCCATCCAAAGCGAACTCAACCGTCGCAGGCCCGGCCAGTCAGCCATTGTGACCCAACGCGACGAGCCGGATACCGTCGAAATTTTGTCAGGTGTTTACAACGGCCAAACCACCGGTGCTCCCATCGGCTTTATCATCCGCAACAAAAACCAAAAGCCCGCCGATTACAGCCATCTGGAAAACACCTATCGGCCCAGCCACGCCGATTACACGTACGACCAAAAATACGGCATACGCGATCCCAGAGGCGGAGGACGCAGCTCGGCCCGGGAAACCGCGTGCAGGGTAGTGGGTGGAGCGATTGCCCGCCAGATTGTTTCCGGAATATCCATCAATGCGTATACGGCTTCGGTTGGCGACATCACCCTCGAAAAATCCTATAGCCAACTCGATTTATCGCTCACCGAATCAAACGATGTGCGCTGTCCGGATCCGGAAACAGCGGCCAAAATGGAGGCCCTGATCCGTGAGGTGCGCAAAGACGGCGACACCATAGGCGGCACGGTGGCCTGCGTCATCCAAAACGTTCCCGCGGGCCTGGGCGAACCCGTTTTTGACAAACTCCACGCCCAACTCGGCAAAGCCATGCTCTCGATCAATGCCGTCAAGGGCTTTGAGATTGGCAGCGGATTTTCAGGCTCGGCCATGCGCGGAAGCAGCCACAACGACCTCTTTAACCCCGACGGAACCACCAAAACCAACCACTCGGGCGGTGTTCAGGGCGGCATCACCAATGGCATGGATATCTATTTCCGCGTCGCCTTCAAGCCAGTCGCTACGCTGATGCAAAATCAGCAATCCATAGATAATCAAGGGAATACGATTGAGTTGCAAGGCAAAGGCCGTCACGATCCCTGCGTAGTGCCGCGCGCCGTTCCCATCGTCGAGGCCATGGCTGCCCTTGTGCTGGCCGACTTTTTCCTTCTGGACAAGGTCAATCAGCCGTAATTTTTTATCTTGCGGGAGCTATTTCCGGCTATTCGCTGCAATCTTTTGTCCGGCTGCCTTTCAAGAGGTGAATCCATCCAGGGACAAAAGGATTTTCGCTGCTATCCGGGCTAGGGCATATACCAAAACCTTATGATACAAGAACAAACCAAGAAGTCTATTTGGGGAAACCTTACCTTTCAAATTATCATCGCCATGCTGTTGGGTGCTGCCCTGGGAATCTACATCCACCGCACGCAATCTCCGGAATCTGCTGCCGAATTCAGTTCACTTATCAAGATCCTGGCGACCATCTTTATCCGATTGGTGCAAATGATCATCGCACCGTTGGTCTTTACCACGCTTATCGTCGGTATTGCCAAGCTGGGTGACATCAAAGTGGTGGGGCGCATCGGCGGAAAGGCACTGATTTGGTTTTTCACGGCGTCGCTGCTGTCGCTGCTTATCGGGCTTTTCTTTGTCAATTTGCTGCAGCCAGGTGTAGGACTTAACCTGTCCAATGTCGATATGGCCGCCGCCGCCGAAGTAACCAATAATACCAAGGGTTTTTCAGCCCAGAATTTCATCGAGCACATCATCCCCAAAAGCGTTTTTGAAGCCCTGGCCACCAATGAAATCCTACAGATCGTGGTCTTTTCTATCTTTTTCGGACTGGCGGCCGCCAGCATTGGCGATTATGCCAAACCGGTGGTAAACGCCCTGGACAAATCGTCGCACATCATCCTGAAAATGGTGAACTACGTCATGAATTTTGCGCCGCTGGGCGTTTTTGGTGCCATTGCCGCAGTGTTTGCCGTGCGTGACGTCAATGATTTGATGATTACGTACATCAAGTATTTCGGGTCGTTCCTGGTGGGAATTGTGGCGCTGTGGATTTTGCTTGTTGCCGTGGGTTATATGTTCCTTGGCAGGCGCATGACAACGCTCCTCAAACGTATCTTCAGCCCGCTGATGATCGCCTTTGGAACCACCAGCAGCGAGGCCGTATTTCCAAAATTGACTGAAGAGCTTGAGCGTTTTGGCGTTCGCGACCGCATCGTATCCTTTATGTTGCCGCTTGGCTATTCGTTCAACTTGGACGGAAGCATGATGTACATGACTTTTGCCAGTATCTTTATCGCCCAGGCCTACGGCATCAATCTGGATTTGGGCACACAACTTACCATGCTGCTCGTTTTGATGCTCACCAGCAAGGGAATTGCTGGGGTTCCGCGTGCCAGTCTTGTGGTGGTAGCCGCTACCTGCGGAATGTTTGATATTCCCATCGAGGGTATAGCACTGATTCTTCCCATCGATCACTTTTGCGATATGTTCCGTAGTGCAACCAACGTTTTGGGCAACGCGCTGGCTACCAGTGTAGTCGGAAAGTGGGAGGGCGATGATGTGGCCGAGAATGAAGCCTAGAGGAATCTGGCTTTGAGTTCGGGTGTGGGAATCATGCACTGGTCTTTTTTGCCGTACCATTTGTAGCGGTTTTTGGCTACAAAGTCATAACCCCAATTTCTGATCGAAAGCGGAAAAACCCGCAGCACACCAGCCATTGAGGCTATTCCTGAAAGATTTTTGCCAATCTCGATGGCCGCATCTGATTTATGATAATAGGCCCGTCCGGGTTCATACAGGATGATGCTGTCGGTTTTTTCCGGATCAACGCCAATGTGTTGCAATATCTCGCGGCCAATCTCCGATTGCAGTGCGGCAAACACAAACACCTCTTTTTTGTCGCGTTTGATCACGTATTGTACAAAAGAGTTGCACAGGTTGCAGACTCCGTCAAACAAAATAATCTTTTTACCTTCAGGAAGTTTTGTCGTATCCATTACTTTTTGGCTGCTTCAACCAGTTCGAGCGCGTCCAGGCTTACCTTGCTGGTAAAGATCCCGTAATTGACAAGCGCCTTGTTTTTTTCGATATCATCAATCACGCCCACCGATTTTCCGTCCGTCATACGCACCCGATCGCCAATTTTAAGCACCGGACGCGGTTTTGATTCAGGCGATTCCTTTTTCTTTTTCTCCTTTTTTTCCTTGCGGATTTCCTCGACCACTACTTTTACCTCTTCGAGTACTTCCTTCTTTTTGACTTCGGCGGCCTTTTTGTCCTTGCCCGACTCCTTTTTGCGCTTGGAGTTTTCAATCTCGACCATTTTAAGGAACTCGCCAATCATGGTTTTCTTGTCCTTGGAATTAAAGTATTTGAGCGCCATTTCTTCAATCTTTTGGCCAAGGTAGATGGCTTTTTGGTTGGCGTCGTAAAGTTCCTGATAGCTCTCGAGTTTCTGCCGTATTTTTTGGTTGATGGTTTCCAGTTTTTTGCTCTCCTCACGCGCCTTTGACTCTTCTTCCCGCAGCGACGCCGATGTCTTTTCCAGCCTGGATCGTTCCTTTTGCAGGTTGGCGATGGTTTTGTCAAACCGCACCTTGCCCGATTCGATCTTTTTGCGCGCACGATTGATCAACCCGTACGGTATGCCGTTTTTTTGTGCCACTTCAAACGTAAACGAACTTCCGGCTTCACCCATAATCAGCTTGTACATTGGCTCAAGCGAACGCTCGTCAAATAACATGTTGGCGTTGGTGGCGGCCGGCAATTCATTGGCCAGCATTTTCAGGTTGGAGTAGTGGGTCGTAATCAGGCCAAAGGCTTCGCGGTGGTAAAATTCCTCCAGGAAAACCTCGGCCAGCGCACCACCCAGTTCCGGATCAGATCCCGTCCCAAACTCGTCGATCAAAAACAGCGTTTCGCGGTTGCATTTGCGCAAAAACTGATTCATGTTCTTAAGTCGGTAACTGTATGTACTTAAATGATTTTCAATAGATTGATTGTCGCCGATGTCAGTCATGATCCGGTCAAACAAAAACGTTTCGCTGCGTTCGTGAACCGGAATCAGCAAACCGCTTTGCAGCATGAGTTGTAACAGGCCCACGGTTTTAAGCGATATGGTTTTTCCGCCCGCGTTTGGTCCGGAAATCACAATGATGCGGTGCTCCTGATCCAGTTCGATGGTTTGCGGATAGGTTGGCTGTTTGCTCTTTAAGTTGGTCAGGTAAAGGATAGGGTGATAAGCTTCCTTAAAATAAATCCGGCGCTCCTCACTGATTTTAGGTAACAATCCGTTGATTCGGGAGGCATATTTTGCCTTGGCCGCCGTCACGTCAATGTCGCTCAAAAAATCCTGATACTGGTGTAAAAGTGCTACGTGCGGGCGTATCTGTGCTGCGGCAATCTTGAGGATGCGCGTCACTTCTTCCTTTTGTTCAAATTCCAAGTGGCTGAGTTCCCGCGTGTATTTGTGGGTCGATTCAGGTTCGATAAAGGCGATGCTGCCCGTTTTTGAAGTTCCCAAAACCGATCCCTTGACTTTACGTCGGTACATCGCCAAAACAGCCAGCACGCGGCGGCCTTCGACAATGCTTTCGCGGATGTCGTCCAGATAAGCCTGGGAGTTGTAGTGCGAAAGTGCCTGGGCAAAACTCTGGTTGATCTGGGCGCGCACCTGCCCGATGGAACGCCTGATGTTGGCGAGTTCGGGCGATGCATCATCCTTGACCTCACCGTATTTGTCGATGATGCTGTCGACGATGGTCTGGATTTCCTTGGATACCGGAATTTGCGAAGCAAACAATTCCAACGCCCGATAGTATTCCTGGAATTTCCTGAAATGAAGAATCAAACCGTTTGACGTTTGTTCGAGCGATGCCAGTCTTCGCAACGCCGATGGTTCGAGATAACTTCCGTCGATGGCCAGGAATTTCAATTCAGCCGAAGCATCGTCAAACCCGTGATTGGGAATGGGATTGCTGCTCTGCATCGACGAGAGATATTCGGATGTGCGCAAAAGCGACTGCATCAATTCTTCGCGATCGCGTATTGGTGTAATCGCCAGCGCTTTTTGCTGTCCGATCTCAGTAACGCAATGTCCGGCCACCGTTTCGAGCACGGTGTCAAACTGGAGATCAGAGAGGGTTTTGGGTGAAATTTTGGCCATAGGACACGCAAAGTTACTCAAATTATGCATTAGTAACCGGCGCTTGTCATGCTCCGGATTAGTATATTTGGGAAAATTTTAGCAATGGATATCGCCCTTGAAGCCTCGTGGAAAGCGGTTTTGCAAAAAGAGTTTGACAAGCCCTACTTTATTGACCTCTTGAATTTTGTAAAAGCCGAATATGCAACGGTCGGTCAACGCTGCTTTCCGCCCGAAGAGCAGCTTTTTTCGGCGTTTGACTATTGCCCGTTTGACAAGGTTAAAGTGGTCATCATCGGGCAGGATCCGTATCACGGGTACGGTCAGGCTCACGGCCTTTGCTTTTCAGTAAACGATGGAGTTGCATTTCCGCCCTCCTTGCGCAACATTTTTGAAGAAGTTAAAAACGATACGGGGACGCCGGTTCCTATCAGTGGAAATCTGACGCGATGGGCTGATCAGGGCATTCTGTTATTAAATGCCACACTGACTGTACGCGAGGGAATGGCCGGGAGTCATCAAAAAAAGGGCTGGGAAAAGTTTACCGATGCTGTCATTCAGGCGGTTTCAGACCAAAGGGAAAACGTTGTCTTTTTACTTTGGGGAAGCTACGCCCAAAAGAAAGGCAAACTTGTTGACCGATCGCGCCATCTGGTACTCGAGACCGGACATCCGTCGCCACTGAGCGCCAACCGGGGGCTCTGGTTTGGAAATCGGCACTTTACCAAAACCAATGACTATCTTGTCGCCACTGGCCAAACACCAATCGAGTGGTAATCAATCAACCGTAAAGGTGTAAAATCCGGTGACGCCCTCCACAGCCGATTGTATATTGAGTTCGAGGTTGTTTCCGGTACTATGCGATCGCAACGTCACCATCGAATCGTTTTTGGCGTTGGTACTAAACACCAATCGGAAAGTTCCGGTTGAATCAAGCCTGAGCCCGCCGCGAAAAACATAGGCATCCGCTTGGATTTCGGTGGCACCCAAAACGTAAAATCCAGACTGTCCCTCGCCGATATCGCTTACAAAATCGCCGGTCAGGTCAACCGGTTCCCAAACATTTTCTGAAACCTGACGCTGCAGCGAATATGAAATTTCAAATTCCGGGGTATTTCCGGTCGATCTTGGGATGTCGATAAGATTGGCGCTACCTTCTTCCGCCAGCAAAAACGGAATTTCGGCATTGACGTAAAGGACGTCGTTTACATTGTAATCCGGCAGGGTTTCAATGTTTACCAATGGCTCGTCGGATACAATATATTTCACGTTGTAATAGCCGTCGTCATCGGTATCACATCCAAAAAAGGCAAAGGGCAGGAGAAAGATCAATTTTTTCATAGCTTAAAAACGATAGCCCACGCTCAGGCCAACTTTAGAAATGTTATCAGGGCTTTTGTCAGTGTTCATCAGGTTAAGGCCGTAACCCACCATCACCTCCAAAGCCAGGGCATCTTTTATGTAAATCTTGTAGCCCAAGCCGGCTCCAATTGCCATATCGGAATAGGTTGATTTTTCCACTTCAAAATAATCCACGGCGCCATCGGTCCTGCGGACGATCTCACGATAGTCACCGCCATTGGCCATGACGAACACCTCGGCAAAGTAAAAACTCCGCTGACCGTTGGATAGATTGTATCGGGCAAATGGCGAAACGTCGTAAAGCGGTAGGTTGTTGCGGTTGCCGCGGTTAAAATCTTCTTCGATTGATTTGCTGTTGGAAAACCCACCTGTGATGCCAAATGAAAACCGCTCGTTCAGGAAATATTCATAGGTGAGGTTGACGCGGGCCGCGGTGATCAGGGATACAAGGTCAGTGCGGACCTCGTGGTGCTTTTGGGCCACTTCAGGCGTCGAATTGTCCTGAGCCAGCAGCGGTTGGGCAGCCAAAAGCAAAAGCAGCGCAATCTTTTTCATAGGAATGATTTGACTACGAAGATAATAAAATCTGCCGGAAAAAATTGTCAGTAAAGGGTAAGCTCGCCAAGGATTTCCTCGCGCATAAACCTGCCTCCGGGATATTTGGCCGTGTAGTCGAGGTTGAGCCAAACCTGGCCGTATTCATCAATGTGGTAATGCAACTCAAAGCCCTCGCTTTCTTTGGGAAACAGCACCTTTTTAACCAGGTAGTTAACGGTTTCAAGGTCAGCCTGCTTTCCAATCAGGATTTCAGGATAGATGTGTCCGGTGGTGTGGATGAGTCGCGGAGTTCCGCCAATCGCCTTGACGCAGGCTGCCATCAGGATTGCATGGTCATCGCAATCGCCTGCCATAAGCGTTACCGATTCGGTTGCCTTGGCAATATAATCCCGGCCTCGCGGATCGTTGACATAAATCCACCGCGAGTTGATCTCCTTAAACACGGCAAAGCATTGTATAAGCTGACGGTATCCGCCATAACCCTTTACATCCCTGAAGTGCTTGGTTGTAGCCATGACGGCAAAATTCCGCACCTTGGGATTTTTGTAGTCAACACCGCGCAGGATAGAACTTTTGTTGGGAAAAGGAAGGAGTTTTGAGATGATGATGTTTTGCGGATTCGGGTCATCAGCCATCATGTACACCATCGACCTGTAATCTTCATAAACATCCATAAAACCGTAATTGCCCAGAACCGTTCCGTAGATAAGCAGAATCAGATATCCGATAACGGCCAAAAGAATGATGCGTTTAAGCAGTCGCAGCGCAAAGAAAAGAGCAACCACAATGGCCGTGAAAAGCACGATTCGGTCGATGCTGATCCACCACTCTGGATCGATCAGATTTTGGTGCGCAATGATAAACAACGGAACCGCAAGCAAGACGCTGAGGCATCCGATGATAATCGAATCCCATGGCGGCTTAATGCTGAAAGTGTCAATGACCTTTTTGAAAGGAGATTCCGTTGGGGTTTTCATCCAGAAACGAAAGCTAGAGCGCTTTGGCGATTTCAGCAAAAGTACCCATTTTTGGAATAAGGCTCAGGGAGACAAGTTCTTTTTGTACGTTGTTTAACATATCCGCCGATGGCGCCTCGTCACTCCAGGAAGTCCGTGAAAGCCAATCGACAATATCAGTTTCCTTTTGGTTAAAACGACGGGAAAGTTCTTTTTCTATTTGCGGAATGTTTTTAAAGTTTCGGGTCGTTGTGTTGATGGTTTTGAGCAAGTTGGCTACCGCTTCCGGATGCGTTTCGAGAAAAGCGTCGGTTACGGCAATGACAAAACACGGCCACGGAGTGGGGCAGTCATCCAACCTTCTGAAAATTCCGCTGTCGACCAGTGGCTTGGTCATAAAACGCTCCCACATGAAATAATCGGCCTCGCCACGGCCAAGCGCCTCAACCGCGCCGTCGATCGTATGAACAGTTTTAAAATTCAGACTATCCACGGGCCAGCCCATCTTTGCCGCATTGACATATGCCATCAGTTGCGAACCCGATCCCGGACGACTGATTGCTGCGGTTTTTTCGCGAAGGTCTTCAACAGTTTCAAAAGCCGATGCCGCGGCCACGTGGATGCCCCACAAAAGCGGTGTATGCACGTATACCTGGACAATTTTTGACGGATTGCCCAAAACAATATCTCGGACGATGCCTTCGGTCAGGATGACGGCGACATCGGTTTGGTCATCGCGGAGCATCTGGCACATCTTTCCTGTCCCTTCAGGCACGTCGGTCCACTTCACGTCAAGTCCGGCCGCCTTAAAACTGCCGTCTTCCAGAGCGAGATGCCACGGGAGGTTAAAATGTTCGGGTACGCCCGCTATCCGGATGGTTATCATTATTGAGCTGCTAGTTTGTCGAGTGCGTAGGCAATCAGTTTATCTACAGCTTCATACGGGTCGTTACTAAAAGTTTTGCTTGCGCGGTTGGCGATGATGGCATTAAGCGATAAAGCCTGATGACCGAGCAGAGCGGCCAGTCCGTAAATGGCTGAAGTTTCCATTTCCAGATTGGTAATCCGGTGACCGTTGTGCGTAAACGAATCCAGTTTGTCGTTGAGCGATGGATCCTGGATTGCAAGCCGAAGCACGCGTCCCTGCGGGCCGTAGAATCCGCCGGCCGTAGCCGTAATGCCTTTGTGCATCTGGATTCCTTCGAGTTTCTTTGCCAGTTCTTCTGATCCTTTGATCACATTAGGGCGACCTTTTCGCATATCCCAGTTGGTGTGACTGATAAACGCTTCTTCGATATCGGGATTGACGATGTTGTCGATGCGGTAGGAGTGGAGCATGTTGTCGAGCCCCAGTCCGTGGGTGGCCATGACAAAGCTGTCGACGGGAATATCGGCCTGCAACGAACCCGAAGTCCCGATGCGGATAATGTTGAGCGCCGTATGTGTATCGCGAATGGTACGCGTGTTAAGGTCGATGTTGACCAGGGCGTCCAGTTCGTTCATGACGATGTCGATGTTGTCGGGGCCGATGCCGGTTGACATAACCGTCATGCGCTTGCCCTTGTAGCTTCCGGTTTGTGTTTTGAATTCGCGTTTTTGCGTGGAAAACTCAACCGAATCAAAGTGTTTGGTGATTTTTTCAACGCGGTTTTGGTCGCCTACAAAAATGATGTCGCGGGCAATGTGTTCCGGACGGAGGTTCAGGTGATAGACGCTTCCGTCGGGATTGAGTATAAGTTCAGATGGTTGGATCATAACGTCAAAATGACAAAAAGCCAAAAGCAAGGCAGCGCCTTTCGATTGACCGTGGTTTAAATTTTATTTTTTGATTCTAGCCGCCAACCCGCTTTACCTTGAACCCTTTTTCCTTTAACAGGTTCATGATTTTGTCGCGGTAGTCGCCCTGGATCAGCATTTCGCCGCCCCTGAAGCTTCCGCCAACGCCCAATCGGGTTTTGATTTCCTTGGTCAGAAGTTTAAAATCTTCGTCTGATCCGGCATAGCCTTCAATGATAGTCGAGGGTTTGCCGTTTCGTTTTTCAAACCGGCAGATAAGCGGTTCTTTTTGAAGGTAAAGCCCGCGGGGTTCATCGTCCTGCGGGCTATTATCATCACTTGGCTGATGCTGAGGGAACAATTTGGAGAGTTGGTCTTTGAGATCCACTTTTCAATTAACAATTAACGATTAACAATTAACAATGGGATTTCGACAAACAAGAACATTTTAATTAGAGGAGATAGTGTTTCAACTAATTAAAATCTACCTTGCTCCCCGCACCCTGTACCCTGTACCCTGTGCCCTGCACCCTGCACCTATTTTTTAATCAATCCAAGATCGACCAATCGCTCGTGCAAAAATTCGCCGGCGGTAATGTCTTCGTACAACTTTGGATTGTTCTCGTCGATTGTTTGCGGCAACACATCCAGTTTCATGTCACTTATCGGGTGCATGAAAAACGGAATGGAATAACGCGAAGTTCCCCACAGTTCACGCGGCGGATTGACTACCTGGTGGATGGTTGATTTCAGCCGGTTGTTGGTGTGACGAGAAAGCATGTCGCCCACGTTGATGACCAGTTCGTCGGGTTCGGCAATGGCGTCGATCCAATCGCCCTGGTGATTTTGCACCTGAAGGCCTTTTCCTTGCGCACCCATCAAAAGTGTGATCAGGTTGATATCACCATGGGCTGCAGCGCGAACGGCTCCGTCGGCCGGCTCGTCAGTGATGGGAGGATAATGGATAGGGCGGAGGATGCTATTCCCGTTTTTGACGTAGTTGTCAAAGTAAAACTCGTCCAGGCCCAAAAAGAGCGCCAGGGCACGCAAAACGTAGACGCCGGTTTTCTCAAGCATTTTATAGGCTTCCTTGCCAACGGCGTTGAATTCGGGAAGTTCGGTTACCTCGACATTCGCAGGATATTCGGCCTCAAGCGCCGGATCGTTCTCGACGTACTGTCCAAAATGCCAGAACTCTTTGAGATCGCCTGCCGAACGGCCTTTGGCGTGTTCTTTCCCAAACGAAACATAGCCACGCTGCCCGCCAATGCCCGGGATTTCATACTTGAGCTTGGTTTCGACGGGAAGGTCAAAAAAGTTTCGCACCTGTCCGTAAAGCCGGTCTACCAGCTTGTCGTCCAGAAAATGTCCCTTAAGTGCTACGAATCCGATGTCTTCGTAGGCTTTTCCGATTTCATTTACAAATTTTTGTTTGCGTTCCGGGTCACCCGAAAGGAAATCACGCAAGTCAACACTAGGAATGTTTTGCATAATAAATTGTTGTTACCGGCCTTAGCCAAAAAAGCAAATGTAATGAATCTTGGATAATTGATAATTGATAATTGACAATTGACAATTTATAGCGAACGATGAACAATTAACAATTAACAATGAACAATGAGATTGCGGAATGGTTTATAGTTAACGGTTTACAGTTGACAGTAGATCGCGGTAGTTGGATGATTAGGTTTCAGATCTACCTATTTTCAAATTCCAATTTCCAAATTCCAAATACCAAAACCCCTAGTTTTACTATTCACTATATTTCAGTTAAAATATCGATTTGCGCGAATCCCAATTTCCAAATTTCCAAATCCCAAATTCCAAATTCCAAATTCCAAATCCTCTCTTTCTACTATTCACTATACATTAGACAAAACATCAATCTACGCGAATCACCATTTTCAAATCGTCAAATTTCCAAATTTCCAAATTTTCAAATTCCCTCCCTGCACCCTGAACCCTGCACCCTGCACCCTGCACCCTGTAACCTGTACCCAGCAACCCAATTGCCCCATCCAATTAAATTTTCCTTTCCCAATTCCTTTTTACCCTATCTATTTAGTATTTTTGACCGCGTTTATACCTGTTTTATGAATTTTGAGCGGAAAAACCTGAGTGACGAAACGTTACTTGATCTATACAAGCGGCTTTTAAAACCGCGTCTTATTGAAGAAAAAATGCTGATCCTGATCCGTCAGGGCAAGGTTTCCAAGTGGTTTTCAGGAATCGGGCAAGAGGCAATCTCAGTGGGTGTCACGGCGGTAATGCAGCCTGATGAGTACATCCTGCCGATGCACCGAAACCTGGGCGTTTTCACCGGACGCGACATTCCGCTTTACCGACTGTTCTCACAGTGGCAGGGCAAGGCTTCAGGATTCACCAAAGGCCGCGATCGCTCTTTTCACTTTGGAACCCAGGAGTATAAAATCATTGGTATGATTTCGCACCTTGGCCCGCAGCTTGGCGTGGCCGATGGGATCGCACTGGCCAACAAACTTAAAAAGAACCACAAGGCCACGGCGGTTTTTACCGGTGAAGGCGCTACAAGTGAGGGCGATTTTCACGAAGCGCTCAACATTGCGGCGGTTTGGGACTTGCCGGTGCTTTTTATCATAGAAAATAATGGATACGGACTATCAACGCCTACCAACGAGCAGTACCGCTGTGAAAACCTGGCCGACAAAGGAGTAGGTTACGGCATGGAAGCGCACATCATCGACGGCAATAACATCCTGGAAGTGTATACCGAACTTACGGAAATCGTCGAATCAATGCGTAAGAATCCGCGACCGGTATTGGTGGAGTTCAAGACATTTCGCATGCGCGGACACGAAGAGGCTAGTGGTACCAAGTACGTTCCGCAGGAATTGATGGACATGTGGGCCGAGAAAGATCCGGTGGACAACTTCCGTCGTTATCTGATCAAACAAAATATTCTGCGCGTCGACAAGGACGAACAATGGCGTGAAGAAATCAAAGCCGAAATTGACAATCACCTGTTGATGGCCAATACCGAGGCTGAGATCGTCGCCAGTCTGGAAACAGAGTTGGGCGATGTGTACAAGCCACATACCTTTGAACTCGTTCAGGCGCAAGGCGATAAAGCCAACGTACGCTTTGTGGATGCCATCACACAGGCACTTCGCGAATCAATGCATCGCCATGACAACCTGGTCATCATGGGTCAGGACATTGCCGAGTACGGTGGAGCGTTTAAAATTACCGAAGGGTTTGTCGATGAGTTTGGCAAGCACCGCATCCTCAATACACCAATTTGTGAATCGGCCGTGGTTTCAACCGGAATGGGATTGTCCATCAACGGATACAAAGCCATAGTCGAAATGCAGTTTGCCGACTTTGTTTCGACGGGATTCAACCCCATTGTCAACTATCTGGCAAAAGTCCACTACCGCTGGAACGAGCACGCCGACGTAGTGGTGCGGATGCCTTGCGGTGGCGGAACACAGGCCGGGCCTTTCCACTCACAGACCAACGAAGCGTGGTTTACCAAGACACCTGGTCTCAAGGTAGTTTATCCGGCATTTCCATACGACGCCAAAGGACTTTTAAACGCCTCGATCAACGATCCCAATCCGGTGATGTTTTTTGAGCACAAATTGTTGTATCGCAGCGTTTATCAAGAGGTTCCAAAGGATTATTACACCTTGCCACTCGGAAAGGCGCAATTGCTCCGCGAGGGGAAGGACATTACCATCATCGCTTTTGGAGCGGCCGTTCACTGGGCGATTGAAACACTTGATCTCAATCCGCAGATTTCAGCCGATTTGATCGACTTGCGCACCTTGCAACCACTTGACAAGGAAACAGTATACGCATCGGTCAAAAAGACCAACAAAGCGATTATCATTCAGGAAGATTCGATGTTTGGCGGAATTGCCAGCGACATATCGGCTATGATTATGGAAGATTGTTTTGAATATCTGGACGGGCCGGTTAAACGCGTCGCCAGTTTGGAAACCCCGATTCCATTTACCAAGGCTCTGGAAGATCAGTATCTGCCCAAAGGCCGGTTCGAACAGGCGCTTAAGGAACTGATGGCATACTAATTTTAAGATTTTTTTTAGAAATCTTGCTGCCGACGATAAAATTGTCAGTATAAATAATTTTATTTGTACTGTTAATTAGCCTACAATGTGTAAAGCCCTACAATCCTCATTGTTGTTTTTGGCCTTGATGTGCTATTCCCTCTGCTTTGGCCAGGGTTGCGGATTGGTCGTCAATGACCCGCCATGCCAAAACGGACCGGTCAACATTACGCTGCCTGCGATTACGGCCGGAAGCACCAACATCGGTACGCTCTCGTACTGGCTCAATGCGAGTGCCACAGCGCCGCTCGCCAACCCGACGGCCATCACCCAAAGTGGGATTTATTTTATCAAGAACGTTACACCGACGTGTACTGAAGTCAAGTTGGTTCGCGTCACCATTGGCACCAATACGCCAACGGGCAACAGCTTTTTGTATACCATCTGTTCAAGTTCTACGGCTACATCGGTATTTTTTGACTTTCAGGATATCGGGCAGACCAGTTTCACCATCACCTATTCGATAGCCGGCGGTCCTCCGGTAGTAGTCAATCAGGTGGCGCCTACGTCGTTTTTTGTTACCGGTGTATCGGCCAACCAACCTGTTGATTTTACGGTGGCGTGGAATGGTGTCTGTCATCCGCCCAAACGCGCCATTGGCTTTGTACCGGGCAGTAACCCTGATTTCCCGTATAACAATACCACGAGATGCGTGGGAGAGGTGTTGCCCACCACATCGCCCAACGGCATCAGCGGAACCTGGTCGCCCACAACCGTTCAGTCGGGAACGCGCACCTATACTTTTACATCAGCCTGTTACGCGCCTCAAACCGTGACCATAACCGGTCAGCCACCGCAAACACCTGATTTTACCATTGCACCCATTTGTCAGGGAACTCCGGCGCCGCCAAATTATCTGCCCACAACATCCAACAACGGCATTTCGGGAACCTGGAATCCACCCACGGTAAACACGTCTACGGCAGGAACGTTCCAGCACACGTTTACACCAAATCCCACGCTATTTCCGTGCGCCATGCAGCGGGTAGTCAATGTTACGGTGACTCCACCCAACGGCAGTCCGAGTTTTGCGTTTAACAACAACGTCACGCTTTGTTCAGGTGCAAACACGGGAGTTCCGCAACTCACCAATACCTCGCTAAACGGCGTCACCGGTACCTGGAATCCGTCGACGGTAAATACCAACCTGAGCGGAACCTATACCTTTACACCCAATACCAGTCAATGCGCAACGCCATTTGTGCTGAACGTTCAAATTGTTCCGAGTCAGACCTTGCAGTTTACCGGTTTAACCAACTCCATGACGCTTTGCCAGGGAGCCATTGCACCAACACTGCCCCTGGTTTCCAATAATTCAACCCCGATATCCGGAACCTGGAATCCGCCGGTGATTTCTACTGCAAATCCCGGAACAACCGTCCATACCTTTACGGCAGCAGCTGATCAATGCGTCACGTCTCCGACTTTTCAGGTTTCAATGAACATTACGCCCTCGGGAACACCAACTTTTGACCTCATCCCTGATTTATGCCATGAAACTACCGGAATTCCTGCTTTGCCCACAACATCGCTCGAAGGGATTCAGGGAACCTGGTCGCCATCGGTTATCGACGTTTCGACTGTCGGAAACACTACCTATACTTTTACGCCAACCGCCGGAAATTGTGCCGCTACAGCCCAAATGACAATCAGGGTCATTGCCCGAACAACACCGCAGTTCTTGGCTGTTCCCGCATTTTGCGCCGGCGAGACGGCTCCTGTTTTGCCTAGCACATCACTTAACGGAATCGAGGGTACCTGGTCACCGTCGACGGTGTCGAACACGCAAAGCGGCAGCTACCTTTTTGTTCCCCTGGCCGCCGAATGTGCAAATCAATACACCATGCAGATTACAGTCAACCAGCCGGAAAGTCCGGGGTTCAACGATGTTTCATTCTGTCAGGATCAATCGGCGCCAGTGCTCGCAACGGTTTCTCCTCTGGGTTATCAAGGGGTTTGGAATCCGTCGGTGATTGATCCGGCATTGCCATCGGCAACCTATGAGTTTACGCCCGATCCCGGTCAGTGTGCCACCAATCAGACCATTACCGTAACGGCCCATCCGGTGGTTGCGCCCAATCCAACCTGGGAAACCAGCGGATATTTCGAATCGGGTACAGTGACGATTTTGGTGACTGAACCGGGTAGTTTTTTGTATCAGTTGGATTATGGTCCGCTGCAGGAATCCAATGTGTTTACCAATGTTCCGGGGGGATTGCACAGCTTCACCATTTATGACGCCAATGATTGCATTACGCCGGTATCGTTTACCGATGTGATCAATCTGGTCAATTATCCGTATTTCTTTACGCCAAACGGCGATGGGATTCACGACACCTGGAACATTTTTGATCTGTCAACCCTTCAGGACCAGGCGCGCATCAGCATCTTTGACCGCTACGGAAAGCTCCTGAAGCAAATTGTCCCGGCAGGTCAGGGATGGGACGGAACGTATAACGGACAGGTGATGCCGGCTTCTGATTATTGGTTTGTTGTGAGCTACTTCGAGAATGGTGTTCCGCGTGAATTCCGTGCGCACTTTTCACTCAAGCGCTGATATTAAGTATTTTTTGGCATTTTTTGTATTGTAGATGGTTTAAACATTATCGTAACTTAGGAGAAAAGTATCCTTATGAGATTGTCGATAAAGCGAAAGCCTGCCAAAGTTTCGCCTGATCCGCGCCGCGTTATTGCGCGTTTCTTTTTTACCGGTGAAGAGCGAGCCGTGTCTTTGATTCAAAAAGTAATGACCCTGAGCAAGGAACAGGTTTTTGCCGAGGTGTCGCCCTTGCTGCAGGATTTTTCCAAACGGCACCGCAGCGTTACCACAAAACTTCTCAAGCATTGCCAGCGCGTCGAACCCTATATCGAGCGAGCCGGATTTAAGTTGTCGGCCATTGATGAGTATACCAAATTGCTCATCGGGGCGTATTTTACCCATGAATATTCCATCGAGTCGGCAGCCTTTTTTAATCCGTCAATTGTTGAGGATCCTGACCGGTCCAATCTGGAAGAAGGTCAGCAACGCGTAATCCTGAGTTTTCGTGCGGTGGGAGAGGGCCACGTCTCGTCCATGGTATTCCGCAGGGCGATTATTGACAAAGACAACAACATCACGGTGATTCCGTCCGGAAACTATGTCGACGAAGCCGAACGCATCCGCAATGTCATCTACAAAAAAGGTCTTTTCCTCAAGAAGGCTGCCGACGAAGGCATCGACCAGGACATAATCGATGCTATCGACAAGCGCGTCAATGACGAGTTTGATTATGAGTCACTGCGAAAAGTCGTCATGGAAAGTACCCAAAGTGAAGAAAATCAGCGGACCATCAGGCAGTACCATTTATTACTTGCGCTGTCCGACAGTTATCGCAGCATCAGTTTCTCCAGAGATACCGATATCAGCGACCGCGTAATTTTTCCTATTTCAAGCCTTGAAAGCAAAGGGATTGAAGATGCCAGGTTTGTCAAGTTTATCCGCGACGATGGCAGCAGTGTCTATTACGCCACCTATACGGCATATGACGGAACGCACATTATGCCCAAACTTTTGCGCACCACTGATTTTTACGACTTCCGGACCAGCCCATTGCACGGAACGGGCGCGCGCAACAAGAATCTGGCGCTTTTTCCTAGAAAGATAAACGGAAAATATGCCATGCTGGCGCGCATCGACGGCTGGAACAATTTCATTATGTATTCCGACAACATCAATGTCTGGGACGATCCCATCAAAATCCAGTCGCCTGAATACACCTGGGAACTAGTCCAAATTGGGAATTGCGGATCGCCGATAGAAACTCCGCAAGGATGGCTGGTCATTACGCACGCCGTAGGACCGATGCGCCGCTATAGCATTGGAGCTTGCCTGCTCGATCTGGAAAATCCGGAAATAGAACTCGGTCGTCTGACGGAGCCGCTTATCATGCCAAATCCGGATGAACGCGAAGGATATGTTCCCAATGTGGTGTATTCCTGCGGAAGTATCGTCCACAACGGCGAACTCATCATTCCGTATGGTTTGTCTGATCACAGCTCGACTTTTGCCGCGGTGAACCTGCAAAAACTCCTCGATAAAATCCTGAAAAAATAAAAGCAGCGGGTAAGCGCTGCCTTTTAGCTTAGGTTAGTCAAGAGGGCTTCTATTTTTCGGCTTCGAGGTTGTCAAGCGTATCCCTGAAATCCATCGAATCGTCTTTGGGTTTGCCTTCTTTAAAGTTAGAGTCATCGGTTAATTCTTCATCGTGTTGGGCATACTGATGTTTTAACGTATCGCGTCGGTTGTCCTGGCTGCGATGGTTGGAGTGCTGGTAGCCCTGTTGTCCGTTTTGAGGTTTTTGTGGCGTTTTCATAGCTTTGATTTTAAGCAAAGATACTTTAGGTGCCCACCAACGGTCTTACGATTTACCGCTGACCTTTTATAAAATTTAATACTGGTCGAGGAAGTATCTGATGATATCGGTTGTGGTGATGATGCCCACCAACTCTTCATCCTTGCATACCGGCAGTGAGTGATACTCATTTTCCGCCAATATTTCGGCGGCTTCGCGAATGGTAGTGTCAGGACTGATGACCGTGACTTTGCGTGTCATAACCTGTTCAATCGAGAACATGTCGTAAACAATGGTATCCACACTTTCGGCATCGTCTTCCACGGCATCGGCAAAAGAAATCCGCAAAAGATCGGTATAGCTTAACATGCCGATAATCTTTTTGCCGCTTACAACAGGAATGTGTCTGATCTTGTGCTGCTTGAAAAGCGATTCGGCCAAGGTCAAATCATTGGTCAGATTCAGGGTTACGAGCGATTTGCTCATGATTTCGGTAACGGGAACTCGGTGTTTCATGGTGTTTCATTTAAATTTCTAAAACGAAATTACCCCGGACACCCGACAAAAATCAGAACATAAATCAGTTGATAATCAAAAAGAAATTCGTATATTATAGGATAAAAAGAAGGCCGCATCAAGCAGCCCGTTTTTTAGAACATTCCCAGCAGCCACCAGATAATCACAAAGACGATTATCGTTCCCAGGCAGCCACCGCCCAGTTTTTTGGCGCCCCATCCTGCGATGATCGCCCGTAGAAAATTATTCATGATTGTAGTTTTGGATTAGTCACTACACCGGGATTCCCAGCGCTTTGTGAGTATCCTCGATTGCCCGACGGTTTTTGTAGTCAATCCACTCCTGACCTTTACGCTTGCGCATAAAATTGTCAAAGTGGCGCATGACAAAGACATTGTATGCCGCCTTTGACAAGTTCGACAACTGTCGGGGAAACGCCCTTAGGCTCATGGAAAAGCCCGGTGTTACGTATTTCATATAATGCCAGTAACCTTCCGGCATGTAAAGCATCTCACCGTGATTAAGCGTACAAACCAGTCCCTGCGCTTTTGCCAGCGCCGGCCATTTGTCAAAATCCGGGTTGTCAAAGTCAATATCCTCGCGTGAAATCAAGGCGTGCGGAACTTTGTAAAGGTACTTGGTCTGATCAGGCGCAAACAACACACATTGCTTCTTTCCGTGAAAGTGAAAGTGCAGAATGTTTGAATAATCTATATCAAAGTGCATAAACACCTTTGAATTCTCGCCTCCAAAAAACAGCATGGGCAACTGCTTGACCAGCCTGAGCCCAATGTCAGGCCATTTAAAATCGCCCTTGAGCACCGGAACCTCCTTCATCAGGTTGTATAAAAAAATCCTGTAGTTGGTAGGTCCTGATTCCAAAAGGTCAATGTAATCAGACATCTTCATCTTGGCGTGCGCCTCGTTAAAGCCGTCCTTGGCCGAAACCGGTCGGTCGTCATACAAAGGGACGGTCTTATCACCGGCCACCTCGCGTATGTAACCCAGTTTCCATTTTTCATAAGCAGGCCAGTCGCGGGTGAGCTGTTCAATCACAACCGGTTTTTGCTTCTTTACATAGTTGCGGTAAAAATCCTCTTTACTAATTGTTTTTACCCGCTCAATCTCAGTAAGGTTCAGTGCCATGTTCATTAGGATTCGCAGCAAAAATACCGCATTGGTCGCATCGTAAAAGTTAACGTAAAATTAAAAAAAGAATAGATGCAAACCAGCTTGATTCCCTATGACGCCAGCAACTCGTAGTACATTTGGTTAGGGTCGTAATCCAGATCAAAATCCAGTTCGTCCTCTTCTTCGCGAATGTTGATGCTAATCAGGTTGTGAAGGTCATGATCGTGGTTCAAAAAATCCTCGGGGGTAGCGTGTACAATTTCCATAGTTGTAATTTTTTTGATGTTTCACAAATATCACAACCCTATCAAAAAAATCGTTTACATCGATTTCGTAAAAGTTTACAGAATTTTCCTTTTAATATTTTCCGCTCAAAAGTTCACCACCAATCGGAGCTTTGGCTTCAAGGCCCAGGCGCTTCATCATTTCATAAGCCGTGCACACCGCAGCCGACGTTACCGGAAGGCCAATCTGCTTTTCCATGGCATCAATCGCACCCAAAGACGGCATCTGTACACAGGCCGAGGCGACCACCACATCGGCACCGGTCACATCAAGCCGCTTGACAATCTCCAGCAAATTCGCCGGATCCTGCGCCGCCACCTCCAGATTGTCCGGAATTTCCAGTGCAATCGAGTCAATCACCTCAAAACCCTGATGTTCCAGATAGTCCACCACCAAATCCGTCAGCGGACGCATATACGGCGTAATGATCGAAATCCTTTTGGCTCCCAAAACCTTTAGCCCGCCCACAAGCGCGCCCGCACTGGTCACAATCGGCGTCGGGAAACCATTGGCCACGGTTTCCTGGTGCAAATTCACCTCTGATACGCAATGATAGCCGCGCCCCATACTCATAATCGCCACCAGGCATGCATAACCCATCACGTCCATGTGCGCATCCGACAGTTCAATGGCGCACTTCAGGCTCATCGCATCCATCGCCTCCAGTTCCTCCTTGGTCACCTTCTTCATGCGCATCCGGCTCGAATGGTACGTAAAACGCTCGGGCAAAATCGTTTGACGCGCGTTAAAAATTGCCGGAATCTCCGTTTCCATCGTAATGTTCGACGAGGGCACAATCTGCCCGATGCGGTATGTTTTCATAAGTTAATTTGAGGGCCGTTTAAGCTGAATCACAAAGTAGGCAAGGCTGCCAATCAGAAAAAAAATATTCACCATCCGGGCGCTCGGCGGAGCACCTTCAGGCCAAAGCTGACCCAGCAGCACCAGGCAGTTCAGTACAATTAAAAAAATAAGGAAAAATCGTGTTTTCATATTTTGGGCGTTCCGGCGCCGGGTATCGCGCATTTCATCAACTTTTAAAAGCGCCGTCGGGCTGTCTGCTGTATCTTTTCCCGGCGGGGCCGGCAAAAGGATGCCGCGTCCATCCCTAACGCGCCCACCCGGAACATTGTCTTATTAAAGTTGCTTCACCGTATTCCTCAGCGTCCCGATGCCTTCAACGGTGGCCTCCACAACATCGCCGTCCCACATCCATTCCTGCGGAGAGCGTCCGGCTCCCACACCTGCAGGCGTTCCGGTGGCAATGATGTCGCCCGGTTCCAGAGTAAACACCGTGCTCAAATCTTCAATAAGCTCGTTGATGTTAAACAACATAAACCGCGTGTTCGAATTTTGTTTTTCCACGCCGTTCAGCGTCAGGGACAAATTCAGGTTGTGCGGATCCTTGATCTCATCCTTGGTCACGATCGCCGGCCCCATTGGCGCAAACGTATCCTGACCCTTTGACACGATCCACTGTCCGGCCCGGCGGCAATCCCTGGCCGAAATATCGTTGATCACCGTGTAACCAAACACATAATCCAGCGCGTCCTCCTTGCGGACGTATTTACCCTTTTTGCCAATCACCACGGCGAGTTCGCATTCCCAGTCCAGCTGTTGCGTCAGTTGGGGATTGTGGATGATATGCGTGTCCGGTCCGGTAACGGCTGTGGGTGGCTTGGAGAAAATCACCGGCTTTTGCGGCAATTCGTTTGACGTATCAAGCGTACGGGCGCTTTCGGCCACGTGTTCGGTATAATTGAGCCCAATCCCGATGATGTTTTTGCGCGGCTTCGGGATCGGCGCCAAAAGCGTGTATTCCTGTTGCGGCACCGACGACGATGCAATCAGGTTTTCACTGGCCGTGCGTATGGTTTCCTGAATCCTGGTCAGCATTTCCGGCCCCGCGTCGATCAAGTCGAGCATGGTAGGCGGAAAGACCTGGTTGGTTTTATGTCCCAGGATTTCCAAATCCAGGACGGTATCGTTTTGCTGGATTCCCAGCTTTTGGGCGCCGTTACGGGCAAAGGTTACAAGTTTCATATTAGTTGCAAGGTTCAGGGTACAGGGTACAGGGTTTGATTTCGGGGAAGGGGAAAATTAATAATTGTTCATTAGCTTCGCTCCGTTCGGCTTCGCCTCGGGTGTTAACTGTTAATT
>CAZIBV010000007.1:0-52789 GCA_964537345.1 uncultured Flavobacterium sp. | reverse complement strand
GAAGTCATGGGTTAAAGGTAGGGAAAAATGGGGTATGGCTCGCGGTGCTCGCTGTTTTGGCTCGCTGTGCTCGCTGTGCTCGAGGGGTGGCTCGCTGCGCTCGCTTTCTCGGCTCGCTGCGCTCGCTTTCTCGGCTCGCTGTGCGTAGGTGGGGATTTCGAAAGGTTGAGGAAACTGGATTACGCGCGGGGCGCGTGATCCAGAGTGGGGGGATGTCTCGTAATCCTTTCCGGAAAACGCGGTGCGTTTTCGGCGGATTTTTCTATGGCCAAACGCTCAAGCAAGCTTGGCGTTTGGCCATAAAAAAATCCTTTCCGCTTCGCGGCGGAAAGGATTACGGTCGGGATGACTGGATTCGAACCAGCGACCCCTAGCACCCCATGCTAGTACGCTACCAGGCTGCGCTACATCCCGTGCTAAAAAAAGCCGTGCAAATATAGGGTTTAAATTATCTGCGGCAAATCAGGATTCAAGAATTTCCAGAATTTTGATCGCTGCTTCGCTGATTTTTGTTCCAGGTCCAAATACGGCGACGGCGCCTGAATCAAACAGGAATTCGTAGTCCTGCGGAGGGATTACACCGCCCACGACCACGAGGATATCTTCGCGTCCGTATTCTTTTAAGTGTTCAATTACCTGGGGAACAAGCGTCTTGTGACCTGCCGCCAATGAGGAAACGCCCAAAATGTGTACATCGTTTTCCACGGCCTGCTTGGCTGCTTCGGCAGGAGTTTGGAACAGCGGTCCGATGTCGACGTCAAACCCAACATCGGCGTACCCTGTAGCCACTACCTTGGCACCGCGGTCGTGTCCGTCCTGGCCCATTTTGGCGATCATGATTCGCGGTCGGCGACCTTCCCTTGCGGCAAAGGCGTCGGCCATCTCGCGGGCTTTCAAAAAGCTTTCGTCCTGTTTGATTTCTTTGCTGTACACACCACTGAATGATTTGATTTGTGCTTTAAAACGTCCGTAAACCATCTCGAGCGCATAGCTGATTTCGCCAAGGGTAGCCCGCTCTCTGGCAGCGTCAACCGCAAGTTCCAGCAGGTTTCCTTTGCCCGTGCTCGCCGCCTGATGCAAGGCGTGAAGGCATTGGTTTACGCGGTCTTCGTTGCGGCTCTCCTTAAGTTTCTCCAGCCTTTTGATTTGCTGCTTTCTCACCATTTGGTTGTCAACGTCCAGAATGTGCAAAGGATCTTCGCGCTCCAGACGGTATCGGTTTACCCCAACAATGACGTCTTGCCCGCTGTCAATCCTTGCCTGTTTGCGCGCCGCGGCTTCCTCGATCCTTAGTTTTGGAATGCCGGCCTCAATGGCTTTGGTCATGCCGCCCAATTCCTCGACTTCCTGAATCAGCGCCCAGGCCTTTTCCGCCAGTTCGTTGGTCAGGCTTTCCACATAATAGCTTCCGGCCCATGGGTCGACGGTTTTGGTGATTTTGGTTTCTTCCTGAAGATAGATTTGTGTATTCCTCGCAATCCTGGCTGAAAAATCAGTCGGTAACGCAATCGCTTCGTCCAGCGCATTAGTGTGCAAGGATTGGGTTCCGCCAAAAGCCGCAGCGGCCGCCTCGATACAAGTGCGCGCCACGTTGTTAAACGGATCCTGCTCGGTAAGGCTCCAGCCAGATGTCTGACAATGCGTCCGGAGTGCCAGTGATTTATCGTCTTTTGGATCAAATTGTTTGACGAGCTTGGCCCAGATCATCCGCGCGGCCCGCATCTTGGCGATTTCCATAAAGTGGTTCATTCCAATCGCCCAGAAAAACGAAAGCCTTGGCGCAAAATCGTCAATTTTCATTCCCGCGGCCAGTCCGGTGCGGATGTATTCCAAACCATCGGCCAGGGTGTAAGCCAACTCGATATCGGCCGTTGCTCCGGCTTCCTGCATATGGTAGCCCGATATGGAAATGGAGTTGAACTTGGGCATGTTGCGGCTGGTGTACTCAAAAATATCCGCAATGATTTTCATTGAAGGTTCAGGCGGATAAATGTAGGTGTTGCGCACCATGAATTCCTTGAGGATGTCGTTCTGAATTGTTCCGGAAAGTTGCGCAGGAGCCACGCCCTGTTCCTCGGCCGCGACGATATAAAATGCCATGATGGGCAGCACGGCGCCGTTCATGGTCATGGATACCGACATCTGATCCAGCGGAATCTGATCGAACAAAACCTTCATATCCTCGACCGAGTCAATCGCAACGCCGGCCTTTCCGACGTCGCCCACCACGCGTTCGTGATCGGAATCGTAGCCGCGGTGCGTCGGGAGGTCAAACGCGATTGAAAGACCCTTTTGACCGGCGGCCAGGTTGCGTCGGTAAAACGCGTTACTTTCCTCGGCGGTCGAAAATCCCGCGTACTGCCTGATGGTCCACGGCCTGCGGACATACATCGTAGCGTACGGCCCGCGAAGGTTTGGCGCAAATCCCGCCCCGAATTCCAGGTGGGTCAGTCCTTCAATGTCATTGGGTGAATATGTCGATTTTACCGGAATACCTTCGGCTGTGACAAACTGTTCAGCGTCGGCAGGCGTTCCCGGCATATCTTTTACAAGGTTGATATTCTGAAGTGTTTTTCTCATCAGCCCTTGGATTTTTTAGGATTTTCAGTGGGTCGCATATCGGGAAAACTCACCGGTATGGCATATTGAACGCGAACCGGTTTTCCGTTTTGAATGCCGGGAGTCCATTTTGGGGACATTTTAAGGACGCGGATGACTTCGTCGGCCATGCCAAATCCGGCATTGTCACGCAGTATCTTAACGCCGGTCAGCGTACCGTCTTTTTCAATAATAAAAGTGGCAAAAACTTTTCCTCCGGCAAACTCCGGATTTTCAGACGATATCACGTTTGACGCAATAAACTTGTAGAACTTGTCGATGCCTCCGGGATATTCCGGACGGGTTTCAACGGCTGCCATCGATTCGACCGAGTCGAATGCCGGCTCAGCAGCGGGAACCACCTCAGATACCTGAGCAAATCCGGCCGTTGCCGAGAATAATAATGCAATCAGCAGTTTTTTCATGATTCGAGATTCAATCTTTCTTGTTCCAATTTTTCGGCCAGACGCCGTGGGATAATTGGGGTGATGAGCGTTTTGCGCGGCTGTTGCTTGACAAATGGATAAAGCTCCAGGTCATCGCGCATGCGGTCATTTTTGTTTGGATATTTGTTGGTACCCACCAAAACCTGTTCGCCCGAGTCAAAGGCATCCTGTTCAGCTTTGGCTTTTTCAGCAATCTTGCGCTGAATGGTACCTTCCTTCAACTGGTGCAAAAATCCGCCGTTGGCCTCGATGTTTTTTAGTAGTGTCAGCGCTTTTTGAGCCAGTTGCGACGTGAGGGCTTCAATGTAGTAGCTTCCTTCAGCCGGATTGGATACCTGGTCAAAGTAACTTTCGTGTTTGAGCACCAAAAGTTGGTTGCGGGAAATCCGCTCGCCAAACTCGTTGCTTTTGTGGTAAAGCGCATCGTACGGAAGGTTCATCACCGTATCGGCACCGCCTAAAATAGCGCTCATACACTCAGTAGTGGTGCGCAGCATGTTGACGTTGTAATCGTAAATCGTCTTGTTTCGGCGCGATGGCATTGCCAGGATATGGCATCCTTCTGTGTGTCCGTATTCGGCCGCCATCAGGTGAAACAATTCCCGGAGCGCCCGCAGTTTTGCAATTTCAAAAAAGTAGTTCGATCCCATCGCCACTGCAAAAAGCACAGGACCTTTTACCGTCATGCGCGCAAAATATTCGTTGGCGTGGCCCAGCGCATAGGCAATTTGTTGGACAAGGTCGGCGCCGGCGTTCTGATACAATGTAACATCAACCGATACCTGGTGGATGTTGTGGAACGATCCGCGAGCCATCACCTCAAAATTGTCAGCGTTTCCGGCAAACCAGTTCCCGTCGCTTGCCAATTGGTGAATCGGATCGCACATGACAAAAACCTCCTTGCCCGCCGATACGATGTCGATTTTTTTCATCACCGCCTCGTTCTGAAACGGCAATACGATAATCAACCGCACCGGTTCGATTCCGTGAATCAGGGCCGCAACGTCAAGGGTGTTGTCGGCCAACGTAAACCGGATGGCCTGTGCACCGCGCCTGATGGAGTCATTGGCCCGCCTTACGGATTTGTCGACATCTTTTACAAAAATGTCCTGGCACACCTTAAAGGGCGTACCGCTGCGCCGGGTGGCTACACCTTCAAATTCGTCAATGTGGTAAAACGGTTTGACTTTAATATCTTCAGGGCTTTGCCAGACTACGGTTTCGTTGTAGTCGGCGCCTTTGAGTTCAACCTGGATCTGCTGTTTCCATTGCTTGGATGAAACAGGCAAAAACTCTTGAAAAAGTGAACGTTTTGGATGTGACACGGCATCAGGGTTATGCCGCAAATATAAGTAATTAGCAGGTTCAGGTTACTGCTTTGGAATCATCTTGTTGGCATCTGGCTTTGGCTCGCCCTCGTATTCAATGATGTAGATGTCCTCGCTGTCTTTTTTCATGTAGTATTTTTCACGGGCATAGCGCTCCACGTGGTCGGGATTTTTGAGCAAACGGATGCTTTGGCTGTCCTTTTTGATCTCGTCCTTGTAGTATTGTTTGTTGTCTTCCAGCTCGTCAATCTGGCGGTCCAGTTCGCGGTGGTCCAAGTACGAATAATTGTCCAAAAACAGCATCCACACCGCAAAAAACAACAGCACCCAAACATATTTGTTGCTCAGAAGCCTAAGCCAGCGCGGACGCTGCTTTTCCTGAGGTTCGGGATGTTGTTCCTGGTTTTCCATCACGCAATGCGTTGCTTGATTACGGCGCGAACCACGTCAATGGCCACCGTGTTGTATTTGTCGTTCGGGATGATGATGTCGGCAAAAGCCTTGGTAGGTTCAATAAATTGTTGGTGCATCGGCTTGAGCGTCGTCTGGTAACGCAGCAAAACCTCTTCCATGTCGCGGCCGCGTTCGGCAATGTCGCGGCGCAAACGGCGTATCAGCCGCTCGTCCGAATCAGCGTGCACAAAAACCTTCATGTCGCACATCTCGCGCAATTCCGGGCTTGCCAGGATCAGGATGCCCTCAACGATCATCACCTTTCGCGGATGCGTCAAGATGGTATCGTCGGTGCGGTTGTGCGTCACAAACGAGTACACTGGCTGCTCAATGGCCTCGCCAGCCTTAAGCGCTTTCAAATGCGAGACCAGCAGTTCAAAATCAATCGCCCGCGGATGGTCAAAGTTAATCAGCGCGCGCTCGTCATAGCTCAAATTCGAATTGTCCCGATAGTACGAATCCTGATGGATAATGCCCACTTCCGTCTCCGGCAATTCGTTCATGATTTGGTGTACAACCGTGGTTTTTCCGCTTCCGGTTCCGCCGGCAATTCCTATAATGAGCATACGTATGGGTTTTCTGAGGCAAAAATAGAAAAAATCTCGCCGTATCGATTAGCGGTTTTGCTTTTTGGGCGTGCCGGCGCTCCTTAAACTGTAGTTTGGCGGCTCAAAGGACATTCTCATATAAAGTTGCCTTTCACAATATTCACGGCGCCGTCGGGCTGTCCACTGTATCTTTTGCGGTCCCGATAGCTATCGGGACCGCAAAAGGATGCCGTTTCCATCCCTCACGCGGGGGACGGTATGGATTTGGGGTTGGGGTTAGGTTTGGCTCGCGGTGCTCGCGGTGCTCGCTGCGCTCGCACCGCTCGTGGGGCAGGATTACGGGCGGAGCCCGTGATCCTGGGGGGTGGTCCGTTACAGAAATCCAGCGACGCGATGCGTCGCTACGGATTTTTTGTTTGCAAAAAGCGCTTCAAGCGAGCTTGGCGCTTTTATGCAAACAAAAAATCCCGACAGCAGAGCTGTCAGGATTTCTGTCGGGGTGGCAGGATTCGAACCTGCGACCTCCTGGTCCCAAACCAGGCGCGATGACCGGGCTACGCTACACCCCGAAAACGGATGCAAATATATAACAAAATCCGACGTGTCCAAAAGTTATTCACAAATAATGAAAACCTATAAAGGCGCTACTGGAAATCCTGGCCAAATCGCTTACATTTGCGGGGCAAAACAAAGAATTATGTCTACAACTCCTGAACAAATAAAATGCCTGATCATCGGATCGGGACCTGCCGGCTACACTGCCGCTATTTACGCTGCACGCGCCGATATGAATCCTGTTCTTTACACCGGTATGGAACCGGGCGGACAACTTACCACCACTACCGAGGTTGACAACTTTCCCGGATATCCGGAAGGGATTGACGGGCCAACCATGATGGTCCAGTTGCAACAACAGGCCGAGCGTTTTGGTACGCAGGTCCGCATTGGGATGGTAACAGCCGTCGAACTGTCGCAGGAAGTAGGGGGCTGGCACAAGGTCACGGTTGACAACAACAAGGAAATCCTGGCCCGTACGGTGATTATTTCAACCGGAGCTACGGCCAAATACCTGGGCTTGCCAAGTGAGCAGCGCCTTCGAGGAGGCGGCGTTTCAGCCTGTGCGGTTTGCGATGGGTTCTTTTACAAAGGACAGGACGTGGCCATTGTGGGTGCCGGAGATACCGCTGCCGAGGAAGCAACCTACTTGGCCAACATCTGCAACAGCGTCACCATGTTGGTACGCAAAGACCAGATGCGGGCGTCAAAAGCCATGCAACATCGCGTCAACAATACGCCAAACATCAAAGTGCATTACAATACCGAGGTTGATGAGGTTTTGGGCGAGAACGTAGTCGAAGGACTCAGAATGGTCAACAATGTGACCGGTGAGAAAACGGAGATTAACATCACCGGACTATTTATCGCCATCGGCCACAAACCCAACACCGACATCTTTAAAGGACAGCTTGACATGGACGAGACCGGCTATCTGATCACCCACGGAAAAACAACCAAGACCAAACTTCCGGGCGTTTTTGCCTGTGGCGACGTTCAGGACAAGGAATACCGTCAGGCGATTACCGCAGCGGGAACCGGTTGTATGGCCGCCCTCGATGCCGAACGCTATCTGGCCACGCTGGAATAATCAGCATAAAAACAAAGAAGCCCTCCAATAACGGGGGGCTTTTTTTTTATGTCTTATTTCAAGGGTTTCTTTCGTATCGCGGCGTTGTCGGTAAACTTGCGGATTTCGATCTTGGCCTGGTCGCCGTAAAGTGTAATCTCTGATTTTCCCTGAGCTTCAATCACCGCCGTTCCGCTTACTGCCAGCCCAACATTGGCCGATCCTTCGCAAATCATTTCAGTATTGACCACGCTCAGGTTTTTGCCGGTAAAATCCGTTCCGCCGTCCATGCGCAATTTAAAATCGGCAACGTCACCTTCAATGTTGGCCGAGGCTTTCTGATACAAATCTGCAATCATTTTTTTGGCCGAGAACAGAGCCTTGACCGTGGCATTCTTGCTCATTTCGACCATGAGATTGTCGGCCGTGACGTTGAGCTCAGCCTTTGATTTATCGTTTGCCATCAATGTAAAGGTGGTCGATCGGACGGTGGCGTAGGCCTTGGCGCTTCCCAGGGTTTTGACGGTAAAATTTTCCAGTCGCAAATCAGTCAGTCCCGTTAGGCGCGCATCGTCTTTAATGGTAATCATGGTGAGCGCCGTATTAAAGGTTACTTGTACCGCCAGCTTTTTGTACGACGCCACGTCTTTTACAACCGACAGCCGCAGCGCTCCACCACTTACTGAAACTGAAATCGCTTCGTGAAGGTTGTCGTCGGCTTCGGTCGAAACCTCGGTCCGGTCGCCCTGCGTTAAAAAAACCTCCAGGTTGTCATCAATTTCAATCGATGTGAAACTTGCGGTTTCAACCGGTACCAGTGTCACATTTCGCGAACCTTTAAGCTTTTCTTTTTGCGCAAAAACCAGCGTAGACGCCAGCAAAACCAACAGTAGGGAGAGTTTTTTCATAGGGACGGGTTTGGGCAAAGATAACAATTTTGATTCCTATTGCTTTGATTTGCCCAGGCCAAAGAACAGCGAGCGGTAGTTGTCAAGTACAAAAACGTAGCGGTAATTTTGACGCGTGAGTATCATCAGTCCGTGAATAAAGGCGTTGTGCCAGCCGGAAAAGCGTTTCAGGTAACGGTCATAGGTTTTGTTGGAATAGCGGTCGATGTAAAACGTGATGCACGACCCGGAATACGTCCGGTTGATTTTGTACATATCGATGCATCGGTGGTTGGAAAAGTGAACATAGCGCAAGGGTTCGCCCTTTCTGAGGCTGGCAAAAAGTCCGGTTACCGACAACGGATGCCCGTCTTCAGACTGGAACCAAAGATTCTTCATCACGTCAATCGCTATCCATCGGCCCAGCTCCTTTGAATAAATTTCGTTGATGACATGGCCCACATCGGGCGTTGATGCGCTCTCGATAGTACCCCATTCGCGAACCCGGATATCGGCCAAAAGGCAAAAGATGTTGAACGCCTGAGCCTGGTCGCTGCACACGCCGCCTTTTCCGTCGAGCATCAGCTGCAAGGTCTTTTCCGAATCAAAACCCAGTGCCCGGCCACCCTTGATCATCATGCGCTGGGCGACGGCAATGGCCAGCGCGCGTTCAAAATCGCCCGAGGCCGGAAGGTCCATTTTGGCGAATACTTCCCGAAATAGGGGAGGAACGTCTTCTTTGCGGTTATAATCGTTAAAACACGACAGCCGCGTCACGTCGGGTTGGTTGCGCGATTGCAGCCAAAAACGGAGGTAGTAAAATACAATGTGACGCTTCAAACCAACAGATTTGCCGCTAAGGTAATTATTTGAAACAAAAAACCCGGCCGGAGCCGGGCTTGTTAATTTCCTGAAACGCTTCCGCCGGAGCTTTCATCGCGTTTAACTTCTTTGGGCGATCCAACGTATCTGATTGACCCGCCGCTGGAAGCTTGTCCATCGATTAGGATAAGCGGTTGCACCAAAATCGAACTTCCGCTGGAGGCATCGGCCTTGACTTTGTTGGCCAGCATTTTGTCGGCCTCAATCGAGCTTCCGCTGGAGGCTGAAAGATCAGCTTCGAGCACCTTTCCGGTTAAAACCAATGTACTGCCGCTGGATGATTCACCCCGGATTTCCTCGGCTTCAACCTGCAGGTCGATTGAACTTCCGCTTGAAGACTCCAGTTTGATTTTTTTGCCATTGATAATTCCGGTACCCTTTGCGCTCACACCGCCTGAAGTTTTAAGCGCTTCAAGCGTCGGCATTTTGACTTTGACGTTCATCGTGGCGTTCTCAAAACTGTTGTAGTCTGATTCAATGACCAGCGTGCTTCCGCTCAAGGTGGTTTTGATGTGTTCCTGGATGTTGTCATCGGCTTCGACGGCCACCTCGGTGGTGTTTGACTGCTCGACGATCAGGTTGACGCCATTGCCGGCTTCAATTTTTGTAAACGTCCCGACATTGCGGTTTTGGGTTACGACGTTTCCGCTTCCGGTGATCGATTTGAGTCCGTTGACACATCCGGTGAGCATTCCTGCAAAAAGCAGGGCAATCAAGGCAGTTTTCTTCATATTATTGTTTTATCAAAGTTCCGTCGGGGCCAAGTTCAATCCGCGTTGTGCTTTTTCGCGTAACGGTTTCACTGGTGGTGCGTCCGGTGGCATCAGTCGTTGTAATGGTATCGTTTTGTACCGATGACCATTCAACCGCCGGCAAAATATCTTCATAATCGTCCTCTTCGCGCGGGCAGTCCAGGCAGTACACTTTGCCGGTATCCACCTTGTAAGTATACGTTCCTGATTCGTGCAGGTTAAAAAACCAGTTGTCAGAATTGTCGTAATTCTCGATGCTCAAATCAGGCTTAAACAGTGTGCCCTTAGGCAAATATACAAATATTTCAACCTCTTGCTCCCTGAATTTGCTGGCCTTGTCCATAACCAAATAGTTGTCGAGGACCAGTTGGTTTCCATTTACGGAAAAACTGTAACGGATGTCGCGCGCACGGTCACGGGCCTCGTTGTTGCTCTTCCCGTGGGCTTTTTTCTCGATCTGGACATAGCCGGTGGGTTCGTCGGTGTATTGGATATGAAGGTCGATGTTGTTCGAGTAGATGACTTCTTTGTCCTGCTCGTCAACCGTAAACAGATAATCGTGTCGCGGATGTACATCCTTGGCGTAAAAGTCATTGTACCTGAATTTGATCTGAAGCGTATCACCCGGATTCAACACCAGAGATTCCTTGACAACTTCCTTGTTTTCATACGCAACCTCGGTAGCTTGTTTTACACCGTAAACGATCAGCCCCGCAACCGACAATGCCCAGAGTGCAATCAGTGTGTATTTGGCCACGTTCCCGATGGATTTCAGGTTGTTTGACAGCAACTTGAGTCCCAAAATGAACAGGAAGAAGAACGGGATCCCGATGGCAAAAAAGACCATCAGTCCAATCAGCCACAGCGGCATACTGGTGTAATTCACTGCGTCAATGTACGGTTGCCACGGGACGTCCACCAGTGATGTCGAACCCAAAGCAAAGATCCCAATCAGCAATCCTACCAGCATCATGGCCGAAAAGACCACGATCAGCGCGCCCAATATCTTGGCAAAAACTCTAAAGATCGAGCTTATCACTTCGCCAATACCCCCGGCCGCGCGCTCAAAACCGGTTCTTACCTGCTTTCCCGCCTTATCCATGTTTGGCTTTCCGTAGCGTTCGGCAAGGTTTTGCGCTTCTTCACGCACTTTCTTTTCGATGTTCGAAATGGTGACCGGTTCGCCCATCATTTCCAGCTTTTCAGCCGTGGTGACGGCAGCCGGCATCACAATCCAAAGCACTATGTAAGGAATAAGGCCGATTCCAAAGCCAAACACCAGGATGACAAACAAAATGCGGATCCAAACGGGGTCAATCCCAAAGTAATGTCCAAGTCCGGCACTTACGCCGCCCAACATGCCCTTTTCCGTATCGCGGTAAAGTTTTTTGGTGGCGCGCGCTGTTTGCGGATAGTCGTAAACCGGTGGCGTTTCATCGTCCGATTCAATCCTGTAATCTTCCGGCTGGCCCATGACGGCGATGATTTCGTCAAGTTCCTTAAGGCTGATGACCTGTTTGTCGTGCGAGTGTTTTTCAGTGATCAGCTCGGCAATGCGCATCTCGATATCCTTGATGATTTCGTCCTGTCCGGCTGAGTTTGAGAGCGATCGTCTGATGGCCTCAAAGTATCGGGAAAGTTTCTGGTAGGCATCTTCGTCAATGTGAAAGAACAAACCGCCCAGGTTAATATTTACTGTCTTATTCATGGCTGTTATTTTTGGTTTTGAGTGATGATGTTTACGGCGTCCGAGAGTTCAGTCCAGGTTCCGTTGAGTTCGTTGAGAAAGGTTTTGCCAATTTCGGTCAAACCGTAGTACTTTCGGGGCGGACCCGATGTGGATTCCTCCCATCGGTAGGTGAGCAGTCCGTCGTTCTTGAGTCGTGTGAGCAGCGGATACACCGTGCCTTCAACCACGAGCAGTCGGGCGTTTTTTAACGTGTCCAGAATTTCTGACGTGTAGGCTTCGCGTTCGCGCAACACTGACAATATGCAGAATTCCAGCACACCTTTACGCATCTGGGCTTTGGTGTTTTCAATATTCATAGTCGGTCATTTTAAAAAGTGCCATTGGTTTAACATTGTTAGCGGTTGATGAGTCCGCGGCCTGTGTTTGTGGCGCCAGCAGTCCCGTGAGGAAAATGCCCAGCGCTGCGACGAGTTTTAGCATAGCGTTCGTTTTTTGATTAATGATTGTTGATTGATGATGATTGATTGATTGATGATTGAAACTCTACCTGATAAAGCGGATACTCAACGGATAGCGGAATGATTCACCCCGGGCAGCGCGCGACGCTCCAAGGATGGCCAAAAAGAATTCGGCAACTTTCAGCAAACAGAACAAAAAGGCCAGGACCAGCAGGGTTGATACCGCCGCCATCGATTCATGGTTAATCAGTGTCGAGACATTCACGTGATCAAAGTGAAAGTCGCCCAGCGGTACGTGGCTGAACAGGGTTGAAAGCGCTACCGGTACGGCTATCAGTCCCATGACAATGGTATACAGCAAAACACTCAGTTGAAAGTTGATGACGCTTTTTCCCTGACGTTCGATGAATTCACTTTCACGTGCCGCCGACCAGATAATCACCGGAAGCACGAAGTTTCCAAAAGGAATGAAATATTGGGTCAATACGCTAAGATGAGCAGCGGCACCCAAGCTTTTCTGGGTTGATGAAAGGTTTACACTTGTTGAAGTTTCCATAATGCCTAATAATATCTTATGCAAATATATATCTTAAAGAAGCTACCTTGTTTCGCATAGTACTAATATTTAAGAATAATTTAACAAATTGGGATTACAGAAACTTTTGTAATTTGGAGCATGAAGTTTACTGTCCCTAAAATCAATACCTTTCTTTTGGCCAAGCTGCCGGCGGCCTGGATTTGCGGCGTGCGGCTGTCGCAACTATCGGCCAATAACGCCGAGGCGCGCGTGCGTCACCGGTGGATCAACCAGAATCCATTTGGTTCGATGTACTTTGCTGTCCAGCTTATGGCCGCCGAACTCACAACCGGAGTTCTGGTCATGCGCGCAATCCGCGAGGCTGGCGTTCCGGTTTCGATGCTGGTTGCTTCCTGCGCGGCATCGTACCAAAAAAAGGCTACGGGTAATATTACCTTTAGTTGTGATCAGGGTGAACTGGTGCGGCAAGCGGTGGCCGAGGCAGCAAAAACCGATAGTCCTGTCATCCTTTCGCTGGTTAGCCGCGGATGCAACGAGGCAGGCGAACAGGTTGCGGAGATGAAGTTTGAGTGGACGCTGAAACAAAGGCTCAACAACCGTTAAACATCCATTAAAGTTTGGCGAGGAGGCAAGAGCCAGTAGTATCTTTATTCTTAAAAAATCCTATGAAAATCCTGATTTCAGGTGCCACGGGACTGGTTGGAAAGCAACTTGTCAGGCATTTAAAATCGCGCGGACACGCAGTTAATTTTCTTACAACCCGACAGGAAGAAATCAATGCATTTGGCGACGGAGCTCCCGGATTTATGTGGAATCCACGGGTAAAGGCTTTCGATGTGGCCTCGCTCGAAGATGTCGAGGTGGTCATCCACCTGGCCGGCGCTTCCATTTCCGAGCCTTGGACTCCGCAATACAAACAAACGATTGTTGAAAGTCGTGTGGCATCAGCGCAGTTGTTGCTCGAGGCCGTCAAAAAGCACGGTCCAAAAGTACGACACTTTATCAGCGCGTCGGGAATCGGTATTTATAAAGACAGCCTCAGCATTCGCCACGACGAGGAGTCTACTTCATTCCAACCGGGTTTTCTGGGCGATGTGGTTAAAGAATGGGAGGCAGCGGCCGATGAGTTTTCCGCACTGGGCATCACCGTAACCAAGGTTCGCACCGGTCTTGTCCTTTCCGCCGATGGTGGCGCACTCCCGGAACTGGCCAGGCCCATTCGCTGGGGCGCGGGAGCTCCGCTTGGTTCAGGCAACCAAATGCAATCGTGGATTCACATTGATGACCTTGCTGGGATTTACGCTTTTATTGCCGAGCAGCAGTTGGCGGGCGTTTACAATGCCGTCGCTCCCAATCCAACTACCAACCGCGCCATGACCAAGGCGGTGGCCAAGCGACTCAACCGGCCTGTTTTGCTTCCGGCTGTTCCTGCTTTTATGTTGCGTCTTATTCTTGGAGAGCGGTACAAGTTGTTAGTTGAAAGTCAGTATGTATCGGCCGACAAGATTATGGCCGCCGGATACAGGTTCCGCTATCCGCATCTCATCGACGCCCTTTTGGTCATCTATCCATAAAAAAAAGCCCCCGTATGGAGGCTTCTTTATAAACAGTAAGATGAATTAATAAGCTTATTTTTTGGCTTTGACGGTAACCTTGAGCGCAATTTCGTCATCAACGTATTTGTCGCCCAAATCTTTAAAGATTGATTTTGAGCCGTAGTTGACTTTCCATTGCGTACGGTCAATCCTGAACTCGTCGCTGGTCAGTGAAACCTCGCTGTCACTCACGGTTACGGTAGCCGGGAATGAAACGCTCTTGGTTGTTTCCTTCAGGGTCAGGTTGCCTTCAACCATAGTTTTGCCGTCCTGTCCTGGCTTTACCGATGTGATTTCAAATTTGCCCTGCGGGTATTTGCTTACGTTAAAAAAATGGTCGGCGTCTTCTTCCGTTTTTGCCGCGATACCTTTAAGGTGACCTTCCAGGTCTTCTTTCCCATCGCCGGCTTTCAAATCCAAAACGGTGATGGAATTCATGTCAAGGACAAAGCTTCCACCTTCCACGACACCATCTTTTACTGAAAAACTGCCCGATGCCAAGCTAAGCGTTCCGTTGTGCTTGCCCAGCGGCTTGCTTCCGGACCACTCAATTGCCGATTGCGCAGTATCAACAGTGTAGGTAACCGCTTCGGCCGATGCGTCCTTTACATCCTGAGCTTCGCCGGCTTCGGTTGTTTTTTTACAGGCCGTCAAAAAGGCTGCAGCCAAGAAGAGCGTTAAAATCGATTTTTTCATGTTCTAATTAGGATTTAGTTGCCAGCAAACATATTCAATCGGCCATTAAATAAGTCTTAAAAATATATTAAATTCGCCGCTCTTAAAAACAGTTGCCGTCGCGTTTTGAATGTCGCGAAAAGTGACAATTTGGCATTTTTGCGTCAATGGCAACAACTTTGCGTACGCGCGGCGCAAATCAATTATCGATATGAATACGCAAGATCAGGAAAATCTGGAATCACAGGATACTCAAACAACCCAGGCGGATGCCGCAGCTCAGGCCGACGAAAAAACAATTGCTGCCGATGTGTCGCCAGAAGCGGAACTGATGGAGCAGTTATCGGCGGAAAAAGACAAATACCTCAGGCTTTTTGCCGAGTTTGAAAACTACAAGCGACGCACGTCAAAGGAGCGTCTCGAACTTTTTAAGACCGCCGGACAGGATGTTTTGCAGGCGATGTTGCCCGTTCTCGACGATTTTGACCGCGCGTTGGCCGAGATTCAAAAATCAGAGGATGACATTTTGTTCAAGGGCGTTCAACTCATCCATGACAAGTTTAAAAAGACTTTGGTGTCTAAAGGACTGGAGCCGGTCGAGGTTAAAGCCGGCGACGAATTCAACGCCGACATCGCTGAAGCCATCACACAAATTCCGGCACCCGACGACAGCCTCAAGGGCAAGGTGGTTGATGTCATTGAAAAAGGATATAAACTGGGCGACAGGATCATCCGTTTCCCAAAAGTGGTCGTGGGCCAATAACCAATTCGCGAAATGAAAAAAGATTATTATGAAGTTTTGGGCGTAGGCAAAGGCGCTACCGCGGACGAAATCAAAAAAGCGTACCGCAAGAAAGCCATTGAATATCACCCGGATAAAAACCCCGGCGACAAGCAGGCCGAAGAGAATTTCAAGCTTGCGGCCGAAGCCTATGAAGTGCTGAGCGATCCGCAAAAAAAGGCGCGCTACGATCAGTTTGGTCATCAGGCGTTCGACGGAAGTCAGGGATTTGGCGGCGGAGGCATGAACATGGATGACATCTTTAGCCAGTTTGGCGACATCTTTGGCAGTGCTTTTGGCGGCGGATTCGGTGGATTTGGCGGCGGAGGTGGTCAGCGACGCGTAAAAGGAAGCAACCTGCGTATCAAGGTAAAACTGACGCTGGAGGAAATTGCCCACGGTGTCGAGAAAAAGATCAAGGTAAAACGCAAGGTCCAGGCCAAGGGCGTCACTTATAAAACCTGTAGTACGTGTAACGGACAAGGTCAGGTGGTGCGCGTCACCAACACGATTTTGGGCAAAATGCAGTCGGCTTCAACCTGTCCGGCCTGTGGAGGTGCGGGACAAACCATCGACAACCGTCCAAAAGATGCCGATGCGCACGGAATGGTGATGGCCGACGAAACCGTATCGATCAAAATCCCGGCAGGTGTTGTCGACGGGATGCAACTTAAAGTGTCCAACAAGGGGAATGATGCTCCTGGCAACGGAATCCCCGGCGATCTGATCGTAGTCATTGAAGAGGTTGAACACGAAACCCTGAAGCGCGAAGGCGAGAACCTTCACCTTGATTTGTACATCAGCATCAGCGAGGCAGCCCTGGGCGTTTCCAAAGACATTGAAACGGTTTCCGGAAAGGCCAGGATCAAACTGGAAGAAGGCATACAATCGGGCAAAATCCTGCGACTTAAAGGCAAAGGTGTTCCCAACATCAACGGCTACGGCCACGGCGACCTGTTGGTTCACGTAAATGTTTGGACGCCAAAGAATTTAAGCCGAGAACAGCGGGAGTTTTTTGAACGGAATCTCAACGATCCCAATTTTGCACCGCGTCCGGAAAAGAGCGACAAATCTTTTTTTGAAAAAGTAAAAGATATGTTTTCGTAATTAAAAAATTAGTTTTACATTTGAATCGTTACTAGTAGGTAACTAGTAATTTCTTTTTCATAGCAATTTTTCCCATCCTTATGCAAATAGGGGTGGGTTTTTTTTTAAGACAAACCTTCAATGGCCTACTTTTGTGTTCCAATTGAATCTTGTAAATTTTTGTCAAAGCCAGTATGAATATCCTTGAAGTAGAAAACCTCGTTAAGCAATACGGCCAATACACCGCGCTTAACAGCGTTTCATTAAAGGTTCCAAAAGGCAGCATCTACGGGCTTCTGGGTCCAAACGGTGCAGGGAAGACCTCGCTGATCCGCATCATCAACCAAATCACATTGCCCGACAGCGGAACGGTTTTACTCGATGGCGAACCACTCTCTCCGGAGCACGTAAAGCATATCGGATATTTGCCGGAAGAACGCGGACTGTACAAATCGATGAAAGTGGGCGAGCAGTGCCTTTATCTGGCGCAACTTAAGGGACTTTCGGCTGCACATGCCCGCGAGCAACTTGATTACTGGTTTGACCGACTGCAGATTACCGGGTGGTGGGACAAGAAAATCCAGGAACTGTCAAAGGGAATGGCGCAAAAAATCCAGTTTGTGGTTACGGTGCTTCACCAGCCCAAGCTCCTGATTTTTGACGAGCCTTTTTCCGGCTTCGATCCGGTGAACGCCGACATCATCAAAGAAGAAATCCTCAACCTCAAGAAAAACGGCGCCACCATTATTTTCTCAACACACCGAATGGAAAGCGTCGAGGAACTCTGCGATCACATCGCCCTGATTCACAAATCCAACAAACTTATCGAGGGACGTCTGGAAGATGTCAAGCGCCAGTACCGGACCAACACTTTCGAGGTGGGCGTACTGACGCAAAACGTCGAAGGGCTGATGTATGATTTGACGCAAAAATTCAAAGTCGCGACCACCAACTTCAAATCGCTGGCCGATCTGATCAAACTCGACGTCGAACTGGGCGCGGCCATGCCCAACGAACTGCTCAACGTACTGTCACAACGCGGACAGGTGATGCATTTTGTAGAAAAAATCCCAAGTGTCAACGACATCTTTATCCAAACAGTAAAAAACAACTAATCAATGGCTTCAGGCATTTTTGCAGTATTTGACGACATCGCCGCACTTATGGACGACGTTGCCGTAGCGAGTAAACTGGCTACCAAGAAAACGGCCGGCATCCTGGGCGATGACCTCGCGGTAAACGCTGAAAAGGCCACGGGTTTTTTGGCCTCGCGTGAAATTCCAGTTTTGTGGGCCATCACCAAGGGATCGTTTCTCAACAAATTAATCATCGTTCCGGCGGCCTTGCTGCTCAACATTTACTTTCCGCTGGCCATAAAGGTTATTCTTATTTTAGGCGGGGCGTTTCTGGCGTATGAGGGCGCCGAGAAAATCGTCGAGTATGTCTTTCACCGCAAAAAACACGGAAAGGAAGTCATCATCGAGGCTGAAGTAGGCGGTGAATTCGAGGAGAAGGCCAAAATCAAATCAGCCATCACCACTGATTTTATCCTCTCGGTCGAGATTGTCATCATTGCCCTGGGCGCGGTTCTCGACAAGCCAATGATCACGCAAATCCTTACCGTATCGGTTGTGGCGCTCATTGCCACCGTGGGCGTTTACGGCATTGTGGCGCTTATTGTGCGCATGGATGACGCCGGTTATAAACTGATGAAAAATGCATCTTCCAAAAGTTTCCGGGCTAAATTTGGAGGCTTTTTGGTGGCCGCGCTGCCGTGGATCATCAAAGGCCTGGCCGTCATCGGGACGCTTGCCCTGCTTTTGGTGTCGGGCGGGATCTTTGTCCACAACATTGATTTCTTCCATCATTTGCTGCCGGGAATTCCGTCGATTGTCAAGGAATTTGCCATCGGGCTAATTGCAGGCGCTGTCATTGTGGGTATTGTCAGCGTGTTTAAAAAAATCATCGGTTCCTTTAAAAAACAGCCGTAATCTAAAAATATGAGTGTACTTCCGCTTATCATCAAACGCGAATTCCTGTCAAAAGTCCGCAATAAGTCGTTTATCGTCATGACGTTTTTAAGCCCGCTTATCCTGGCCGGTGTTGTGGCGCTCATCACGTATCTGGCCACGCTTAAGGCTGATGTGCGTCAGGTAGCCATCCACGACGAGACCGGACTTTTCTTCCAGGATTTTGTCAGCAATGAGGAATACGCTTACGCGGATAGGTCGCAGACACCGCTCGAAGTTTTGCGCAAGGACGTGGCCGAGTCGCGTTATGAGGGTGTCTTGTACATTCCAAAAACCGCCGATGCCAAGTCGCTCGAATCGCAAATCCGATACATTTCCGACGACAGCCCGGGAATCGGCTTTATAGCATCGGTTGAAAATACCATCGCCAACAAACTCACGCATCAAAACTACCAAAAGGCCAGCCTGGATACGGCGCTTATCCATCGCGCCCAGGCCAATGTCGACCTCAAGCTGGAAAAGGCCTCGGGCGAGCAAAGCCTTAAAGGACTCAACGAAATCAAGATTGCGATTGGTGGCGCATTTGGCTACCTGATCATGATGTTCATCATCATTTACGGCAATATGGTGATGCGATCGGTCATCGAGGAAAAAACCAACCGGATTGTCGAAATCATCATTTCATCGGTCAAGCCTTTTCACCTGATGATGGGCAAAATCGTCGGGACGTCGCTGGCCGGTGTGCTGCAGTTTTTTATCTGGGCCGTCATTGGACTTGGGATGATGTTTGCCGGGTCGGCGCTTTTGGGCATCGATTCGACGCAAACCGTATCGCCTGAAACCCTTGCCGCCGCGCAAAAGGAATCGGGCGACCTTGCACTTTACGTGGCCGAACTTTGGGAACTTCCCATCGCGCTGATGATTACCTCGTTTATCGTGTTTTTTATCGGCGGATACTTTTTGTACAGTTCGCTTTACGCCGCCATCGGTGCCGCGGTTGACAACGAAACTGATTCGCAGCAGTTTTTGCTCCCGATCATCATGCCGCTTATGCTGGGTGTTTACGTTGGCTTCTTTACCGTTATCAACGATCCGCACGGCACGGTGGCCACGGTCTTTTCGATGATTCCGTTTACGTCGCCTATCGTGATGCTGATGCGCATTCCTTTTGGCGTCCCAATCTGGCAAGTGCTGTTGTCGATGGCGATATTGTTTGCTACGTTCCTGGGCGTTGTCTGGTTTGCCGCGAGGATTTACCGCGTGGGGATTTTGATGTACGGCAAGAAACCGTCGTACCGCGAACTGATCAAATGGATCAAATATTAAGACGTTTTACTACAAAATCAAACGAACATGCCCAGAATATTGATCATTGAAGACGAAGCCTCCATCCGGCGGGTGCTCACCAAAATCCTGACCGAGGAAAGCGATGCTTATGTCGTAGAAGAAGCTGAGGACGGAGTTTCGGGTTTTGAAAAGATCAAATCAGTTGATTATGATTTGGTTTTATGCGACATCAAAATGCCTAAAATGGACGGTGTGGAACTTTTGGAAGCGGTCAAGAAAATCAAACCCGAGATTCCCATGGTCATGATTTCCGGCCACGGCGACATGGAAACGGCCATCAATACCATGAGGCTGGGCGCTTTTGACTATATCTCGAAACCGCCTGACCTGAACCGCCTTTTAAATACCGTACGCAACGCGCTCGACAAAAAGCAGCTGGTGGTTGAAAATAAAACCCTGCGCAAAAAAGTTAGCAAAATGTACGAGATGATAGGTGAGAGCGAGCCTATCAACCAAATCAAAACCATGATCGACAAGGTGGCGCCCACCGAGGCACGCGTACTCATCACCGGGCCAAACGGAACCGGAAAGGAGCTCGTGGCGCATCAGTTGCACGAAAAAAGTCAGCGCGCATCGGCACCACTTATCGAGGTGAATTGCGCGGCCATTCCTACCGAACTCATCGAGAGCGAGCTTTTTGGCCACGTCAAGGGCGCGTTTACATCGGCCGTAAAAGATCGCGCCGGAAAGTTTGAAGCTGCCGATGGCGGGACGATTTTTCTGGATGAGGTAGGCGATATGAGCCTGTCGGCGCAAGCCAAAGTTTTGCGCGTGCTCCAAGAAAACATGATTCAGCGGGTGGGAGCCGACAAAGACATCAAGGTCAATGTGCGCGTGATTGCTGCCACAAACAAAAACCTGCAGGAAGAAATTGCCCAGGGCCGTTTTCGCGAAGATCTTTACCACCGACTGGCCGTCATCCTTATCAAGGTTCCCGCGCTAAACGAACGCCGTGAAGACATTCCGCTGTTGGTTTCGCATTTTACCGAGATGATCGCTGCCGAACAAGGGTCGGCTGTAAAGAAATTCTCGGCTGCGGCCATCGATTTGCTCAAGGATTACGACTGGACGGGCAATATTCGCGAACTTCGCAACGTGGTCGAACGGCTGATCATATTGGGCGGTGCCGAAATTTCAGAACAGGACGTCAGGCTTTTTGCATCAAAATAATCCCATGGAACTAAAAAAAATAAATCCCGATTTAAAGCGCGCGCTAAATGAAGTCGGACTGATAGAAGCCAATGAACTGGAACAATCGGTTTTCCCGGTTCTTAAAAGCGGCGCCGACTGTTGCATCCTGGCACCCGGAGGTTCCGGAAAGTCAACCGCGCTCGCCATGGGCATTATTCAGCGGCTGGAGCGTCCGGTAGGCGAGAGTACCCGTGCGCTGGTTTTGGTCAACAGCCGTGAAGACGTGTTGGAGTTTGTGGCGCTTTTAAAACAATTGGGGCAATACACCGACCTTCGCGTACTGGGAACGCATGACAAGGGCGATATCGACTACGACAAAAACATGATTTCCCTCGGGCTCGACATTTTGGTGGGCACGCCTTCGCGGATCAATGCGGTTTTTTCGTCGGCGGGATTCAACATCAATACCATCAAAATTTTTGCGTTGGACGATGCCGATGTGATGTTTAAAAACCGTCAGGATGCCGTGGTGTTGCGCCTTTTTTCCAGCATCGACAAAACACAGCGGATTTTTACCATGACCGAAGATACTGAACGCGTGGAAATCATGGCCGACAAGGTGATGGTCGAACCGCAGTGGTTTTCATTTTACGACGAATAATGGCATTGGTCAAGGTATTTTCAGGAAGCGAAATCATGGTGCAGGCCGTCCGCCAGTTGTTGGAAGACAGCGGCATTGCGGTCCGGGTTCGCGATCATATCGAGTCAGGCAGGCTGGCCGGATTTGTAGCGCTTGACGTTGATTTGTTTGTGGAGGGAGACGATGTGATCCGCGCCAACAATATCATCGAAAATTTTTTAAAGCAAGATTCCTAGCGGATTCGTTTGACCAGCCACACCAGGATGGATATCAGCACGCCAAAACATGCCACAAACGCAAATGAATGCCGCAGGCTGGTTTCCTGGGCGATATAACCGATAACCGGCGGACCGGTGAGAAATCCCAAAAAGCTGATGCTGGTCACGACGGTAAGCGCCGCACTTGTTGGGACGTTTGGATCAGATCCTGCGATACTGAACACAATCGGGAATATCATCGACACACCGATTCCCACCAGCATAAACGCCAGGGTGGCCGGCACCAGAACGGGAAACATCACAGACAGCGCCAATCCCACGGATACAGTCACACCACTTACAAGTAAAATTTTTCGCCGGCCATACCTCGCCACCAACACATCCGACAAAAACCTGCCGCACGTCATGGTGATCATAAACGCCGAGAAACCAAGCAGCGCCAGTGCGCCGGGCGCTTTTACAACTTCCTGAAAATAAACGCCGCTCCAGTCGTACATCACGCCCTCGCTGGTTCGACAACAAAATGCAATGATGCCCAGCCAGGGCAAAACTCCCGTAAACGCCTGCCAGAATCCCATGCTGCTTTGCTGTACCCGCGGCTTGGCCTTGACCAGAAATTTCCGGTTTGTCACCACGATGAGCAACACGACCAGTGCGGTGAACACAAAGTGGATGGCGGGCGAAAATCCAAGTGCGTTCATACCCATTCCGGTGAGCGCGCCAAAAAATCCGGCCAGGCTCCACGATCCGTGAAACGATCCCATGATGGGTTTTGGGAAAAGCCCTTCGGCATAAACTCCCTGCGTGTTGACCGCTATGTTGCAAAAATTTCCGGCGATGCCAAAAAAGACCAGGGCAAGTCCCAGTTGCCAGGGCGCTTGTGAAAATCCCAGGCTGCAAAGCGCGACGGCATATAATAAAAGTGACACAATCGAAACCTTGATGCTTCCATATTTGATGACCGTTCGCGCCGATATGGGCAACGCAATCAACTGGCCGATGGGAATGGCAAACAAAATGGTGCCCAGTTCAGCCTCGGTCAGGCTGAGGTTTTGTTTGATATCCGGGATGCGGCTGGCCCAGGATGAAAATGCGTATCCCATGCCAAAGTAAAAAAGGGTCACCGCCCAACGCACCCGCCTCAGGTAGGATTTTTTGGCGTGCTTAAACTCCTTTTTGTACTTGGGTTTAAGCAGCATTTTGTTGAGAAAGTTGCTGTAATCAATAAGCGGCATGTTGCAAAGGTAGGACTTGAAGCGCAACGGTTGCAAATTGTTTACGTTCATTAAACCGCAAAACTTTAAATCGAAATTCCTGATTCATGAACTATCTTTGCCGCTTCAAAAAATTACCCGATGATCACCGTCAACGACATAGCCGTACATTTTGGAGGCACCACGCTTTTTAGCGACGTTACTTTTTCCATCAACGAGAACGACAAAATCGCCCTTATGGGCAAAAACGGCGCGGGCAAATCGACGCTGTTAAAAATAATTGCCGGCGTCAACAAGCCGTCGTCGGGAGCGGTTTCGGCGCCAAAGGATGCGGTGATCGCCTATTTGCCGCAACACCTGCTCACCCAGGACGACGCCACCGTTTTTGAGGAGACGTCAAAGGCTTTTGCCGACATTTTCAAAATGAAATCGGAAATCGATGCGCTTAACGAACAGCTTACCGTCCGGACTGATTACGAAAGCGACGATTACATGAAACTGATTGAGCGCGTATCGGAACTCAGCGAAAAATTCTACTCGATCGAGGAAGTGAATTACGAGGCCGAGGTGGAAAAAGTGCTCAAGGGACTAGGGTTTGAACGCGAAGATTTCGCGCGGCCAACCTCAGAGTTTTCCGGCGGATGGCGGATGCGTATCGAACTGGCCAAAATCCTTTTGCAACAGCCTGACCTGATTTTGCTCGACGAGCCCACCAACCACATGGACATCGAATCGATCCAGTGGCTCGAGGATTTTTTGGTGACTCAGGCCAAGGCGGTGATTGTCATATCGCACGACCGCGCCTTTGTTGACAACATCACCAACCGCACCATCGAGGTGACCATGGGCCGCATTTACGACTACAAGGCCAAGTACTCGCATTATCTGGAATTGCGCAAGGACCGTCGCGCGCACCAGCAAAAGGCTTATGAGGAACAGCAAAAGATGATTGCCGAAACCACCGAGTTTATCGAGCGGTTCAAGGGAACGTATTCCAAAACGCTTCAGGTGCAGTCGCGGGTCAAGATGCTCGAAAAGCTGGAATTGGTCGAGGTTGATGAAGTGGATACATCGGCGCTGCGCCTTAAGTTTCCGCCGTCGCCGCGGTCCGGGCAGTATCCGGTTGTGGTGACTGATCTGTGCAAACAATACGGCGATCACGTCGTTTTTAAAGATGCCAACTTGGTGATTGAACGCGGGCAAAAAGTGGCTTTTGTGGGTAAAAACGGCGAGGGAAAATCAACCATGATCAAAGCCATCATGAAAGAAATCCAGCCGGAATCCGGAACTGTCGAAATTGGCCACAACGTAAAAGTGGGCTATTTTGCGCAAAACCAGGCTTCCTTGCTCGACGGCGAATTAACTGTTTTTGAAACGGTCGACCGCATTGCCTTTGGCGACATCCGCACGCAAATCAAGAATATTCTGGGTGCGTTTATGTTTGGTGGCGATGACATCCACAAAAAAGTAAAAGTGCTCTCCGGTGGTGAGAAAACCCGTCTGGCGATGGTAAAACTGCTATTGGAACCGGTTAACGTGCTGATTCTCGACGAACCTACCAACCACCTCGATATGAAAACCAAGGACATCATTAAGGAAGCCCTCAATGATTTTGACGGCACGCTGATTCTGGTGTCGCACGACCGGGACTTTCTGGACGGACTCGCCAAAAAGGTTTTTGAATTTGGTCAAAAGCGCGTCCGCGAACATTTTGAGGACATCAAAGGTTTCCTCGAAATGAAAAAGATGGAAAACCTGCGCGAGATCGAAAAGTAAAAAAGGACAGCCTAAGCCATCCTTTTCCAACCCAATTTACAACGAAGCATCCAGCAGCCTGATGAATTCGGCGCGGTATCCGTCGGTGTCCTTTTGTGCGCCTGATTGTGCCAGCTCCCGGATTTTTATTTTTGAATTTTCGGCGATCAGTTTGCTTTCCCGTAAGCTCAGTCCAAACCAGGCCACGGCCGCTGCAAACCGCGTGTCCTCTCCTGCGGCAGCAAGCGATTCGGCCTGTTTTGCAACAGTGTGGACGATTTCCTTGCTTTTGTCGCCGTCGGGTGCCTTGTAACGGAATTTTACCGTAGCGAGTTCGTCGGCATACCCGGATTTAACCGCAGGCGTCGAATATTTCAGATTTCCGGGTTCATTGTAAAACTTTGATTCAACAGCGGCCGGAATCACTTCATAAAGCGCCGTGACCGTGTGGCCGCTGCCCAGTTCGCCGGCGTCAATGGCGTCATTTGTAAAATCTTCAGGACGCAGTTTGCGGTTTTCGTAACCAATCAGGCGATACGCCTTTACATGTGAAGGATTAAATTCAACCTGGATTTTGACATCTTTTGCAATGGCAAACATCGATCCCTTGAACTCCTTGCCCAAAAAGCGGTTGGCTTCCTGAAGGTTGTCGATATAGGCGTAATTCCCGTTGCCCTTGTTGGCCAGAATTTCCATTTTGCTGTCTTTGTAATTGCCCATTCCGTAGCCCAGAACGGTGAGGAAAACCCCGGATTTGCGCTTTTCTTCAATCAACTTTTCCATGTCGTTGTTTGACGATGCGCCCACGTTGAAATCGCCGTCGGTGGCCAAAATGACGCGGTTGTTCCCGCCCTTGATAAAGTTCTCCTGAGCCGTTTTATAGGCCAGTTCAATTCCTGCGCCACCTGCTGTGCTTCCGCCCGCCGACAAACGCGAGAGGGCTTCAACAATGGTTTGCTTTTCCGTTCCGGGCGTAGGAGGGAGCACCATTCCGGCCGCACCGGCATAAACCACAATCGATACCTTGTCGGTGGCGCGCATTTGGTTGACCAGAATTTTCATCGACTCCACCAAAAGCGGCAACTTGTTCTGCGCACCCATCGATCCTGAAACATCTATCAAAAACACCAGGTTTGACGCTGGAAGGTTGTCGATGTCGGTGATTTTTCCCTGAAGGCCGATGCGCACCAGTTTGTGTTTGTCATTCCATGGACAATCAGTGTAATTGGTTGTAATTGAAAACGGATGTGACTTTGGCTGTGGATAATCGTATTTGAAAAAGTTGACCATTTCCTCCACCCGGACGGCATCTTTTGGAACCTTTTGCCCGTTGTTGATAAAACGCCTGATGTTGGTGTACGACGCATTGTCCACATCGATGGAAAAGGTTGAAAGCGGCGCGGTTTTGGGCGTTTCAAACTGGTTTTCGACAAAGCTTCCGTAGTCTTCGTTATTGGTTGTTGGGACGAAATTCCGGTCACGGTAGATATTTGGCTGCTTTTGCTCTGAAAGCGAAACACCGGCCACTCTGCCTTTAAGCGCATCCATTGAATGAATCTCTTTCTTTTTGATGCCAAGCGCTCCGGTTGTCACCACTTCACTAATGGTCGCACTTTGTTCAAGAACTACGTTGATGACTTTTTGGTTGTTCACCTTGACGGATTTGGATTTTAATCCGACAAACGAGAAAACCAGGGTGGCTCCTTTTTGCGTTTTGATGGAATAGCGGCCGTCGATGTTGGTTTGGACGCCATTGGTTGTGCCTTTTTCGACAACGTTCGCGCCCGGGATTGGTCCGGTGGCATCGCTGACGATTCCGGTGATGGTAACCGTGGGATTTACGTTTGCCGAGCCCAGAAATAAAAGCATGGCGAGGCCAAATGAAATAAGGATAAGCTTTTTCATGACTAAAAATTTTAAGTTGTAAAATGGTTTTACGGAGCCTTTTTAGGTTTTGGCTTTCCCGTTTTGGTCGTGATGATCACCACACCTTTCCGGCCTTTTCGGCCATACGCATCGGTAGCCTCTTTCCCCTGCAGTATGGAAATTGACTCGATGTCCTGTTGGTCCAGCGGCGCATACGGACTGGTAGGCTCCGGACCAAACATTTCTTTTTCAGTGTATTCCTGTCCGTTGATGATATACAGCGGATTTTCCAGTTTGACCACGGTTCCCGGATCGGCAACAGCCTCCGCCTCCGCCCGCGTACTTACTTTTCCGTCGAGCACGTAAAGCGGATCGTGCTTTTTGGCTTCAGGTGCAGCCGGAACGCGTTTGACGCCCCGCGCCGAAAAAATCTGGGTAGCCATTTCATCGTCTTCGCGTTTGGCTTCGTGTGTCATTATCGGTGGCTGAGGCTCGTCGGTTTCGTAGCCATCAACCGCAGCGGGCAGGGCATCGGCTACGGCAACGGCCACGGGAGTTTGCTCAACAACCTGACGTTGCAAAATGGCGCTGGCTTCAGGTTTTATTTCGGGAGATGAATCGGCGGCTGGAACCGGACGCGGCGCCATGATTTCCGGGACTGCAACCTCTACCGTTTGTGAGGCCGGCGTCTCGTTGGTATTGAAAATCTGGTATCCTACGGTAGCCACCAGTAAAACCGATGCCGCGATGGCCCATCTTTTCCACATCGACTTTTGCGTAGTCAAACGCTCCTGATCGAGTTTGGCCTCCACGCGATCCCAAACGTTTTCCATTTGCGGAAAAGTTTCCTCGTCGTGTTGCGCCGCATTCCTAAAGCGCTCTTCAAACCGGTCCTGTGGATTTATTTTCATCTTGCTTTTGCGTAATACAGTTGGTTGACCAAATCCTTAAGGCGTGTTTTTGCTGCGTTGAGTTGTGATTTTGAAGTGCCTTCTGACACCTGCAACATCTGCGCGATTTCCTTGTGTGAATAACCTTCAATTACATAAAGGTTAAAAACGGTGCGGCATCCGGCGGGAATTTTGGTCAGCAGTCCCATCAGGTCTTCTTCGGCCAGATGGTCGATGGCGTCAACCGCGGGCTGAACCTTGTGCGAAACATCGTCCAGATACAAATTGAAATTCACTTTTCGGCGCAGCATCTGCAGGCATTGGTTCACGGCTATCCGGCGAGCCCAACCTTCAAATACGGCATTGTCCTTAAGTTGATCGATTTTGGTAAAAATGATAAAGAAAGTGTCGGCCAGCGCTTCCTCAATGTCCTCCTCATGTTTTAAATAGCGGCGGCAAGTGCGGTATAAACGCGGCGAGAGCAGCTCGTACACCTTGCGTTGTGCGTCGCGTTGCATCTTTTTGCAGTTTAACACCAGGATTTCACTTATCACTGTCGGGAGGTTTTAAGGTAAGATACCCATCTTTTTAAAATGGTTGGGATCGCGTTTAAAAAAGCTTGGTAAATTTGTAACGATTTTGCGCAACCTGTTGATATTCAGCCTAAATATTTGAATTAAAATTTTATGTCAAGCCGATATATTTCTGACTGAAGCACGCTGGAATCGGCATCTTCACATAGGTAGAAGCTAAATTTCTTGCCATTTTGATGGGCGCATGCAAGGCCTTCAAACTTTTTGACGCCGGGCAAGATCAGGTGCTTTTTAAGTTGAAACGTCCTTATGTCGAGTTCGGCAATCAGGCTTCCGGCCACTTCACCATCCAGATATGTGGAGTTTGAAGCCTCGGCCGACGCGAGCACAAAAAGTCGTCCATTCGCCATAGTTGCATCGGTAAAGGATGATGGCACACCGCCAATCGAAGGCAAGTCAACGGGATGGTAGGATACATCGGCATCGGCACCAAGCCCGTCGGCCACAAAAACGCCATTGGCCCGGCCGGTTCCGTTTCCGCGCTGAAACAACAAAACGCTCGTCTGGGTAAAAACCAATCCTTCAAGATTAAACTGATCGTCCGTCAGGTTTGCCGTTTTTTTGAGTTTGGCGTAAAAGGCGCTCATATCGGCAATTGAAAAATCATTGGTTTTAAGGTTGACGACGGCCATGCGTTGCCGGTTTGGGGTTGAACCCGATCCGATGGCGTAAAGGTTCCCGTCATTTATGGCGATGGCTTCAAAATCCGGTTTGGCAGGCTTGGCCAGATTTGCGGCGGGAAGCGCGTCGATGGCGATGGAATCCAGTTGCTTTTGATTAACATCATATCGGTACAAAAACGTGCTGTTGTCAGAAATCAGGTATAGATTCGCCTGATCGTACACCAGTCCCGATGCCGATCCGACGCCGGTCAGTTGCAAAAACAATTCAAACAGGATCTGTTTCATAACATTAACTATCTTTATCAAAACCTAAAACTATGGAAAACTTTTCGGTTAACGAGTTTCTCGCTTCGGGGCGTGTAAATCTTTCGCAGTGGCCCACGCGTTTCCGCGATTCATTTGATGAAGAAATTGTTGAGGAATGGCTGGACAAAGTCCAAAAAAAGCTGGCCAAAATTCAGGACAAGATGTATTCGCACAATCGTTATGCGGTACTCATCTGTCTTCAGGGAATGGACACCGCCGGCAAGGACAGCTTGATCCGCGAGGTTTTTAAGGAACTCAACGTCCGCGGGATTGTCGTCCATAGTTTTAAAACGCCTACCAGTGCTGAACTCGAGCACGATTATATGTGGCGGCACTATCTGGCGCTTCCTGAAAAGGGAAAGTTTGCCGTCTTTAACCGGACGCATTATGAAAATGTATTGGTAACGCGCGTGCATCCGGATTATATCCTCAATGAAAATATTCCCGGAATTGAAAGTGTCGATCAGATTGATGATGCATTTTGGGATTCGCGCTTTGAGTCCATCAACCATTTTGAAAGACATTTGGCGCAAAACGGCACCATTGTGCTGAAATTCTTTTTAAACCTTGGCAAGGAAGAGCAACGCCAACGTCTTTTGCGCCGATTGGACGAGGAAAAACACAACTGGAAATTCTCGCCCGGCGATTTGCGCGAACGCGGACTTTGGGACAGCTACATATCCTGTTATGAGGATTTGTTGTCGAGAACCTCGCACACACACGCCCCGTGGTTTATTGTTCCGGCCGACGACAAACCGTTGGCGCGATACATTGTGGGGAAAATCATTCTCGAGTCGCTTGAGCAATACGCATTTTCATATCCTGAACTCGACGATGAGGTTCGGGACAATATCGCGCATTACCGCCGCGATCTGGAATCAGAATAAAAAAAAGCCCCGGAGGGCTTGATTTTAAAGACGGAATCCGTAAGCGAGTCGCAGGGCAACCTGGCCTACACCAGTGCCACCGTCGGCCGTTGGAAAATCAGTATAATGTTCGTAGCGAAGGCTCAAATCAATATATTCATTGGCCCATCCAATGGTTGGCGACAAAAGCAGTGAGTTGTCGACGCGTCCGCTGTAGTCGTTCGTGACCGGGAACGCCGCACCAGCTTCTACCTGGGCGTAAAAACTGTCTTCCCACCAAAATACCTTAAAACCAGCTTTGGCCGGAATAAACCCAAGGTCTTTTACGTCATCGCCAATAAACAAATTGGTGAATCCGGTGGTCAGCGTAATCGACGTTCTTTTTGAAAAGTCGTACTGAAGGCGAACATCCCCACCTAAGGCAAAGTCATACAAATCGTCGGTCATGGCTCCTGCGCTAATACCAAATCCCAGGCGGAACCCCTGATCGTAATTCTCAACAGGAGTCGGGATGTCCTGTGCGCTTGCCGCCGTAAAAAATAAGGCTGCAGCCAATGTAAAAAGTCCTTTTAATTTAATCGATGTTTTCATTGCAATTGATTTAACTTGGTTTGTTAAGGCAAAATTAGGCTCGCAGTTTTACCAGCGTCTTACACAATTCCTACAAGAATTTATGTTTTTAAAATTTGATAACAGGGCAACCTCATTTTTTTTAGGCAGATGGCAGGCGTAAACATTACCTTTGCGCGGTGAATCTCAAAAAATATTTCTACGAATTCCCGGCCAATTTCCGCTTGGCGTATCCCGTCATCCTGGGCATGCTGGGCCACACGCTTATAGGAATAGTCGACAAACTGATGGTAGGCCAACTCGGTCCGGCCGCACTGGCTGCTGTGTCTTTGGGTAACAGCTTCTTTTTTGTAGCGCTTTCCCTGGGCGTCGGATTTTCGACCGCCATCACACCGCTTGTAGGCGAGGCCGATGCCGCCAATGACAAGGCCCGTGTTCGGTCAATTTTTCACCACGGACTTTTGCTGTGCACCGGACTGGGAATTTTGCTTTTTCTCGCGGTTTTTTTGTGTAAGCCGCTACTGTCGACAATGGGCCAGCCGGCCGATGTGATTGTACTCGCACGACCGTATCTTGATTGGATTGCGCTTTCCCTGATTCCCGTGGTCATGTATCAGGGTTATAAGCAGTTTGCCGATGGCATGTCGATGACCAAGTATTCGATGTACGCCATCATTCTGGGCAACATCATCCACGTACCCATAAATTACGCCCTCATTTACGGATTCTGGATTATCCCGGAATACGGCGTTGAAGGAGCTGCGCTGGGATCGCTGATTTCGCGGATACTGATGGTGATATTCCTACACCTGATCTTGTCGTACAACCACAAACTCAAACCGTTTTTTGAAGGTTTGTACGCCATGACTTTCAAGCGGGCGCTTGCGTCAAAGATTGTGAACCTTGGGTTTCCGTCGGCGCTGCAAATGATGTTCGAGGTGGTGTTGTTCACCGCTTCGGTCTGGCTTTGCGGTTCTATCGGAAAGACGAGTCAGGCGGCCAATGAAATCGCGCTCAGCCTGGCCACGGTGACATTTATGTTTGCGTCCGGCTTGAGCGTTACGGGCATGATTCGCGTCAGTAACCAACGCGGTCTGAATGATTATCGACACCTGGTGGTTGTGGCGCGGTCTATCTTTTTGATGGTCATCCTCATCGAAACCGTTTTTGCCGTGCTGTTTATCGCGTTCCATCAGGTACTTCCTGAGTTTTTCCTCAATCTGGACAAGGCCGATCATCTCCTCGAAAACCGTGAAGTGGTTGAAATTGCTGCCAAACTTCTGGTCGTGGCGGCCATCTTCCAGATTTCTGACGGTGTTCAGGTAGTCGTTCTGGGTGCACTTCGCGGATTGCAGGACGTTAAAATCCCCATGTACATCACCTTTGTCGCCTACTGGATCATCGGGTTTCCCATATCGTACTACCTCGGAAAATACACCGAGCTAAAAGCGGTCGGGGTGTGGATTGGACTTTTGGCCGGGCTCACGGCAGCCGCGGTATTTTTGTATATTCGTTTTGAAAAATTAACCAAACGGTCAATCCTTGCATCTGACCGCTAACGCATAAAATCATGGAACTTCCTAAATTTTTACTGGGTGACAACACTGACTTTCCCGATGATATTTTTGTAATCCACCTGGATTATCCGCGGTTTATCATTAACCTGGCCAATGACGAGGTAGAATTTTTAGAAGAGGCCGAGGATATTGACGAAGCCGAATTGAATCAAGTAATGGAAGGCCTGATCGAGGAAGCCAACAATTTTTACGATCGCGAAATTACCCGTTACGAAGACTAGTCAACGTTTTGAAAAATACAGCGATAGCAGTTGTTGCGCCGCAGTAAAAGGTGATAGTTTACCTATCGTGACCTCTTTTTGCAATTCGTCCATTTTTTCCTTCACCGTCTCATCCTGATAGAAGGCGCTTTTTAGCCTGTTGTCGATGGTTTCGGCAAGCCAGTAATGGTTTTGTTCGCTGCGGCGGATGTCAAAATAGCCGTTTTCCCTGGTTTGCGAAAAATACTTTCCTATCAAATCATAAAGGTCAGCGATGCCGTCGTGGGTGATGGCACTGCAGGTAACGGCTGTTGGTGTCCATCCCGATGGTTTTGGCGGAAAAAGGTGAAGGGCGCGGTTGAACTCGGTTTTGGCCAGACGCGCTTTTTTAAGGTTGTCACCGTCGGCCTTGTTGATGGCAATCGCATCGGCCATTTCCATGATACCTCTTTTGATGCCTTGCAACTCGTCGCCCGCGCCTGAAATTTTAAGCAAAAGAAAAAAATCGACCATGCTGTGGACGGCGGTTTCGCTTTGCCCTACGCCAACCGTTTCAATGATGATGTAGTCAAATCCGGCAGCCTCGCACAGTGTAATGGTTTCGCGCGTTTTTCGGGCCACACCGCCCAAAGTCTCACCTGATGCCGATGGCCTGATATAGGCGTTTGGATCTTTCACGAGCTCTTCCATCCGGGTTTTGTCGCCCAGAATACTGCCGTGTGAAAGCGTGCTGCTCGGGTCGACGGCCAGGACGGCTACCTTGTGACCGCGCTGCGTGAGGTGTTTTCCAAAAGCCTCGATAAATGTGCTTTTTCCCACGCCCGGAACACCGGTCACGCCAATTCGGACGCTTTTTCCGGCATGGGCCAGGCAGGCATTTACAACCTCCGACGCCTGTGGTTCGTGCGCGGGGTTCGTGCTTTCAATCAGGGTGATGGCGCGGCTCAGCAGGGTGATGTTTCCCTTGAGGATTCCGTCAATCAGTTCGGCGGTATCAGGAACGCGTTTTTTCGCGAGCGCTTTTTGCACCGCATGACGGCTTACCGCATCGGGAGGAACGATGCCGTGCATTTCAGTTAGCGCCGACGATTTAGGACTTTTTGCCATCGCCTGTAAAAATACGCAAAAACGGAGCAGTTTGCGCACCGTCGGGTTATGGTCAAAAGTGCTATTTTTGAACTTTCTATCGCTATGAATCCAACTGCTATCACACCTGATATTTTCCAGTCGCTTTGCAACATTGTCGGGCCCTCGTTTGTTTTTCAGGATGCTGAAACACTCGATCGTTACGCGCATGACGAAACAGAGGATTTGATGTTCCCGCCATTAGTGGTTGTCAAGCCGGCAACTGCCGATGAGATTGCACAAATCATGAAATTGGCCAATTCACTTAAAATTCCGGTTACCCCGATTGGCGGACGCACCGGGCTTAGCGGCGGCGCACTTTGCGTCAAAGGTGGAATAGGGTTGTCGATGGAGCGGTTTGACAAGATTCTTTCAATTGACACGCAAAATCTTCAGGTCACGACCGAGCCTGGTGTCATTACCCAAGTACTGCGTGAAGCCGTTGCCGGTCACGGACTTTTTTATCCGCCCGATCCAAGCAGTCAGGGAAGTTGTTTTATTGGCGGCAACGTAGCCGAAAATTCAGGCGGTGCGCGCGCGGTAAAATACGGTGTCACCAAGGATTACGTGCTCAATCTGGAAGTAGTTTTGCCTACCGGCGACATTATCTGGACGGGAGCCAATACGCTTAAAAATTCAACCGGTTACAACCTGACGCAACTGATGACGGGCTCCGAGGGAACGTTGGGTATCATCACCAAAATCGTCCTGAAACTTTGGCCTGCTCCCGCGCATGACGTACTGATGCTGGTTCCGTTTTACAAGGCTGAACAGGCGTGCGAGGCAGTCGCCAAAATATTTCACGCCGGAATCGTTCCAAGTGCGTTAGAATTTATGGAACGCGATGCCATTGATTGGACGCTGCGTTTTGTGGATGGCGTCAACCTGTCGATAGGCGATGGGATTGCCGCGCATTTACTGATTGAAGTAGACGGAAACTATCCGGAAGTTTTGATGCAGGAGGCGGAAAAAATTGCCGACGTCGTATCGCAGTTTGAAATTGACGAAATCCTTTTTGCCGATACCGCCGACCAGAAAAACGCGCTTTGGAAACTGCGTCGTGCGGTGGGCGAAGCCGTTAAATCCAACTCCATCTACAAGGAAGAGGATACCGTGGTGCCGCGCTACGAACTCCCCAGGCTTTTGGCAGGTATCAAATCGATTGGCCAAAAGTACGGTTTTCATTCCGTTTGTTACGGCCATGCCGGCGATGGAAACCTTCACGTAAACATTGTCAAGGGCGAAATGTCGGACAAAGCTTGGAAAGAAGACGTTCCAAAAGGCATACGGGAAATTTTTGAACTGACGGTTTCCCTTGGCGGTACGTTGTCGGGCGAGCATGGAATAGGTTGGGTACAAAAAGAGTTTATGCCCATTGCATTCTCTGAGCCGGAATTGACATTGATGCGCGGAATCAAACAGCTTTTTGATCCTCATGCAATCCTGAATCCGGGTAAAATCTTCCCTGAAAAATACGTATAACTGCGTATTGTTTCCTCGTGATTCGGATAATAACTTTACCCTGCAATTAAACCTGGAGCTAATCCGGAGCTTTAATTTGTTTTAGTTTTTTTTGGGTAAAGAAAGGGTGGTCATGTACTGCCCTTTTCTTATTAAGGAAGACCCAGGCGCGATCTGACATCCTGTGGCAGGCATCCGTTTGTGATTTCTTGGGGGATGGTTTGGTCAAGTATGGCAAACTTCCAGATGCCCTGCGCGTTCCACGTGAGCATTTTGGCTTGGTAGACAATCAAAAAACTGTTGCGCGCCCGCTCATAAACGATCGATTGTGCAGCAAATTTTGCTTTGAGTTGCTCCTGTGTAGCGGCCACATCAATCGGTTGGAAATACGTAATGCGGATGACATTCCTGAAATTGACCGGATAATAATCAATTCCATTTATCGAAAGTGCGGCTTCGTAATTGTATTTTGCGTTGGTAAAGACGTACCGGAATTTCTGGCTGTCGTTCAAGAAGTAATCGTCAAGGCGCGCGTAAAGCTCCATTCCCTCATAGGGCGAACAGATGCGCTCTGACAAAAAATCAATGTCGATATCGTGAAAAGCCGTGTATAGCTTTTTGACATCCGCGTCGGCGGGATGTTGTGCCAACATCAGCGCCGGAAACAGCAACAGCAGAATTTTTTTCATGTCCAAATATAAAAAAATCCCCGTTAGGGGACTTCTTATGATTGAACCACAACCCATTCGCCTGAGGCTAGCAATCCTTCGGCTTTTTTGTACTTCATGGTCTCGGTCTTACCGGTCATGACGTGCTTGATGGTAACGTTGTCGTTTCGGTTTATTTTAGGCATTTCACGCACAATGGTTTCGGTTACCTGACGTGCGGGCTGAGGGGCCTGCTGCGTTGGACTTGGCGAGCCACCATCGGCATCTTCCTTGCTGGTCTGGTAATTTTCCTTGACAGGAACTTCGCGTGCTTCCTGAATGTTTTGTTGTTGCTGCGGCAAATCGCCTTTAAACAGGAATGAAATCACTTCCTTGTTGACATCGTCCAGCATGGCACGGAACAGGTTGAACGCCTCGAATTTGTAGATCAGCAGCGGATCTTTTTGCTCGTGAACAGCCAATTGCACCGACTGTTTGAGCTCGTCCATTTTACGAAGGTGCTTTTTCCAGGCTTCGTCAACGATGGCCAATGTGATGTTTTTCTCAAAATCAGCCACCAACTGACGGCCTTCTGTTTCATAGGCGCGTTTAAGATCGGTGACGACATTAAGCGTTTTTACACCGTCGCTAAACGGAACCACGATGCGCTCATAGCGGTTGTCGGGATTTTCATAGACGCTTTTGATGATCGGGTAGGCTTCGCGGGCATCGCGCTCGTTCTTTTCAGTGTAGTACGCCATCGCGGCCTTGTACACTTTCCCGGCCAGTTCAAGCTCGGTCAGTTTGTCAAATTCCTGCTCGGTTACGGGCGATGTGATCGAGAAGTAACGGATCAGTTCAAACTCAAAATTCCTGAAGTCTTTTGACTGTTTGTTTTGCGTGGCGATGAGTTCGGCGGTATCGTAAAGCATGTTGGCAATGTCCACCTTAAGACGCTCTCCGTGCAACGCGTGACGGCGGCGTTTGTAAACCACTTCACGCTGGGCATTCATCACGTCGTCATATTCCAGCAATCGCTTGCGGACGCCAAAGTTGTTTTCTTCCACTTTTTTCTGCGCCCGTTCGATTGACTTGGTCATCATTGAGTGCTGAATCACTTCGCCTTCCTTCAGACCCATTCGGTCCATGACTTTGGCCACGCGTTCCGATCCAAACAAACGCATCAGGTTGTCCTCGAGCGATACATAGAATTGTGAGCTTCCCACATCACCCTGACGGCCCGCACGTCCGCGAAGCTGTCGGTCAACGCGACGTGAATCGTGTCGTTCGGTTCCGATGATGGCTAGTCCTCCCGCGGCCTTAACCTCGGGCGTAAGCTTGATGTCGGTACCACGGCCAGCCATGTTAGTCGCAATGGTTACAACACCCGGTTTGCCGGCTTCTTCAACAATTTCAGCCTCTTTCTTATGGAGTTTGGCGTTGAGTACGTTGTGGTGGATGTTGCGCATTTTAAGCATTCGGCTCAAAAGCTCCGAGATTTCGACCGATGTGGTACCAATAAGCACCGGACGGCCCGCCTGCGACAGTTTGGTTACGTCTTCAATGACGGCATTGTACTTTTCACGGGCTGTTTTGTAAATCAGGTCGTTGTGGTCTTTTCTGGCCATCGGACGGTTGGTTGGGATTTCCACCACGTCCAGTTTGTAAATCTGCCAGAATTCACCGGCCTCGGTTACGGCAGTTCCCGTCATACCGGCCAGTTTGTTATACATCCTGAAATAGTTCTGGAGTGTAATCGTGGCAAACGTCTGGGTGGCGGCCTCAATTTTTACGTTCTCCTTGGCTTCTATCGCCTGGTGCAGACCATCCGAATAACGGCGGCCTTCCATGATACGGCCTGTCTGTTCGTCAACGATCATGATTTTGTTGTCCATGATGACGTATTCGACGTCTTTTTCAAACAGCGTATAAGCTTTTAAAAGTTGAGTCAGGGTGTGGATGCGTTCGCTCTTGACCGAGAAATCCTGAAAGAGTTGCTCTTTTTGCTCGGCTTCCTCATCCTTGCTCAGGTTTAACCTTTCAATCCGCGCAATTTCAGTTCCGATATCAGGCAAGACAAAGAAGTTCTCGTCAGTATCTGCCGACAGAATTTTGATTCCGTTGTCGGTGAGTTCTACCTGATTGTTTTTCTCTTCGATTACAAAAAACAGGGCTTCGTCAACCTTTGGCATTTCGCGGTTGTTGTCCTGCATGTAATGATTCTCGGTTTTCTGAAGGATTTGTTTAACGCCTTCCTCGCTCAAAAACTTGATCAGCGCCTTGTTTTTGGGCAGTGCGCGATAGGCGCGGAGCAGGTTGAATCCACCGTCTTTGGTATTTCCTTCCGCAATCAGTTTCTTGGCCGTAGCCAAAAAGCCGTTCGCCAGCTGACGTTGCTGGTTGACCAGGTTGTCAATTTTTGGCTTGAGTTCGTTGAATTCATGGCGGTCGCCCTGCGGAACCGGTCCGGAAATAATCAGCGGTGTACGCGCATCGTCAATCAAAACCGAGTCAACCTCGTCGACAATGGCGTAATTGTGCTTGCGCTGAACCAGTTCGCCCGGTGTGTGGGCCATGTTGTCGCGCAGGTAGTCAAATCCGAATTCGTTGTTGGTGCCGTAGGTAATGTCGGCAGCATAAGCTTTTTTGCGCCCTTCTGAATTGGGCTGATAGTTGTCGATACACTCCACCGTAAGGCCGTGGAATTCAAACAGCGGAGCCTTCCAAGAACTGTCGCGCTTGGCGAGGTAGTCGTTGACGGTCACCAGATGCACGCCGTTTCCGGTGAGTGCATTCAGGTAGAGCGGAAGTGTCGCCACAAGTGTTTTACCTTCACCGGTCTGCATCTCTGAAATCTTGCCCTGATGCAGCACGATTCCGCCGATAAGCTGAACATCGTAGTGGATCATGTCCCACGTAATCTGCTTTCCGGCCGCATTCCAGGAGTTGGCCCAGATGGCCTGATCGCCGTCAAGGGTGATGTATGATTTTGTAGCCGATAGTTCGCGGTCCAGCGGTGTGGCCGAAACCTTGATCTCGGTATTTTCCTTAAAGCGGCGGGCGGTTTCCTTGACCACGGCAAAAGCCTCGGGAAGGATGTCGTTGAGTACCTTTTCTGAAATTTCGTAAGCCTCTTTTTCCAGGGTGTCGATCGTGGCGTAAATATCTTCGCGCTTGTCGATGTCCTGAGTGGTTTCGGCTTCGGCTTTGAGTTGGGCAATCCGTGCGTCCTTTTCAGCGCGGGCTTCGCGGATACGGGCTTTGAAGTCGGCCGTTTTTTGGCGCAATTCGTCGTTTGAAAGTCCGGAAAGTGTCGATTCGATCGATTTGATCTTGGCTACTGTCGATTGAAGCGCCTTGACGTCTTTTTGCGATTTGTCGCCCACAAAGGCTTTAAGTATGCTATTGATTAGACTCATTTGGTCGTAACTTATTGTGTAAAAAGGTGCGCAAATTTACGCAAAAAAAAAGCCTCGGCTGAGACTTTTAATTTGAAATTATCTATTTTAATATTCGTCCTCGTTCCAGAGATAATCCTCATCGGTTGGGTAATCGGGCCATATCTCTTCCATCGATTCGTAGATTTCGCCCTCATCCTCTATTGACTGGAGATTCTCTACCACTTCAAGGGGAGCGCCTGCTCGTATCGCATAGTCGATCAACTCATCTTTGGTTGCAGGCCACGGCGCATCACTTAAATACGATGCTAATTCTAATGTCCAGTACATCTCTAATCGTTTTATTTGTTTGATGCAAAAATAATTTTTAAACTGAAAAAGTCAAGTAAAAACCTGTTTATTTTAAGCAAAGTTAAGAACGTCCCGTTTGCCGCGGTTTTTGGCGGTTTCCGACGCAGCAACCCTTAAAATTTATTGTTCGGGTTTTCGCGGAATCCACTTGACCTCATCGGCTCCAAGCTGCGAGGTCAACATCCGTGCCAGCACAAAAAGGTAGTCTGACAACCGGTTGAGATAGCGCAAAATGGCAGGGTCGACAGGTTCCATGTCATTGAGATGTACCGCGAGTCGTTCGGCCCGGCGGCAGACACAGCGCGCAATGTGACAAAATGACACCGTTGGGTGCCCGCCCGGCAAAACAAAATGTGTCATGGGTGGCAGGCTGGCATCCATGCGGTCAATTTCACTTTCCAGCAGCTGGATGTCTTTTTCGTCCACGCGGTCTATCGAAAGTCTTGACTGCCCGCTCTTAAGGGTTTCCTTTTCAGGAGGCGTGGCCAAAACCGCTCCGGCAGTAAAAAGCCTGTCCTGGATTTCAGCCAACACTTTTTTGTGGATAACATCAATCTCCTGATCTCGCAGCAAGCCGAGGTGCGAGTTCAGTTCGTCGATGGTTCCGTAACTTTCTATGCGTATGTGATGCTTAGGGACGCGGGTTCCGCCGTAAAGTCCGGTGGTTCCGCTGTCGCCTGTCTTGGTGTATATTTTCATGAGATGGGTTCCGTTTTTAGGTTGGCCTTATCGCTCTCCACGATACCGTCCCTTAGTCGGATGACGCGATGTGCATAAGCGGCGATGTCCTCCTCATGGGTTACGAGGATAACCGTATTGCCCTGCGAGTGAATTTGATTGAAAAGGTTCATGATTTCAACCGACGTCTTGCTGTCCAGGTTTCCGGTAGGTTCGTCGGCCAGGATGATTGAAGGCTTGTTGACCAACGCCCTTGCAATGGCCACCCTTTGACGCTGACCACCTGAAAGTTGGTTGGGCTGGTGATCCATGCGGTCGGCCAGGTTAACCTGCGTCAATACCTCGCGGGCGCGGGCATGGCGTTCACTTTTGGCGTGGCCGGCGTAAACCATCGGCAGCGCCACATTGTCCAGGGCCGTCGTTCGGGGTAAAAGGTTAAAAGTCTGAAAGACAAACCCAATTTCCTTGTTGCGGATGTCGGCCAGTTCGTCGTCGTCCATCTGGCTTACCAGTTTGCCATTGAGTTCATATTCGCCGGCGGTGGGCGTATCGAGACATCCCAAAATGTTCATCAGTGTAGATTTGCCGGATCCCGACGGGCCCATGAGCGCTATATATTCACCTTTGTAGATTTCAAGGTCGATGCCTTTCAAGACGTAAACCGTCTCGTGTCCTAACTGGAAATTTCGGGTAATTCCTTTAATCCGGATCAGGGGTTTTGCCATTGATTCAATTTTTGCACTAAGGTACGCAATGCGCCTAATTGTACCAGCATAGCCTTGAAAAATTGTTATAAAATTCCCATGTCAATTTATATCATTATTACATAAAAATCAGTTTAAACCAATAAATAATAAAGTTATCATAAATAATTAACTAAAAAACGACATAAAATATAATTCTGTATACATTTGTTCTACACTAATTCTAAATACAAATTCTATGAAAACTAAATTCTTGATGATAGGACTGGGCGTCTTTGCGTCAACCTTTGTCTCTTGTAAAAGTGAAGAAGAAAAACAGGCCGAAATGACTGTCGACCGTTATGAAAAATACGTCGATTCGGTAGCCAATGTTTCAGCTGATGAAGCCAAAGCTAACTGGGAAACCATTGAAGCCGAGTATGCCCGTCGCGCTACCGATGCCGAGGCTGCACTTGCATCGATGAAAGACCGCGAGGCTGCGCAAAAGCGTCTGGATGACAAACGCGCCAAGTATGAGGATCTAAAAGTCAAGTATGTTGCTGAACTTGAAGCTGACCAGGCTGCAGCCGATCCGCGTGCTGACTTGCGCCAAAGCTTTTTTGGTGATGCAAACGTGGGCGTCGACCGCAATTTCAGTTGGGTAAACAAAGACAACATCCTTAAGGTTTACAACGATTTCTACAACGAATTCGACAAAAACCAGGACAATTATTCGCGTGAGGACCTCGACGAAATCAAGGCCATGTATGAGGCATTGGATGCCCGCAAAAATACCGTTGAAAAAGAAGGACTATCGCCCGAGGACAATCGCAAGATAGCCGAGATTAAAGTGAAATTCGCACCTAAATTCCGCTGGGAACGCATGACGGCCAAAGGCGATGAAAACAAAGACGCCAAGGACGCCGCAAAATAATTGATCGTATTGATAAAAGGACAGCTCAAAAGGCTGTCTTTTTTTTAATGTAAATCACGGATTCCAATCAACAGCGGATAACAAAATCCTGCCTGGGCTGCTCTTTCCTGAAAAATACCAAACCCCATTGAAAGGTGTCAATCGTCACCCGTACATTGGGGTTTTGTTTGATCGATTCCCAGGCTTCTTCCATTGGGGTCGACCAGTGAATGTCGTCAAAAATCCAGACGGAATCATTGTGGGCGGTGGGCAAAAGCAGGTTGAAATAATCCAATGTGGCTTGCTTTTGATGGTTTCCGTCAAAGTAAACCAAGTCGAACTTTTGATCCGGCAGGTTTAGCGTCTGCGAAAATTCACCAATCCGGCAACTGATGTTTTCCAGTTTAAACCGTTCAAACTGTGATTGCGCTACCCCGGCCGTTTGCGGGCAACCTTCGAGTGTGGTCACTTTTCCGTCGGGATTTCCCAAAGCCAGTGCAGCGGTAGCCAATCCCAAAGAGGTGCCTATTTCAAGTGAATTATTGGGTTTGAAGTATCGGGAAAGCCGATAGAGAAGCATGGCCCTGTTGCGTGAAATCCCCGCATTTTTGGCGATGGCCGACACCTGGCGTTTGTTGGATCTAAACACCTTTGATCCCGCGCCAAAATCAGTAACTTCAATCGTCTGCTGATTTTCCAGAAGTGCCCGCCGATAGCGTACCAGCAACTCGTAATCATGATAATTTGTGCGGTCGTACAGGCATTGTGTGAGCAAGTCAAACACAAAAGGCGAGTGAACCGAATATTCATTTTTGGACTTCCAAAGGAATTTTATGTACGAGGTGACCAGGTGCATCAGCCTTCCATTTTTTCCATGAGTTCCATCCAGCGGAGTTCGCGTGCTTCGAGGGTTTCAATCACTTGTTGCAGTTGCGCCGATTTGGCGTTGATGTCATCGGCGGAAAGGCCAACATCGTGAAACTGCGCCTCAATCTCTCGCTTTTTTTGTTCGAGTTCCTTGATTTCCTTCTCGATTTTTTGATACTCCTTTTGTTCGTTGAATGACAAGCCGGTACCGGTCGATTGCTGTTGTTTCCAATTTGACTTTTCCTTGGGCACATCCTCGCGGGCCGGTTCGGCACTGTCTTCATACGTGCGGAAATCCGAGTAGTTGCCCGGGAAATCCTCGATGACGCCATCGCCCCGAAAAACAAACAGGTGATCGACGATTTTGTCCATAAAATAGCGGTCGTGCGATACAACAACCAAACAGCCTGGATAATCAATCAGGAAATTCTCGAGCACGTTGAGCGTTACGATGTCCAAATCGTTGGTCGGCTCGTCGAGAATCAGGAAGTTGGGATTTTGGATCAGAACCGTGCACAAATACAGTCGTTTGAGTTCGCCGCCCGATAGTTTTTCAACGAAGTCGTGTTGTTTTTTCCTGTCGAACAAAAACCGTTCGAGCAGTTGTCCGGCCGACAGCGTCCTGCCTTTCATCAGCGGAATATACTCGCCAAATTCCTTGATCACATCAATCACTTTCTGGCCTTGCTTGACCTCGATTCCAGCCTGGGTATAATATCCGATCTTCATCGTATCGCCCACAACAACCTTTCCGCCATCGGGTTTTGTTGCGCCCGTCAAAATGTTCAAAAACGTAGTTTTGCCGGTGCCGTTGCGGCCAATGATGCCGATGCGATCGCCGCGCTGAAAGTCATATGAAAAACCGTCGAGGATTTTTTTGTCGCCAAAATGCTTGACCAATTTGTGGAGTTCGACAATTTTACTGCCCATGCGCTCCATGTTGATTTCCAGTTCGAGCACGTTTTCACGGCGGCGGCTCTGGGCTTTTTCCTTGATCAGATAAAAGTCATCCTGACGCGATTTTGACTTTGTCGTTCGGGCCTTGGGTTGCCTGCGCATCCATTCGAGTTCCTTGACAAAGAGGTTTTGAGCCTTGTCGACACTGGCATTTTCACTGGCGATGCGCAACTCCTTTTTTTCCAGGAAATAAGAATAATTCCCTTTGTATTGGTAGAGTTTTCCGTTTTCGAGCTCGATGATTTCATTGCAGACGCGCTCCAGGAAAAAGCGGTCGTGCGTTACCATAAACAAGGTGATGGGAGCCGCGGCAAAATAATCTTCCAACCATTCGATCATGTCCAGATCCAGGTGGTTGGTGGGTTCGTCCATAATCAGCAAATCCGGACGGTTGATCAAAATGATGGCCAACGCCAGTCGCTTTTTTTGTCCGCCCGACAAATTCCTGACCTTGAGGTTCAGGTTGTCCAGTTTAAGTTTAAACAGGATTTGCTTGAACTGGGTTTCAAAATCCCACGCATTGTGGCGGTCCATGGCGTCAAAAGCCTTTTGGTAAGCCTCCGTATCCGACGGGTTTTCCAACGCTTTTTCATAGGCGCGGATCACTTTGAGGGTTTCATTATCCGACGCAAAAATGCTCTCCTCGATGGTGAGTTCGTCTTTTAAATCCGGAACCTGCGACAAAAATGCCATCCGCATATCCTTGCGCATGATCACCTGGCCGCTGTCGGGCTCGTCTTTTCCCGTAATAATGTTCAACAACGTGGTTTTGCCGGTGCCGTTCTTGGCGATAAAGGCAATCTTCTGGTCTTTATTGATGCCAAAGGACAGGTTTTCAAACAGTGTGCGTTCACCATATGATTTGGAGACGTTTTCAACCGATAGGTAATTCATGCGGCAAAAGTAGTTGAAAGTCAAAAGTCGAAAGTCAAAAGACTTTAAAAAAGAATCTCACGAGACAATTCGTCAGATAAAATGACAAAAAGACATACCGAATTGTGTTGGTACAGGAATTGAAAATGGGCGGTCGTTAATCGAAAAGTTTAATTTAAAATATCGCATTATGACACTCGTTAAACGAAACAACAATGTGTTTTTCCCATCGGTTTTGGACGAATTCTTCAAACCTGACTGGGTTGGTGCCTCTAATATTTCAGTTCCGCCCGTTAACATCCGTGAAACTGATACTTCGTACGAAGTTGAACTATCGGCACCGGGAAAAAGCAAAGAAGATTTTAATATCGACGTCGATCAGAACGTGTTGACCATTTCGTCTGAATTCAAGACTGAAAACAAATCTGAAGAAGGCAAATACACCCGTCGTGAGTTTTCCTTTTCATCGTTTAGGCGCTCCTTTACCTTGCCTGAAACCGTAAATGATGAAAACATCACGGCTCGTTATGAAAATGGGATTCTGAGCCTTACGCTTCCTAAAAAAGAAGAAGCGTTGCCAAAAGCCAAACGCACCATCCAAATTGGTTGATTAAGGTAATGTAAGGGTTGAACAGGCGCTCCGGTGGGGCGCTTTTCTTTTTAAAAAAAAAAGACCCTCGAGAGGGCCTTGATTTTATGTTTGTCTGCAGAAACTTATTGGTAAATAAAAGTCGCGTTCATGGTGTAAGCCGTCGAATTTTCGTCAAAATATCCCAATGAGGTGAGTGTTGTCGGATAATTGTCGGCGTTGTAGGTATATGTATTTACCGTGTAGTCAATGTCCTGGGTGTCGTTGTGAATAGAAAGGATGTTTCTGGCAAATCCTTCAAACTCGTGATCGCCCGCGGCTACATAGGCAATTGCGCCATAACCCGTCACATTTTTAAATGGGCTGTTTTTGGCGTCATACGTATAGGTATAAGTTGTTGGTGTCATACCTGATTGCACCTTTTGAATCACATCGCCGTTTGACATGGTCAAAACCGCAGTCCAATCTTCGGATACGTTGTCGATTGACCCACTGTAATACGTTTCCAATACTGTATTGGCGCCGGTAGCAACAAATGTAGAGCGCTCTTCAAAATCCCACGTCAGTTCAAGAAAGCGATATTCGGTTAGCATGCCACTCTCATTGTAGGTGAACAATTCCCTCGCTTGAACCTCCCCACCGGTTACATATTCAATTTTTGTAATGCGATCACCGGTGTAAAAGAATCGATCTTCTGACCCATCCGTATAAACCCCTTTTACGAGTTTGTTCCCGTTGTAGGTAAAGTTTATAGCATCGGTATAATCGTCTTCAATGTATTCAAATTCAATCCGCTGAACCAATTCGCCCGTTCCAGGCCCGTCATTGTTGTTGCTTGACTCATCGCTTGAACATCCGGCAAAGCCCGTCATCAGGATAGCGGTAAATAGTAAATAGGTTTTTTTCATTTGGTATGGTTTAAATTTTGGCGAATATAGCAACTTTCTGCTTACCAATTTTTTGGGCGTTGCCGCTGCGGCCTTTTATCTGGCTTTTGCAATCACGGGGCGGCCGCGCTTTCGCCAGTCGCTTTTTGCGCGGTATGTTTTACACCGCTGGGATGTTCCCCTGCGCAAAAGAGCTCCAACAAAGGCTCAATCGCTAACGCGCCACAAAGGCAACACTGGGCGTACCGGGTTGTCAATGTCAAATTGTGGGCTATCTTAGCGGCATGCAACTTTCGGTCATCATCCTTAATTATAACGTCAGATGGTTTTTGCAGCAGTGTCTGGACAGCGTTACCCGTGCCACAACTGGTCTGGATGCCGAAATCATTGTGGTAGACAACGCCTCGGCCGACGACAGTTGCCACATGGTGCGCGAGCATTTTCCAAACGTCCGGCTGATTGAAAATCCTGAAAATTCCGGTTTTCCCAAAGGAAACAATATTGGTGTTGCCGTGGCCAAAGGCAGGCTTGTCTGTATCCTCAATCCCGACACCGTTGTTGCACCGGACACATTTACCAAGGCCATCAGCTATTTTGACTCGCTGGAAAATCCCGGCATTGTAGGCGTAAAGCTGATTGACGGCCGTGGAAACTTCCTGCCTGAATCCAAGCGCGGAATCCCGACGCCCTGGGTAGCTTTTACCAAAATTTCAGGCCTGTACAAGCTTTCATCCAAATGGTTTGGCCGCTACTACGCCAGCCATCTCACACCAGGCCAATCCGGCAAAGCCGATATCCTGGTAGGCGCGTTTATGTTGATGGAAAAATCCCTTTACGACAACTTGGGCGGATTTGACAAGAACTGCTTTATGTATTCTGACGACATCGACCTTTCCTATCGCGCGTTGCAAATGGGCCGCACCAATTATTATTTTGCCGACACCCAGGTGATTCATTACAAGGGCGAAAGCACCGTCAAGGATGCGCGTTACCTAAACCGTTTCAGGGAAGCGATGACCTATTTTTACGACAAGCACTACGGACAAAGCGCGTCCGGGCGTGTTTTTAACATATTTATGAAGGCCGGCGCCTATGTTTTTGCGCTGACCAAAAAAAATACGCTGGGCGGTGTCGTGCGTCCGTCGGCCTGGTATCTGATGTCGCAAAACGATGAACTCAAAGCGGCTTTGGAGGAAAAATTGTCGGTTTCGCTGAGTAGTGTCACCCATGTGAACGGAGTTAAAGAAGGTTCCCGGATATTGTTGGACGCCAATGAATTAAGCTACGGCCAAATCATGGCGATTATGCTATCGGCGAAAGCCAAAAACCTGACCTTTAGAATAGTACATCCGCGCGATGGTTATTTGATAGGAAGCGATTCGAGCAACGACAGGGGAGAGGTGGTGACTTTTGCCGCTCACCGATAGTTATTGCAGATGGTCTAAAAACGCGGCGACAACGATTGAAACCCGATAAAATTTTCTAATTTCGCACTCTGGTTGGATACGGATTTAAGATTTTAGATTTCAGATTTTAGATTTGGGATTCCTACTTTAAATTATATTAGTTTTTATTTCGATACAATGGCAAGATACGAACTGAAGCTGCCCAAGATGGGTGAAAGCGTGGCCGAGGCGACGATTACCAACTGGTTAAAAGAGGTGGGCGACCACATCGATGCGGATGAAGCGGTTTTGGAAATCGCGACCGACAAAGTCGACAGTGAGGTCCCTTCCGAAGTATCGGGAACCCTTGTAGAAAAATTGTTCGGGAAGGATGACCTTGTCAAAGTAGGGCAGACCATCGGAATCATTGAGACCCAAGGTGGAGCCGCCGTAGAGGCGCCCGCTGCACAACCTGCTGCAGCACCCGCACCGGAAGTTGTTGCCGCAGTTGAAAAAACCGTTGATGCTGCCCGCGATTTTGTGGCTGCTCCCGTGGCCGCAAGCCGTGAGGATTTTCACAATACTGATCGTTTTTACTCTCCGTTGGTGCGCAACATTGCCCGCGAGGAAAACATCTCGATGGCCGAACTGGAATCCATTAAAGGAACCGGCGCCGAGGGTCGCGTAACCAAAAACGATATTCTGGAATACATTGCCAACCGCAAGCAGCAACCGGCCAGTCAGCCATCGGCGGCTGTCGAGAGTGCGCAACCCGCAGCTCCTGCTCCTGCCGCAACTCCTGTAGCTCCCGCAATACCGGCACCTGCTGCGACTCCGGCGCCAGCTTCAACACCAGCCGCTGCTCCAAGCCAACCGGTCAAAGCTCCGGTATCGGTTAACGGACAGGACGAAATTGTCGAGATGGACCGCATGCGCAAGCTGATCTCCAAATACATGGTCGATTCGGTACAGACATCGGCACACGTACAATCATTTATCGAGGTTGACGTGACGGCTATCTGGGACTGGCGCGAAAAGAACAAAAACGCATTTGAAAAGCGCGAAGGTGAAAAACTGACCTTTACGCCAATATTTATGGAAATCGTGGCCCGTGCGCTCAAAGATTTCCCGATGATGAACATATCGGTTGACGGTGACTACATCATCAAAAAGAAAAACATCAACCTGGGAATGGCAGCTGCCCTTCCTAACGGCAATCTGATTGTACCGGTTATCAAAAACGCCGACCAGCTCAACCTGATTGGCATGGCCAAGGCGGTAAATGACCTGGCCGAAAGGGCACGCTCCGGAAAACTCAAACCAGACGATACGCAGGGCGGAACCTACACGGTGACCAACGTGGGTACTTTTGGGTCGGTGTTTGGCACGCCTATCATCAACCAGCCGCAAGTGGGTATCCTGGCGCTGGGAGCCATCCGCAAAGTACCTGCTGTCATCGAGACGGAAGAAGGCGACTTTATCGGCATCCGCAAAAAAATGTTCCTCTCGCACAGCTATGACCACCGCGTGGTAGACGGCGCACTGGGCGGATCATTCGTAAAACGCGTTGCTGAGTTGATGGAGTCGTTTGATGAGAACCGTACTTTCTAGATTTCAGATTTCAGATTTTAGATTGGAATTTCCTAAGGTTGGCGCTTCTTCACTTACAGGATTTGGAATTTGGATTTTGGAATTTTAGATTTTGGTTTCGGAATGTTGCAGCTATTTGGAATTTGGGATTTGAAATTTGGATTTTGCATTCCGGAATGTTGATGCCAGTTCACCAACACGCTGATTGCTGACAGCTAAAAGCTAACTGCTTGAAATTTTAGATTTCAGATTTTAGATTGGAATTTCCTAAGGTTGGCGCTTCTTCACTTACAGGATTTGGAATTTGGATTTTGGAATTTGGAATTTCGATTCCGGAATGTTGCAGCTATTTGGAATTTGAGATTTGAAATTTGGATTTTGGATTCCGGGATGTTAATGCCAGTTCACCAACACGCTAATTGCTGACTGCTAAAAGCTGACTGCTTGAAATTTTAGATTTCAGATTTTAGATTGGAATTTCCTAAGGTTGGAGCTTCTTCACTTACAGGATTTGGAATTTGGATTTTGGAATTTGGAATTTCGATTCCGGAATGTTGCAGCTATTTGGAATTTGGGATTTGAAATTTGGATTTTGGATTCCGGGATGTTGATGCCAGTTCACCAACAAGCTAATGGCTGACAGCTGAAAGCTGACTGCTAATAAAGAAATAGCCTCCTGGAAACGGGAGGCTTTTTTCATTAGTTATCAACCGACGTTGTCGGAAATAGTTTCTAAGTATCTTTGCATTTCTAAACTAATTGTCAATTATAACTCCAATCGACCCCACGGGCCTAATTGTCAATTATCAATTATCAATTGTCAATTGAATTACATGGAACTAAAACTTACCCGCCCGATTTGTTTTTTTGACCTCGAAACCACCGGAACCGACATCAGCAAAGACCGAATCGTCGAAATATCAATCCTGAAGGTTTATCCCAACGGAAACAAGGAGAGCCGAACCTGGCTTGTGAATCCTGAACGGCCCATTCCCGCCGAATGTACCGCCGTGCACGGAATCACCGATGAAAAAGTAGCCAACGAGCCTCCTTTTAGGGAACTGGCCGGGCAGGTGTATCAAATGATAAAGGACTCGGATTTGGGCGGATTCAACTCTGACCGGTTTGACATTCCGCTACTTGCTGAGGAATTGCTTCGCGCCGGTGTCGACTTTGACATGAAGAACCGCGTATCGGTTGACGTGCAAACCATCTTCCATAAAAAGGAAGAACGAACGCTGAGCGCCGCCTATAAATTTTATTGCGGACAGTCGCTGGAAAATGCGCACTCGGCCGAGGCGGATACCAATGCCACATATGAAATTCTCCTGGCGCAACTGGAGCGCTACCCTGATCTGCAAAACGATGTCAAGGCGCTTGCCGAATACACTACACGCAAAAAAGCCGTTGACTTTGCAGGGTTTATCGCTTTGGATGCCGATGGCGAAGAAGTTTTTACTTTTGGGAAACACAAGGGCGCCAAGGTTCAAAAAATACTCGACGAGGAGCCGGGTTATTTTGGATGGATCCAGAACGCCGACTTTCCGCTGTATACCAAAAAGGTGCTGACGGCGATCAAACTTAGAAAACTGAATAACAAATTATCATAACCCGAAGCTGAGGTTTACCTCGTTTGACTTTCGACATTTAACTTTCAACCTTGAAGATAATCTGCATCGGGCGCAATTACGCCGACCACATTTCAGAACTGGGCAATCAAAGGCCCGACGAACCTGTTGTTTTTCTCAAACCTGATACCGCGCTTCTGTCAAAAGAGCAGGATTTTTACCTGCCGGAATTCTCGCAGGACGTTCATCATGAAATCGAGCTGGTGGTGCGCATCAACAAGGCCGGGAAACACATCAGCCCTAAATTTGCGCACAAGTATTACGATGAAATTACCCTGGGAATTGACTTCACCGCACGCGATGTTCAACAAATGTTAAAGGAAAAAGGACTGCCGTGGGAAAAGGCCAAAGCATTTGACGGTTCAGCGGTGATTGGCAACCTTATATCGAAAAAAGTTTTTCCTTCAATAGAAAACCTTAATTTTGAACTCCGGAAAAACGACCAAGCCGTCCAAACAGGTAATACTGCCGACATGCTATGGACTGTGGATGAGCTGATTGCTCATGTTTCAGAGTATTTTACGCTAAAAACCGGTGATTTGATTTTTACAGGAACTCCGCAAGGTGTGGCTGCTGTAAAACCAGGCGACGTCTTGGAAGGATTTCTTGCCCAAGAAAAACTATTTAGCTTACACGTCAAGTAAAAAATGGCCTTACACTACAATTTAGCGAAAGTCTATGCACTTTCAGATAATGACCCTGAGTTCGTGACGCAGATCATCACGCTGTTTGTCACCGAAGTTCCTCAGGACATGACCCAGATCCGCCTCGGAATCAAAACCAAGGATCACAAACTCGCCTACGCCTACGCTCACAAAATAAAGCCCACGCTCGACCTTTTGGGAATGAATGTGGCCTATGAAGAAATCCTTCAGATCGAGGCCTGGACCAAGCGCGAAGGAAAGCGCAAAGAAATCAACGAGACTTTTGAGAGCGTTGAATCTCAGGTTGAAAAGGCCGTGAAGGAAATCAAGAAAGATTTCAATCTTTGATTTTTTAAATTGGATTTTAAAAGAAACTGAATCCAAATTCTTCAGGTCAAAATTTTAATTTCATCAATTCCATGAAGGCTGCCGTAGTCACCATTGGTGACGAAATCCTCATCGGGCAAATCACCGATACCAACTCCGGATTCATTGCCAGGGCACTCGACCGCATTGGGATTGAGACAGGTTTGATGTTGTCGGTCAACGACACGCGCGAGGCCATTCTGGATACGCTTTCGGGCTGTCAGGACGTGTATGAACTTGTGGTCATCACCGGTGGGCTGGGTCCAACCAAGGACGATGTCACCAAGAAAACCCTTTGCGAGTATTTTGACGACCATCTGGTAATCCACGCCGAAACCCTGGAACACGTCACCCAGATTTTTCTCAGGCTTTACAACCGTCCGCTAACGACGCTTAACCGCGATCAGGCGCTGGTTCCGTCAACCTGTACCGTTTTAAAAAATGAACACGGCACAGCACCGGGAATGTGGATGCAACGCGGCAAAACCGTTTTTGTCTCGCTTCCGGGCGTTCCGTATGAGATGAAAGCCATTGTCAGCGATCAACTCATTCCAAAACTCGTAACCGATTTTAAACGTCCGTTTATTGTCCATCAAACCGTTTTGACATACGGGGTGGGCGAGAGCGTCATTGCCGAGCGCATTGCCGACTGGGAAGACAATCTCCCGCCGTTCATCAAGCTAGCTTACCTGCCAAGTCCTGGTCGCGTCCGTTTAAGGCTGACGGCCCGCGGCACCGATGAAACCGTCCTGAAAAGCGAGGTGGCCGCCCGCGTCGAAATGCTCAAACCGCTTATAGGCGATGTGATTGTAGGTTATGATGAATCGCAAACTCTTGAAACCGTGCTCGGACCGATGCTCACACCGCGTGGGCTAACCCTTTCAACAGCCGAAAGTTGCACCGGTGGCAAAATCGCGCAGTTGATCACCTCGGTTTCAGGCTCGTCACAGTATTTCAAGGGAAGTGTTGTTTGCTATCACAAAGATGTCAAGACCAAAGTTCTGGGCGTTAACCGCGATACGATTGCGGTCCATTCTGTCGTGAGCGCACAGGTCGCCTCCGAGATGGCCTTGGGCGCCCAAAAACTACTGCAAACGGATTACGCCATCGCCGTCACCGGAAACGCCGGCCCGACAACCGACGACACGCCGGAACCAGTTGGAAAGGTTTTTATCGCCATCGCTTCGCCCACAGATGTCGTCGTCCAAAGTTTCCAATTTGGCCAACCCCGCGAGAAAGTCATCGACCAATCGGTGAACAGGGCATTGGACATGTTGAGGAAGAGGCTGATGGAGAGCGATTAGCTGTCAGCTGTCAGCTGTCAGCAATTAGCTTGTTGGTGAACTGGCATCAACATTCCGGAATGCAAATTCCAAATTCCAAATTCCAACTTCCAAAATTCCAAGCGGTTAGCTTTCAGCTATCAGCAATTAGCTTGTTGGTAAACTGGCATCAACATTCCGGAATGCAAATTCCAAATTCCAAATTCCAAAATCCAAAATCCAAACAGTTTCAACATTCCGGAATCCCAAATCTGAAATCTAAAATCTAAAATCTAAAATCCCATTTTGTCAGCGATTAGAAGGTTGGTAAACTGGCATCAACATTCCGGAATGCAAATTCCAAATTCCAAATTCCAA
>CAZIBV010000006.1:42963-54968 GCA_964537345.1 uncultured Flavobacterium sp. | reverse complement strand
TGGGTGCGCAAGAATCCGGCGTTCGCTAGATTTTCCTCCACCGCTGTTTTGGCACCGCGCCACATCCTTGCGCCCTTGATGTCTACGCCGATAAAGTTCTTCTCAGGGAACCGCTTGGCAAGTGCTACGGTATATTCGCCTTTTCCGCAGCCCAGTTCCAGGACAATGGGACGGTCATTTTTAAAAAAATCCCTGGCCCAGTTACCGCGCAGGGCAAATTCGCCGCTCATGGTTTCCTCGCGTCCGGGTTGGATTACATTGGGGAAAGTTTCGTTTTCGCGAAAGCGCTTGAGTTTGTTCTTGCTACCCACTTTTTAACTTTTTGGCAAAAATACGGTAATTATCACCGGGGGCAATTGTTTTATATTTGTAAAAAAAGCCGTGGACAACGCCAATCGCCAAATGATTTTAGTTGCGCCGCTCAATTGGGGCCTTGGCCATGCCACGCGCTGCATCCCGGTAATCAGGCAACTGGAGGCCACGGGTTTTACGCCGGTTATCGCATCAGATGGTGCCGCACTCCAACTTTTGGAAAAGGAATTCCCCCATTTAAGCGTCCTGGAATTGCCTTCCTATCAAATTGAATATTCAAAAAGCGCGTCGGGTTTTAAGTGGAAAATGGTTCAAAATCTCCCGAATATCCTTCGCGCCATCCGACAGGAAAAGAAACTGATAAACCGCTGGGTAGAGGAAAACCGGCCCGCGGGTATCATCTCCGACAACCGACCCGGTGTGCGCAACCGGAATGTTCCGTCAATTTATATGACGCACCAACTCAATGTGCGGTCGGGTGCGACGTCTTATTTTACGGGTAAACTCCACCGTTTTCTCATTTCCCGGTTTGACCAGTGTTGGGTTCCTGATTTTGAAGGAATGCCCAATCTCTCCGGGCGCTTGGGTCATCTTGAAGAAACCTGGGAAAAGGTTCGCTATCTGGGGCCACTCAGCAGGTTTTCCCGACGTGAAGTTGATCAGGTTTACGATCTTACCATTGTGTTGTCGGGGCCGGAGCCGCAGCGCACCCTGCTGGAAGACAAATTGTTGAAACAAGTTTTACATTGTGACGGTCGCGTGCTGATGGTTTGCGGAAAAGTCGAATCGGAGCAAACCAAACGCGTTGCGGGCAACGTTGAGATTTACAATTTTATGCCGTCGGATCAACTGGAAGAGGCGCTTAACCAAAGCAAAATGGTGCTTACCCGATCAGGATATACCAGCGTGATGGATTTGGCCCGGCTACAGTGCAAGGCGTTTTTTATTCCGACGCCCGGTCAGCCCGAACAGGAATACCTGGCCAAAAAGCTGGACGGACAGGGTTATGTTCCGTTTTCTACACAGGATGATTTCCGGATTGACGATTTGTCGCGGGTTGATTTTTACAAGGGATTGCCTGCTGCCGACCCAGTAGATTGGGATGGTTTGTTGCAGATCTTCAGGCGTGATTCCCAGCCTCCGACTTGGTCAGCGTAAAGGAGAACTCGCTGCCTTTTCCGGGGTCGCTTTTTACCGATACTTTTTCATTGTGCGCCTCGATGATGTGCTTGACGATCGACAGGCCCAGTCCGGAGCCACCTTCAGCTCTTGATCCGCTTTTGTCGACGCGGTAAAAACGCTCAAAAACGCGTGGGAGATTTTGCTTTTCAATGCCTTCGCCGTTGTCAGCTACGCGAACGATGACTTTATCGGAACCAAAATCCTCGATACTGACCTCGGTTGATCCTTTTTCTTTTCCGTATTTGATGGAATTTACCAACAAGTTGACGATGACCTGCGCAATTTTTTCCTGATCGCCCATCACCCAAACCGGCTTGGTATATTTTCGGTCAAAAAGGAGCATGATGTCTTTTTTGGAGGCCTTCATCTCGAGCAAATCAAAGGCGCTTTGTACCACTTTGATGAGTTCAAAGCGTTCCATCCGCGGAGGTTCTTCACCCGATTCAAGCTTGGTGATCATGTCCAGGTCCTGCACAATGTAAATCAGTCTTTCCACGCCCTTTTCCGCCCGCTCCAGGTATTTTTTGCGCAGCGTTTTGTCATTCATCGCCCCGTCAAGAAGCGTCGAAAGATAACCCTGTACGGTAAAAAGCGGGGTTTTTAGTTCGTGCGATACGTTGCCTATAAATTCACGCCTGAACTGTTCGCGATCCTGAAGCATTTCAATCTGCAGGCGTTTGTCATTCGCAAATTTCTGAACCTCGCGCGTCAAAGTCGATATGTCCGTCGTCAGCGGCTGTCCCTTAAAAGTATCCGAGTCAGGAATGGTCACATCGTCATAAATGATCCGCACTTTTTTGTAGATGTAATTCTCCAGCCGATATTGAATCGAGATAAAGGCAAAAACAAAGATACAGGCGGCATAAATCAGCGTAAAGCGCGCCGAAAATTCAAAGAAAAAATACGTCAACCCGGCCACGATAAGCGATGACAACACCGTGATATAAAGCGATGACCTGATGGCAAAACGATAAGATTTCTTGAATTGTACCGACATCAGGCTTCTATCTTGTATCCTACGCCTTTGATGGTTTTAAAAACTTCGTCTCCAATTTTTTCGCGCAATTTGCGAATGTGTACGTCGATGGTTCTTCCGCCCACAACAACGTCATTGCCCCAAACCTTGTCTAGTATTTCCTCGCGCTTAAATACTTTTCCAGGTTTGGACGCCAAAAGGTATAACAGTTCAAATTCCTTTCGCGGAAGTACCATTTCCTGGCCATCCTTGATGATCTTGTACTCTTCGCGGCTAATTTGGATCCCGGCCACCGACAGCGTTCCGGCAGCAGCGGCCTCGTCCTTGAGTCGGCGCAGCAATCCTTTGATCTTGCTCACCAAGAGTTTTGGCTTGATGGGCTTGGTGATGTAGTCATCGGCGCCCGCGTCAAATCCGGCTACTTGTGAGTAATCCTCGTTGCGCGCGGTTAAAAAGGTGATGATGGTGTTTTGAAGTTCGGGAATGTTGCGGATGGCCTCGGTGGCTTCCATTCCGTCCATGTCGGGCATCATGACGTCCATGATGATCAAATGCGGGAGTTCGCGTTTGGCTATGGCAACGGCTTCTTTGCCGTTTGATGCCGTAAGGATTTGGTAACCTTCCTGTGAGAGGTTATACCCTACGATTTCTAAAATATCCGGTTCGTCGTCGACCAGTAATATCCTGATATTCTTTTTTTTCATGCGAAAGATTTGGTTTAAGCAGCGCAAAGTTATGTACAAAAACACGCGGATTCAGGCAGTTAACGGTAATTTAATCTGGTAACATTGGCATAATGTTTAAAAAACCAATTCTTAATTACGGGTTAACGACAGCGTTATCCTGCAGCCGTTCCTTTGCGGCAAATTTTTCTAACACTATGAACAACAAACTGCTGTTAATTTTCTTGTTGTCGGGTTGGATGGGATTTGCCCAAAAAGCAACCGTCACCGGAACCATTTACGACAACGAATCGCCGGGCGCCACACTCCCGTTTGCGAACATCACCATCAAAGGTACGACAATTGGCGTCACTACCGATGAAAACGGAATTTACACCCTTAAAGTTGACGCCGGAACCTATCAACTTGAATACAGCTTTGTAGGCTACGAAACTGTAGAACACACCGTTCAGGTTGCTGCCGGAGAAACACTTACCATCGACAAAACGCTGGGCGCGGGCAGTTACACCATTCAGGATGTAGTTGTGCAGCAACAGGCCAACCGCGAAAAGGAAAGTGCGCTTTTGATCGAACAGAAAAATGCGGTCGAAATCCGTCAGAACATAGGCGCGCAGGAAATGTCCCGAAAAGGGGCGAGCGATGCACAGTCGGCGGTGACCAAGGTTACGGGCGTGTCTAAACAACAAGGCGAAAAAAACGTCTTTGTGCGCGGATTGGGCGATCGCTACAACCAGACGACGATGAACGGATTGCCGTTGCCGTCGGAAGATCCGGAGTACAAAAACATCTCACTTGAATTTTTTACCTCTGACATCATTAAAAGCATTGGCGTCAACAAAACGTTTTTGCCGAATCTTTACGGCGATGTGGGCGGTGCCAATATCGACATTGTGTCAAAGGAACTCACCGGGAACCAGGGTGTGGAGATTGGTATTTCCAGCGGAATCAACTCGCGCACCGCAGGCCAAAGGAACTTTTTGCTCATGGACGGCGCCAACTGGTTTGGGACGGTTCCCAACAAAAGCTCGGGCATCAACAACCTGAACAGTTATTCATTTGAGAATTCGCTTAAACCGAATCAACAGTCGCTGCAAATCAACAGCGGGCTGAATGCGTCGTACGGTCGCAAGTTCAACATTGGCGAATCATCGCTGAGCGCTTTTGTTGTAGGGCAGATTTCCAACGGGTATAACTTTATGGAAGGAACCATCCGCCAAACTACCAGTATCGGATCAATTTTCCAGGATCAGGCGTTTGAGCGTTACACCTACAATGTTTCGCAAACTTTGATGGGGAATTTCAAGTATCGGTTTGGGCAGAACAGCATCTCCCTTAATTCCCTTTACATCCACGACAACAACCAGTCGATTGGAGATTATTTTGGGATGAACGATCCGCAGGAAACTGATGACAAGGAGTTTTTGCGCCGTCAGCAACAAAACAACAACAACCTTTTGGTTAACCAATTGATCGCCGATTTTAAACTTGACGACCAGCTTGACCTGAACATCGGAACGGCGTTTAACCGCGTAACAGGCGACGAACCAGACCGCCGAAGCAACAAGTATCTGTACCGCGACGACAAGTATTATCCGTCGGTAAACAGTGCGGGCGAGAACGAGCGTTATTTTTCTGAGTTGGTTGAGAACGACATCGCCGGAAATGTTGTGGTGTCTTTTCATTTGGACAAGGATCGCGTCAAAAAGAGCCGGATTGATTTGGGTTACAACGGACGCTTTACGACGCGCGATTTTGAGGCGATGATTTTTAACCACCGATTTTCGACGCTGTTTGAAATTGATCCCAACAATCCGGATACGATTTTTAACCAGCAGTCCATTGACAATGGTGTTTTCCAGTTGCAGACCGGCCGCGGAAACGCATCGAACCCGCGGGTATTTGATCCGTTTACGTACAACGCCGAGCGCATGATCCACGCGGGACTGGCCAGCATTACTTATGAGTTCAATCCGGCGCTGACCGTTGTGGCCGGTGTGCGTTTTGAAAAGATTGACCAGGAAGTTTCTTACGATACGAACATCGCCTCGAGCAGCTTGAACGGAAAGGCAAAAATCAATGAGGCTTATGTGTTGCCAAGTTTTAGCGTAAAATACAACTTGAATGAGAACAGCATTTTGCGCGCTGCCGCTGCCATGAGTTACACCATGCCGCAGTTTAAAGAAGTGGCGCCATTCAAGTATCAGGACGTGAGTTTTTCAAGCCAGGGAAATCCTGATTTGATTCCGTCGGATACGTACAACGTCGATCTGAAATGGGAATACTATCCAGAGCAGGATGAGATTCTGGCCGTGACGGGTTACTTTAAGCACATCAACAACCCGATTGCCCGATCGGAAATTCCAAGTGGCGGAAACACGCTTACCTATCTCAACGTGGGCGGACAGGCTCAGGTGATGGGTGCCGAACTGGAAGTGCGCAAAAATCTGTACAAAGTTGAGGTTCCCGATACGCAAAAAGTGACGTCGCTTCAGGCGGGAGCCAACGTTTCATACCTGTATTCCAAGCAGCAACTTGAAGACCGCCTTCCGCAGTTTACCAATGGCGAAGATCAGCTTCAGGGCGCGTCACCGTGGTTGGTCAATGCCGATGTTACGTTCCGTAAATCCAATGAAAAGTATGGCAATACCTCGTCGGTGGTGCTCAACTATTTCAGCGACCGGATTTATTCGATAGGGACGCGCGGATTTGAAAACGTGGTCGAAAAAGGAATCCCCACGCTGGATTTTGTCTCGATCACCAAGCTGGGCGAACACTTTGAAGTGAGTTTCAAGGCCAAAAACCTTTTGGATCCAAGCTTTAAACTGACGCGTGAATCGGCCGGAAATTCCGGAGAGGATGTAACACTGCTCACCTACAAGCGCGGCATGGATTTCAGCATCGGCATGACCTACAAATTTTAAATTTTGATAACACGCCCGAAACGTCCAGGTGACAAGGCGTAAGTTTATTTGCATCAACAAAAAATAATAAAAACAAATTATGAAGACACAACTTTTTTCAATTCTGGCCGCTGCCGCCCTTATTTTTACAGGCTGTTCAAGCGACGATGATTCGGGCAGTTCGCAAACGCCGCAAAATGAAAATCTGGCCGGAAACCTTACGGCTGATCTGGTGCTGGACGCCAATGTTAACTATGTTTTAACCGGTGCGCTGCTGGTAAAGGACGGCGCAACGCTGACCATCCCGGCCGGAACTACCATCAAAGCTATTGCCGGTGGGACCGACGTATATATTTTGGTAGAGCGCGGCGGAAAAATCATTGCCGACGGAACACCTGCCCAACCTATCGTTTTCACGTCATCGGCTGCGACTCCTGCTGCCGGCGACTGGGGCGGAATCATCATCAATGGTCGCGCGCCTATTTCACGTCAGGCGGGTGCGATCAACGAAGCCGCGACCGAAATCAACAATGCAATCCTTTTTGGTGGCGACTTGGCAGGCGATAATTCCGGTATCCTGGATCACGTCATCATTGAATACACTGGTGCGCGCATTGACGACGAGGCTGAACACAATGGTTTGACCCTTAATGGCGTGGGCAGCGGAACGGTTATCAGCAACATCTTTTTGCGCTACGGTGACGACGACGCCATAGAGTTTTTTGGCGGAACAGTCAACGCAAGCAACATTCTGGTAGTGAATTGTACCGATGATATGTTTGACTTTTCACAAGGTTATACGGGAACATGCACCAATTTGTACGGTATCCGCGAGACTGGGTATCTTGCGGTAACGGTTGACCCGCGCGGGATTGAAGCCGATGGAAACCTGAACGGCGACTCGCCAACCGATATCAACCAATCAAACTTTACGATCAATGGAATTACCATCGTAAACAACGGTGCCGATGCAGTAGCCACCATGCAGGACGTGTTTAAGGTGAGACGCGGAGCCACGGCTACTATCAACAATGCGTATGTTAAATTTGGTGCGGGAACAGTGGTGTCTGACCTGATCGACCTTAAAGATTCAAAAGGCGATGCAAACGATGCTACTGCGATCACCTTTACCCGCGACGCCGCCAACGGACTGGATGCTGCAGCCGTCAAGAATACGACATCGGGCGCTGCGACGCTGACTGAAAACGGCACGCAAACCGGGACATCAACCTCGGTATTTGGATGGACAAACTACGGATTTTAACAGCAACCGTATCATTTGTGTTAGTGAGAAAACGCCTCTTTTTGGGGCGTTTCTTTTTTGGCAAAATATTTGGAAATAGTTTTATACATTTACAAAATCAATTATTGCCATGACAAAACTTTACTTTTCTCTCATGCTGATGCTTTTCCTTTCTGCGGGTGCTGCCGCACAGGACAGGCAATTGGGAAGAAGCCAGGACCAGATCGAGGGCCTGAGTTTTTACCCCAATCCGGTGAGCAATGGCAAGATTTACATCACGTCAAAGTCGTCGGTGGCCAAAGAAGTAACCATTTTTGACGTCTTGGGCAAAAAGGTTCTCCAAAAAATCGTGGATTCAAAAGAACTCAATGTTTCTGAGCTTTCGCCGGGTGTTTACATTATCAAGATTCGCGAAGAAGAAGCGACCGCTACAAGAAAACTCATTATCAAATAGTTATCTTAACTAAAAAAATAAGATTTAATACTTTTTTAAAGCCATGGCCTTTTACGGGGCCATTTTTTATATCTATATTTGCGTAATTAATTCACAAATCAGATATGAAAAAACTTTACACTCTTTCTTTACTCGTCGCTTCATGTGTGGCTTTTGCACAAACTCCAATCATTACGGGGATTATGGACGGGGACTGTTCAGGTGGAAATCCTAAAGTGCTGGAAATCTACGCAAACGGAACAGTGGATTTCACGAACTTCTCTGTTGAGAACCAAACAAACGCTACGGTTGATACATGGGGACAAACCATGAGTCTTGCACCACTGGGAACTAAAACCGATACGTTCGTTTACATTGTTCACGGTGACCCTGCAGCTATCGGTCCTGTATTTTCGGCTGAGTTCGCTGCGATTCCAGCTGCCAATGTTCTTTACAGCGGTATTGGTTCAGGAGTTCCTCAGCCAATGAACGTAAATGGTGATGACCGCGTGCGCCTGATCAACACAGCTACTACAGCGGTAATTGATCAGTTTGGAACAAGCAATGTTGACGGAACCGGCCTTCCATGGGAATATCTCGATTCATGGGCTAAGCGCAACAACGGAACCGGTCCTGACGGATCTACCTTTAATGAAGCTAACTGGACTTATGGTGGTGTAGCTTCATTGGACGGTCTTGGAACTTGCCAGACTGCTGCTGCGTTTTCAACCGTTGTTCCTTTTGGACAGTATTCATTGAGTGTTGCCAAAAATGACATCAATGGATTGTCTATCTATCCAAACCCTGTAACCAACGGAAATCTGTACATCACCACTGCCGACAATGGCGTGAAGAGCGTTGAGATTTTTGACGTACTGGGCAAAAAAGTTTTGGGTACTACAGTGTCTGAAGAGGCTGTAAACGTTTCAGCTTTGAACAGCGGCGTTTACGTGGTGAAGATCACCGAAGCCGGAAAAACTGCAACCCGCAAACTGGTTATCCGCTAATACGCCAACAACTTACTTGATAGCAAAGCCTCGGGAAACCGGGGCTTTTTGTTTATTTTTGACCCGTGAACACAACGGACATTTTTTACATCGACGGCAAGAAAACCTTTGTCAAGCAGGCGCTCAAGGTCTTCCGGCATCAGCACGCCAATGTTCCGGCTTACCGTGAATTTTGCGATTATTTAGGTGTTGATGTGCACGATGTAAAACGCATCGAGGACATTCCGTTTTTGCCGATTGGTTTTTTCAAGGATCGCGAGATCATTGCAAACGGCAAATCGGTCCAGGCGGTTTTTACCAGCAGCGGAACCACCGGATCGATTACCAGCCGGCATCTTGTGGCCGATGTGTCGGTTTATGAATCCAGTTTCCGTCAGGCGTTTTCAAGATTTTACGGCGATGTTGAAAATTACGTCATCCTGGCGCTGTTGCCGTCTTATCTGGAGCGCGAAGGATCCTCTTTGATTTATATGGTCGATGATTTGATCAAATCGTCCAATCATCCTGAAAGCGGATTTTATCTGAACAATCTTGAAGAACTGTCGGTCATGTTGGAAGATCTCGACCGGTCAGGACAAAACGTCCTTTTGATCGGGGTGACGTATGCGCTTCTGGATCTTATCGAACACAAAAGCTTTAACCTGTCCAATACCGTGGTGATGGAAACCGGCGGGATGAAGGGTCGACGCCGCGAGATCATCCGCGCTGAACTTCACCAACTGCTTTGCCTGGGTTTTGGTGTGCCGCGAATCCACTCTGAATACGGCATGACCGAACTCCTCTCACAAGCCTATTCAACCGGTGATGGCCTCTTTGATTGTCCGCCGTGGATGGACGTCATCATCCGCGACCCTGAAGATCCGCTTACAGTGCTCAACTATGGGAAAACCGGCGGGATCAACGTAATCGACCTGGCCAATATCAATTCGTGCGCTTTTATCGCCACGCAGGATTTAGGGAAAAAGCATCCCAATGGAACCTTTGAAGTCCTGGGTCGTTTTGACCATTCGGACATTCGCGGATGCAACCTGATGGTTTTGTAATCCTCGGAAATCAGTTGACGCGAACCACAAAGTAATTCTTCTTGCCGCGCTGCAACAGCACAAAGCGGTTGTTGATGAGGTTGCCTGGCGTCAGCACAAATCCTTCGGTCACTTTTTGGCGGTTCACCGATATTGAATTTTCGCCCAATGCCCGGCGCGCTTCGCCATTGGATTTCATAAATCCGGTTTTTTCATTGAGCACATCCACGATGTCGATGCCGGCTTCCAGGCTGGCACGGTCAATTTCGGCCTGCGGAACACCTTCGAAGAGTTCGAGGAAGGTTATATCGTCAAGTTGTTTCAAGTCGTCCTCGGTTGAGTTTCCAAAGAGAATGTTTGATGCGTTGACCGCCTTTTCCCATTGCACTTCGCCGTGCACAAAACAAGTCACTTCCTGCGCCAGGCGTTTTTGCAATGCGCGAAGATGCGGCTCCTGACGGTGCTTTTCAATCATCGATTCAATTTCATCGCGTTCGAGGAAAGTAAAAATCCGGATGTATTTTTCAGCGTCCTCGTCGGTGGCGTTCACCCAGAACTGATAGAATTTGTAAACCGATGTCTTATCGGCGTCCAGCCAAACGTTTCCGCCCTCCGACTTTCCAAATTTCGACCCGTCGGCCTTGGTAATCAGCGGTGTGGTAAGCGCATACGCCTTGGCTTCGGTGTTCGGGTTCATGCGGCGCACCAGTTCGGTCCCGGTGGTAATGTTGCCCCATTGGTCTGATCCGCCCATCTGCAAAATACAGTTGTAGTGTTTGTGCAGGTAGTAAAAGTCGTAACCCTGAATCAACTGGTAGGTAAACTCAGTAAACGACATACCGTCGCCTGCTTCACCCGTCAGACGCTTTTTAACCGAATCCTTGGCCATCATGTAGTTGACGGTGATTCGCTTGCCTACGTCGCGGGCAAAATCGATGAATGAAAAATCCTTCATCCAGTCGTAATTGTTTACCATCATAGGTGCGTTGGCTGATGTATCGTTAAAATCCAAAAACCGCGAAAGCACGCGTTTGATGCCTTCGACGTTTTTTTCCAGCGTCGCCTCGTCCAAAAGATTGCGCTCGTCTGATTTACCCGACGGATCGCCAATCATTCCCGTTGCGCCGCCCACCAACGCGATGGGCTTGTGGCCAAAACGCTTGAGGTGAACCAGCAAAATGATTTGCACCATGCTCCCGATATGAAGTGAATCGGCCGTGGGGTCAAATCCAATATATGCCGTTGTCGGGCCGGAAAGCAATTGCTCCTCGGTGCCGGGCATGCTGTCGTGATAGAGTCCGCGCCATTTGAGTTCTTCAACCAGATTTTTCATGTCAGGAAATTTTCAGGTTGCAAAGATAGCCCAAATGCCAAATTGCTTGAATTTAGCCGGGCAATTTTTTTTAGCGCCGCCATTGCGTAACTTTACCGTATGATACTAGTAACCGGCGCAACTGGCCTGGTAGGCGCACATCTTATCCTCAAATTACTGGAATCCGGTCATCCCGTTAGGGCTTTGTTCAGGACCGATAAGTCCCGTCTTAAAACGCGCAACCTCCTGAGGATGTACGGGCGCGAGAACCTGTTTGACCAGATTGACTGGATTCAGGCCGACGTAAATGACATTCCGGCGATGGAGCCCGCTTTTATCGGTGTGCGTCAGGTGTATCACTGCGCGGCATTGATTTCATTTGATCCGGCTGATGAAGAGCGCCTGCGCAAAATCAATATTGAAGGCACGGCCAATGTCGTCAACCTTTGCCTGCATTACGGCGTTGAAAAACTCTGTCACGTGAGTTCGGTGGCTGCTTTGGGCGATCCGTTGGGCGAGGAAATCCTGGTGACCGATGAGACTCCGTGGAATCCGGAAAAGCCCCATTCCGATTACGCCCGTTCCAAGTACGGTGCCGAGATGGAAGTTTGGCGTGGCTTTCAGGAAGGATTAAAAGTGGTGATTGTAGTTCCTGGAATCATACTGGGTCCGGGATTCTGGCAGGAGGGGAGCGGCGTTATTTTCTCATCGATTGAGAAAGGCTTTCCCTTTTACGCCATGGGTTCAACCGGTTTTGTAGCCGTAACCGATGTGGTTTGCGCCATGAACCAGCTTATGGACAGCGACGTTAACGGTGAGCGGTTTACCTTGGTAGGCGGCCACATGGTTTTGCGGGATTTTTCATGGGCTGTCGCCGATGCACTGCAGGTAAGGCGTCCGTCAATCAAAGTCTCGCCAACCTTTACGAACTTTGC
>CAZIBV010000006.1:25995-42863 GCA_964537345.1 uncultured Flavobacterium sp. | reverse complement strand
TTTTTGCGCTCTTCCTCCAGGCGCTTGGAAACCTTTTCGTACATGGCTTTGTACTTTTCGATATCCTGTGCGTAATAGCGATTGCTCTGGGCAAACTGCGCGCTGTCAATCCCGTGTTTTTTGTAGAGGTATTCCGTCGGGTTGATTTGTTGCTGGGTAAGCAAAAACGGTCGCTGCGTGCGTATGGCATCCAGAACGGCGGCATCGTATAAAATGTCGGCCATTTTATCTTCCGGAATCAAATTCGAAGGCTTTTCAATCCCCGATTCACAGGCAACGGCCAAAAGTGCGATCAGCAAAAACTTTTTCATACGGCAAAGGTTAGACGTTGGCCTTGCGCCGGATTTACTTTTCCGTCGGCGTAAGCCAAGTGTCCGTTTACAAAGGTATGGGTAACGCGCGGATTAAAAGTGGTGCCTTCAAATGGCGACCATCCGCACTTATACAAAATGTTTTCCTTTGATACCGTCCAGGGCGCGGCCGGATCAATCAGGGCGATGTCGGCAAAGTAGCCTTCGCGGATAAAGCCACGGTTCTCGATCTTAAAGAGTTTGGCCGGATTGTGCGCTGTCTTTTCGACGATTTTCTCCACGCTGATTTTCCCGTCGAGCGAAGCCTGAAACAAAGCCGGCAGTGCGTGTTGCACCAGCGGACCGCCCGATGGCGCGATCAAATACGGCTGGGATTTCTCTTCCAGTGTGTGCGGCGCGTGGTCGGTGGCAATTACGTCTATCGTGTCGTCGAGAACCGCCTTCCAAAGCGCCTCGCGATCTCTGGCAGTTTTCACGGCCGGATTCCACTTGATGAAATTTCCCTTGGTGGCGTAGTCGGCATCAGAGAACCAAAGGTGATGCACGCAAACCTCGGCGGTGATTTTCTTTTGCTCCAGCGGAATGTCGTTTCTAAACAATTCCATTTCGCGTGCGGTCGACAGATGAAAAACGTGCAGGCGCGCTCCGGTTTTTTTGGCGAGTTCGACAGCCCGCGATGAGGACAGATAACACGCCTCGGCGCTCCGGATTTCCGGATGGCATTTAGGCGGAATCGCATCGCCGTAAAGGCTTTTATAATGCTCCAGATTTTGTCGGATGGTGGCTTCGTCCTCACAGTGCACGGCAATCAAAAGCGGTGTGCTGCCAAAGATTTGCTCCAAAACCTTTTGATTGTCTACCAGCATGTTTCCGGTTGACGAACCCAGGAATATCTTGAGGCCGGGAACGTTTCGGCCATCAGTTTTTAAAACTTCGTCCAGATTGTCGTTGGTCACGCCCATCATAAATCCGTAATTGGCGTACGACCTTCCCGCTGCCATGGCGTATTTTTCAGCCAAAGCTTGTTGGGTGACGGTATTTGGAACGGTGTTAGGTTGCTCCAGAAACGATGTGGTACCGCCTGCAACGGCTGCAGCAGATTCGGTAACCAAATCGCCTTTATGCGTCAATCCCGGCTCGCGAAAATGCACTTGATCGTCAATCATGCCGGGGATCAGGTATTTTCCGTTGGCATCAATTATCCGATCCGCAGTAGCTGATAGCTGGCTGCCGATTTGTTCAATCCGTTGGCCGCGAATCCTGACATCGGCTTCAACAATCCGGCCTTCATTGACCACGCGCGCATTGGTAATTATCGTGTCCATCACAATTGATTGAAAAGTTTTCGGATTCTAAGCTTGATGACGCCCAAAACTGCCTCGGTTATAATTCCGGTGCTCATTTTTGACTGGCCCTTGGTTCTGTCGGTAAAGATGATGGGAATTTCGACCAGCTTGAATTTTTTGGCGTAGGCACGATATTTCATTTCGATCTGAAACGCATAACCGATGAATTTTACGCGGTCAAGGTTGATGTCGCGCAGCACCCTGGCCCGGTAGCACATAAAGCCTGCCGTCGCATCGTGAATTTTCATGCCTGTAATCAGTTTGACGTAAACCGATGCAAAATACGACAACAACACGCGGCTCAGCGGCCAGTTGACGACATTTACACCCGTAATGTAGCGCGAGCCAATCGCAACGTCGGCCCCATCGGCGCAAGCCTGATATAAACGCACAAGATCGTCCGGGTTGTGTGAAAAATCGGCGTCCATCTCAAAAACAAAATCGTAGTTATTGGCCAGCGCCCACTTGAATCCGTGAACATAAGCGGTGCCAAGTCCGGCCTTTTTGCTGCGATTTTCCAGGAACAGGCGGCCTGCAAATTCAGCCTGAAGTTCTGCCACGCGCCTTGCTGTTCCGTCGGGCGAATTGTCGTCCACAATCAGCAAATCAAATTCAATCGGCAAGGTGAGAACGCGACGAATAATTGCCTCGATGTTCTCAATTTCGTTGTAGGTAGGAATGATGACCAAGCCCGCGTTCATGCTGCAAAAGTAATGTTTTTAACACTTGTGGGTCATAATAAAATGATAATTAAGCGGCTTAAACATTACGCGGCACAATAAGGTTGGCGTCTAAATTTTAGTACTTTTGCAACGCTATGGACACCGGGATTTTTACGCCGAGATTGCTTTATTCGACCGAGTGGGCGACAGTCCTTTTTGTGCTGAGTTTTGGCCTTTTGGCGGTTTTGCGCACGGTGTTTGAAAAGCGTTTTACCGAGTTTGCGCGGCTGATCGTATCTGACAAGTACGTTAAAGTTTACAAGGACGGGAGCAACCTGCTCAGCGGATTCAATATTTTGCTTTTTGTGGTTCAGGTGCTATCACTGGCGTTTTTTATTCAGATAGCACTCGATCAGTTTGGGTACGCCTCGAAAACCGACTGGGTTTTGTACATCCGGATTTTTACGCTGACGGGTGTATTTATTTTGTCTAAGTTCCTCGTTGATAAAATAATAGCCACTGTTTTTGGGATTGAGGAGTTTGCCGAGCAATTCAACCTCCAAAAAGTCACCTATCGAAGTTATGTTTCGGTGTTGCTTCTTCCTATAAATGTGATTCTATTTTACAACAATTCAGGTACAGATGTGCTGTTTTATGCAAGTCTCATTGCAGTTTTGGCAATAAACCTCGCCACATACCTAGTCTCGCTGAGGAATTACCAAAACTTCATACTCAGCAAGTTGTTTTATTTTATTTTGTATCTTTGCGCTCTCGAAATAGCACCCTACTATTTCATCTATTACTGGTTCACGAAGCATTAGTACCACATGAAAGTTAAAACTATCCTGGTGTCACAACCTGAACCCAAAGTAGAGAATTCTCCTTACTTTGATCTTCAGCAAAAACACAAAGTTAAGATTGACTTCAGGCCGTTCATTCACGTTGAGGGCGTTAGTGCCAAGGACGTCAGGCTTCAAAAAATCGATATCAGCCAATATACCGCCATTATCTTGACCAGCAAGAACGCTGTCGACCATTTTTTCAGAGTGGCCGAGGAAATGCGTTACAAGATTCCGGAAGGATTAAAATATTTTTGTCAGAGCGAGGCCATCGCTTTTTATCTGCAAAAGTATGTGGTGTACCGCAAGCGTAAAATTTACGTCGGTCAAAAGGAATTTGCCGACCTGGCTCCGCTGATTAAAAAGTACAAGGACGAGAAGTTCCTGCTTCCGGCATCTGACCAACTCAACTCCGACGCGCCTCAAACCCTCGACGGTCTGAAAGTTGACTGGACGGTTGGCACGTTTTACAAAACCGTGATGAGCGATCTTTCAGATCTGGCGGATGTGTATTATGACGTGTTGGCCTTTTTTAGCCCAACCGGAATCAAGTCGTTGTTTAAAAACTTCCCCGACTTTAAACAGAACAATACCCGAATTGCCGTCTTTGGAAGCACGGTGCAAAAAGAAGCCGAGGCTCACGGACTGCGCGTCGACATCATGGCGCCAACACCCGAGGCGCCTTCCATGACAATGGCACTCGATAAGTATATCGCTAAAGTCAACAAATAACACCAAACTCCTCCGGGAGTTTTTTTTATCCATAAAAAAAGGCTGCTTTTTAAGGCAGCCTTTTGAATTAATAATTTACCGGTGATTTATCCTCTGGGGGCACCCGCCATGATTTCTTCATTGGCGAATTCCTCAAATTTCTTAAAGTTCTCCCTGAATTTTTCAGCCAGTTCGCGCGCCTTCACATCATAAAGGTCTTTGTCGGCCCAAGTGTTGCGCGGGTTCAATACCTCATCAGGAACGCCCGGACAGGTTTGCGGCTTGGCGAGTCCAAATACTTCGTGATCGACATACTCAACATTGTCAAGCTCGCCGTTAAGTGCGGCCGTAATCATGGCGCGGGTATACTTTAGTTTCATGCGGCTTCCGATGCCATAAGGTCCGCCGGTCCAGCCCGTGTTGATCAGCCAAACTTTTACGTTGGCTTCCTTCATTTTCTTGCTCAGCATTTCAGCGTAGCGCGTTGGGTGCAACGGCATGAACGGCGCGCCAAAACAAGCAGAGAAGTTAGGCTGCGGCTCGTTGATTCCCGCCTCGGTCCCGGCCACTTTTGCCGTGTAACCTGAAATAAAGTGGTAGGCGGCCTGTCCCGGTGTCAAACGTGAGATAGGAGGCAGGATGCCAAATGAGTCGGCGGTAAGGAAAAAGATGTTTTTCGGGTTTTTACCAATCGATCCAGGTTGGATGTTCTGGATGTGGTAAATAGGATAGCTTACACGTGTATTGGGCGTAATCGACACATCTTCAAAATCGACCTCGCTGGTTCCCGGTTTAAAGATGACGTTTTCAAGGATTGCGCCTTTTTTGATGGCGTGAAAAATGTCGGGCTCTTGCTCCTCGGTCAGGTTGATGACTTTGGCATAGCATCCGCCTTCAAAGTTGAATACAGTATTCTCCGATGTCCAGCCGTGCTCGTCGTCACCAATCAGGCGTCGGTTAGGATCGGCTGAAAGCGTAGTCTTGCCAGTTCCTGAAAGTCCAAAGAAAATGGCTGTATCACCGTCATTCCCAACGTTGGCACTGCAGTGCATCGGCAGCGTGTTCTTTTCAACCGGAAGGATAAAGTTCAAAGCTGAGAAAATACCTTTTTTCATTTCGCCGGTGTAACCCGTTCCGCCAATCAGCGCGATTTTGCGGCTAAAGTTCAGAATGGCAAAGTTGTGCTGGCGGGTTCCGTCAACGGCCGGATCGGCCTTAAAGCCAGGCGCGCAGATTACATGCCAGTCGGCGGCAAAATTTTCCAGTTCCGAGGCCTCAGGACGCAGGAACATATTGTAGCAAAACAGGTTGGCCCATGGCGTTTCAGTCACCACACGCACATTGAGGCGGTAGTTTGGATCGGCGCAAACATAACTGTCGCGGGCGTAAATTTCCTTTCCGGATAGATACTCGGTTACTTTATTGTATAGCGAATCAAATTTTTCAGGGTCAAAAGGCAGGTTGACTTTTCCCCACCAAACCTGGTTTTCCGTCACCGAATCTTTTACAATGAATCGGTCTTGAGGTGAACGCCCGGTAAATTCGCCCGTATTGACGGCCAGCGCACCTGTGTTGGCCTCTACGCCTTGTCCTTTTTCCAGTGTGGCGCGGTGGAGTTCGTCCGGAGAGAGTTGATAATGCACGGTGGCGCCGTGAATTCCAATTGAGTCTAACGAAATCGATTTCGCTGACAACGTGTTATGCTCCATGATAGTTGTATTATTTCAATAATTTGTGAGACAGCAAAAGTAAATAATTAAATTAAAGGAAAACGTTTTCGCTACCCAAAATTATCGTTTGGAACGCCAAAAGTCGATGAAAAGTATAGCCCAGGCGATGATTAACAAGACACCACCTATCGGGGTGATAAATCCAACCGGCCGAATGTCCAACCCAGTGATACTGTAGGTACTTAGCAAATAAATCGACCCGGAAAACAACAAAACGCCAAATCCCGTAAGGTAGGCAATCCGGCGTTTGGCGGCGTGGGCAAGACCCGATAGCGACACAAAAAGCAAGAACAAGGCGTGGTACATCTGATACCTCACTCCAACCTCAAAACTGATGAGTTGATCGGGTGTGAGTTGTTTCTTTAATGCGTGTGCGCCAAAAGCTCCCAAGATGATGGCGGTGATGCCTAAAAAGGCAGCCAATAATACAATGCGTCGTTCCATCGTGCAAAATTCGGCAAACTTGTAAACATATACAATATCGTTACCTTTGCGCAACTTTTGCATCATGAGAAATATTTTGATTATCGGTGCCGGTCGGTCGGCATCATCGCTTATAAAATACCTGCTGGAAAAATCGCAGGCCGAGAATCTTCACCTTACCATTGGTGATCTGTCGCAGGAACTCGCCCTTCAAAAAACCGGAGGCCATCCCAATTCGACGGCTATCGCGCTCGACATTTTTGATCCGGTCAGCCGCCGCGAACAAATTGAAAAAGCCGACATCGTGATCTCAATGCTTCCGGCCCATCTGCATATTGAAGTGGCCCGGGATTGCATCGTCTATAAAAAACACATGGTGACGGCCTCGTATATCAGCGATGCCATGCAAAGCCTGGATGCGGCGGCAAAGGAAAACAGCCTGGTGTTTATGAATGAGATTGGCCTGGATCCGGGAATCGATCACATGAGCGCCATGAAGGTGATTGACGAAATACGCGACAAGGGGGGGCGTATGATCCTTTTTGAATCGTTTTGCGGCGGATTGGTTGCACCTGAATCTGACAACAACCTCTGGAATTATAAATTTACCTGGGCGCCGCGCAATGTTGTGCTGGCCGGACAGGGCGGAGCGGCCAAGTTTATTCAGGAAGGAAAATACAAATACATTCCGTACCAGCGATTGTTTAGGCGTACCGAATTCTTTGATGTCGACGGATTTGGGCGTTTTGAAGGTTACGCCAACCGCGATTCGTTAAAATACCGCAGCGTTTACGGGCTTGACGATGTGCGTACGCTTTACCGCGGAACCATCCGCCGCGTTGGCTTTTCACGTGCGTGGAATGTGTTCGTACAATTGGGTATGACCGATGATACGTACGTTATCGATAATTCTGAAACCATCAGCTACCGCGATTTTACAAACCTGTTTTTGCCTTATCACCCAACTGACTCAGTCGAAATCAAGCTGCGCCTGCAACTTGGTCTGGAACAGGACGACATCATCTGGGACAAACTACAGGAATTGGAGTTGTTCAACCCGAATAAAATTGTGGGTTTAAAAGATGCGACTCCGGCACAAATCCTCGAGAAAATCCTGGCCGACAAATGGACGCTCAGTCCCGATGACAAAGATATGATTGTCATGTACCACAAGTTTGGATACGAACTCAACGGCGTCACCAGGCAGATTGATTCTACGATGGTTTGCATCGGCGACGACCAAACATATACTGCGATGGCTAAAACCGTCGGGCTTCCGGTGGCAATGGCGGCATTGCAGATCCTCAATGGAAAAATCACCACGCCGGGCGTTCAGCTTCCCATTAGTAGTGAAGTCTATTTGCCAATCCTGGAAGAGCTCGAATCATACGGCGTTGTTTTCAAGGAAAAGGAGGTCCAGTATTTTGGATACGATCCGTTGCGGGTATTGCAATAATCAACTATCAGCATAAAAAAGGCCGGACATTTTGCCCGGCCTTCTTTATTATAATTCCTCTGTTATTCACGCGATCCGCCAAAGACTTGCATCGCCCAGTAAATCAGCGAAGCCAAAGCACCAATTGCAGCTACAAGATAAGTACGGGCGGCCCATTTAAGTGCATCAGCCGATCCTTCATATTCCTGTTGGGAGACCATGTTTTTATTTTTCAACCAGGCAAGGGCACGGTTGCTGGCGTCGTATTCAACAGGCAGTGTGATAAAGCTGAAAATCGTGGCCAGCGCCATCATCACCAAGCCTGCAATCGCCACATAGTATCCAATGCCAACTCCGGCCGCGGCGCCCAGAATCAAACCGCCAAAAACAAGCCATTGTGACATGCCCGATGTGACGCTAACCACCGGAACCAGCATGGAACGCATCGTCAGCCATTCATAAGCCGTGGCGTGCTGAACGGCGTGACCTACCTCGTGGGCGGCAACTGCAGCAGCGGCCGCATTGCGTTGGTTGTAAACACCTTCGCTCAGGTTTACGGTTTTGTTGACAGGGTTGTAGTGGTCGGTCAGCATACCCGGAGTCGAGATGACTTTAACATCCCGGATTCCGTGATCGTCGAGCATTTTTTGCGCAATTTCGGCGCCGCTCATTCCGTTGCGGAGCGACACCCGTGAATATTTTTCAAACTTGCTTTTCAGTCGGGCGCTTACAATAAAACTAACCAATGCAATGGCACCCAGTAGAATATAATAACCAATCATTTTTGTTCTGTTTTTATTTTTTGCGGCGAGATTTCAACTTTCGCACCAAATCATTTTTTCAGGACATCTTGTCACTAAACTACAATATTGATGATTTTTCCCGGCACTACAATCAGTTTTTTAGGCTGATTTCCTGCCAATGCGGCCAGGGTACGTTCATCTTTTAAAATCGTTTGTTCAATTTCTTCCTTGGCCATGTCGAGCGGAAGGTTGATAAAGAACCGGGTTTTTCCATTAAACGATACCGGGTATTCCTTATTGCTTTCCACCAGAAATTCCGGATTGAACCTGGGGAACGGTACGGCCGACACGCTGCCTTCATGCCCAAGTTTATGCCAGAGTTCCTCGGCGATGTGCGGTGCATAAGGCGATATGATCACGGCCAGCGGTTCCAGTACGGCGCGTTCGTGGCATTTTTGGGCGGTAAGTTCGTTGACGCAAATCATAAACTGACTCACCGACGTGTTGAATGAAAATCCTTCGATGTCATCCTGCACTTTTTTGATGGTTTTGTGCAGTGTCTTGAGCGATTCGGCAGACGCCGGATTTGACGTTACGATCAGTCCGTTGTCGTCAAAATACAGTTTCCAGAGTTTTTTAAGGAACCCAAATACGCCCGAAATTCCGGCGGTATTCCATGGTTTTGATTGTTCAAGCGGCCCCAGGAACATCTCATACAAACGCAGCGTATCGGCGCCGTATTCGCGGCAAATGTCGTCCGGATTCACCACGTTGTATTTTGATTTTGACATTTTTTCGACCTCGCGCCCTACGATAAATTTGCCTTTTTCATTGGTGATGAATTCTGCATCCTTCAAATCCTGGTTTAGCGGATGGTTCTTAAAGGCTTCAATATCGAGTTCATCCGATGCGTTTACCAAAGAAACATCGGCGTGCAAAGCGTGTGCGGCCCTGCCGTTGAGCATATCTTTTGACACCAGCGTGTTCGTGCCTTCCAATCGGTAAACAAAGGCGCTCATCCCGAGAATCATTCCCTGGTTGATGAGCTTTTTAAACGGTTCTTCCTGCGATATGAATCCGCGGTCAAACAGGAATTTGTTCCAAAAGCGGCTGTACAGCAAGTGGCCGGTGGCGTGTTCGCTTCCGCCAATATACAAGTCGACGTTTTGCCAGTAATTTTCCGCCTCTTTTGATACAAAGGCGCTTTCATTGTGAGCGTCCATATAACGCAGCCAATACCATGAACTTCCGGCCCATCCCGGCATGGTGTTAAGTTCCAGCGGAAACACATCCAAATGATCGATCTCCGACGTTGCCACCACTTTGTGTAGCGTGGCGTTCCAGGCCCATTGCTGCGCATTGCCCAGCGGCGGCGCACCGTCTTGCGTGGGCAGATATTTTTCGACTTCAGGAAGTTGAAGCGGCAAATGCTCCGGATCGATCATTCGCGGTAAACCGTTTACGTAATACACCGGGAACGGCTCGCCCCAGTAGCGTTGGCGGGAAAACACCGCATCCCGCAGACGGTAGTTGGTTTTGCCCTTTCCGTGTTCTATCTCCTCGAGTTCGGCAATGACTTTTTCCGTCGCCTCGGCATAATTCATTCCATCCAGAAAGCCTGAATTTTCAAGCACGGCATCCTTGGCGGCATAAGCGTTTTCAGAAATGTCGATGTCCTTGAAAATATTCGGAATTTCCGGCATCCCTTTTTGTCCGGCAAAATGTTTGGCAAAGGCGTAATCGCGTTCGTCACCGGCCGGGACCGCCATAACCGCGCCCGTTCCGTATCCGGCCAGGACGTAGTCGCCAATCCAGATGGGCATCGGGTCTTTGGTAAACGGATGTTCGGCATAGGCGCCGGTAAACACGCCCGAAATGGTTTTGACATCGGCCATGCGTTCGCGCTCTGACCGGCGTGCGGTAGCTTCAACATAGGCTCGCACGGCTTCGCGTTGTTCGGCGGTGGTGATTTTATCCACCAATTCGTGCTCGGGCGCAAGTGTCAGGAAGGTTGCGCCGAAAATCGTATCAGGACGCGTCGTAAACACCTCGATGCTGTAACTTTTGTTGTCGGTCGAGGCTTCTTCGATGGCGATGGTTTCCAGTTCAGGGCTGATGTATTCGCCCATCATGATATTGGGACCCGCGATAACGTTGGCCTCGCCCAGCCATTTGTCGGCAATGACGTCAAAAACCACGCTGGCGCCTTTGGATTTTCCAATCCAGTTGCGCTGTGATTCCTTAAGTGATTCAGTCCAGTCGATGGTTTCCAGTCCTTGCAACAAACGTTCGGCATAGGCGGAAATACGCATCGACCATTGCTTCATTTTTTTGCGGATTACCGGATGGCCGCCGCGTTCCGACACGCCGTTGACAATTTCGTCATTGGCGAGCACCGTTCCCAGCGCCGGGCACCAGTTCACCTCGGTTTCGGCCAGATAGGCCAGTCGATATTCCAATAGGATTTCCTGGCGTTTACTCGACGGGAAACCGCGCCAGTCCTCGGCCGAAAAGTTGGTCAGGTTGTCGGCGGCCACGGCATTGGCAGCGCCTGATCCGCCTTGGTCAAATTTCATGATGAGCGTTTGGATGTCCTCGGCGCGATCAGTTTGTTTGTTGTACCAGGAATTAAAAAGTTGGATAAAAATCCATTGTGTCCATTTGTAGTATTGCGGATCGGAGGTGCGTACCTCGCGTGACCAGTCAAATGAGAAGCCTATTTTGTCCAGTTGCTCGCGGTAACGGGCAATGTTTTCACGCGTGGTTTTTTCCGGATGCTGTCCGGTTTGAATGGCGTATTGTTCGGCGGGAAGGCCAAAACTGTCGTAGCCTTGCGGATGCAGTACGTTAAATCCCTGATGGCGTTTAAAGCGCGCATAGATATCACTGGCAATGTAGCCCAGCGGATGCCCTACGTGCAAACCCGCTCCCGACGGATACGGAAACATGTCGAGCACGTAAAACTTGGGTTTGTCGCTGTGGTTGGACGCGGCAAAGGTGCCGTTTTGCGCCCAGTAATTTTGCCATTTGGCTTCAATTTCTAGTGGATTGTATTTCACGGGATTGATTGATTTTTTGACGGCGGACTATTTGGTGCCACGGGCAAAGTTAAGTTTAAAGCCGCAAAATCGAAAGCTTTTAAAGATTGATGTATCACAATTGCGGGTTGCGATGCCGATGCGCGGTCAATGCGGAAAAAAGTTGCGCTTTTGTAAGTATGTTGGGAGTAGTTTCTTTTAACAATTTCGGCAGAAAATCTGCAGCGCGATGGCGGGAAAATTTTTTAGGGAACACCACCGGCCCCTCCCCGGTCAAATGTAGCGATTGGCGGTCAAACCCGGCTGCAGGAAATCTGCATATTTGTAAAGTATGTCCCCCTCTGTTTAATAAGGTTGGCTGAGCCCTGCATTAAAAGGAAAGGTATCTCGAAAATACGCCTGAAGTTTCTTCTTGCCGGTTGGCCCTAGCCCTGATGGAAGCGGCATCCTTTTGCGCTTTTTGGAGGCGCAAAAGATACAGCGGACAGCAGGTTCCCGGCTCCTGAAACAAAGTCCTGCGCGGGCAAAGGCCATGGCGGGCGGCGTTGCTGCAAAAATCAGCGATTAAATTCCTAGCATCTCTCAGGTGCATTTGTTATTTTTACCGCATTAAACCTTTGGTATGAGTTCAAAATTTGACAGGTTCCAGAAACGACGGCTGATTTCCTCGTATTTTTCAGTGGTGTTCAGTATTTTTTTGGTGCTGTTTGTCTTGGGAATTCTGGGTCTTTTTGTGATTAACTCCAAGAAATTGTCCGACGATTTCAAGGAAGAGATCGCCATGACGGTTTTCTTTAAAAATGACGTGGCCGATTCTGCGCTGGTGGCTTTTGGCGACAAGGTGCGCAAAGAAGATTTTGCCAAGGATGTGACGTTTGTGTCAAAGGAGACGGCGGCCAAGCAACACAAAGAGGTTATCGGTGAAGATTTTATGCAGTTTCTGGGCATCAACCCGCTGCAAAATTCCTATGATATTTTTTTAAAGGCTGATTATGTGACCAATGAGGGCCTGGCCAAAATTGACCGTCAGTTGCGCGCCTCGAATGAAGGCATTGCCGACGTGGTGTATGACAAGCAATTGGTGACGCTGGTTAACGATAACATTGAGAAAATCAGTTTGTACATATTGATCGCGAGTGGGGTTTTGGCGTTGGTGGCGGTGTTGCTCATCAACAGTGCGCTGCGCCTTTCCATTTACTCCAACCGGTTTATCATCAAGACGATGCAGATGGTGGGCGCCACCAAATCATTTATCCGCAAGCCGTTTATCTGGCGTAGCATCAAGCTGGGCGTGATGGGTGCGGTTTTGGCCATTTTGGCGCTGATTGGACTGCTGTACTATGTAAACCTCAAGTTTCCTGATCTGGGAATTTTAGATCAGCCGCTATTGGTGGGTGCCGTATTGGTGGGTATCCTGCTTTTGGGTATTTTGATTACGTGGATCAGTACGTTTATCGCAACCCAGCGCTTTTTGAATCTCAGGACAGACGATCTTTATTAATCCGTAACGCAATTGACATGAAAGACAGCCAAAACGAACCTGAATTTTTGTTCGATAAAATCAACTACAGGATTTTGCTCATCGGACTTGGCGTGATTGCGCTAGGTTTTTTGTTGATGGCTGGCGGCGGCAGCGAAGATCCCAATGTGTTCAATCCGGAAATTTTCAGCTTTAGGCGAATCAGGCTTGCACCGGCCGTAGTCCTTGCGGGATTCGGGATCACGGTGTATTCCATTTTAAAGAACCCGCCAAAGTAACCCCGGCCATTTAACCCAACGCTCTGTGGATTTTTTACAAGCCCTGATTATTGCCATTATCGAAGGACTCACCGAATACATCCCGGTGTCCTCGACGGCCCACATGATTTTTGCCAGTTCGTATTTTGGAATTTCCGAGAGCGATTTCGTCAAGTTGTTCCAAGTGTCGATTCAGTTTGGCGCCATCCTGGCCGTGGTGTTTTTATATTGGAAGAAGTTTTTTGACTTTACCAAATTCAACTTTTACATCAAACTTGGTTTTGCCGTCATGCCCGCGCTGGTGCTGGGATTGTTTTTTGACGATATGATCGAGGGCGTACTCGAGAAGCCTGTCCCCATTGCCATCGTACTGATTCTGGGCGGGGTGATTTTATTGTTTATCGACAGTCGGTTTAACAATCCTACAGTTACCAGCGAGGAACAGATAACGGTTAAAAAGGCCGTTGCCATTGGGTTTTGGCAGTGCCTGGCGATGATGCCCGGAACCAGCCGTTCGGCCGCGTCCATCATTGGCGGAATGCAACAGGGACTTACCCGCGAAACCGCCGCCGAATTTTCGTTTTTCCTTGCCGTTCCTACCATGCTGGCTGTGGCGTGCTATTCGGTTTTTATCAAAACGTATGACACCGGCATCAAAGGCTATGAAATGCTGATGCAGGGCAACAACATGAAGGTATTTTTACTGGGCAATCTGGTGGCGTTTGTCGTTGCCGTATTGGCCATCAAATTCTTTATCGGTTTTATCAAAAAATACGGATTCAAACCCTGGGGATATTATCGCATTGTGGCCGGACTGATTTTGCTGGTGTATTTTTCATACATTAAAGCATGACGGCCGACGATTTTTTGGCAGGGCAGACGCTGCTCATCGACAAACCGCTGCAGTGGAGTTCGTTCCAGGCAGTCAACAAAATCAAGCACGTTTTAAAATCGAAGTTTGGTTTAAAGAAGATCAAAATCGGGCACGCCGGAACGCTCGATCCGCTGGCTACCGGATTGCTGGTCATCTGCACCGGAAAATCCACCAAAACCATTGCCGACATTCAGGCTGACTTCAAGGAATACACCGGAACCTTTCGCGTGGGCGCCACCACACCGTCCTACGATATGGAAACCCAGGAGAACCAAACTTTTGACTATCTCCACATCACACCCGATCTGGTAAACGAAAAACTCGTAGATTTTACAGGTCGCATCATGCAAAAGCCACCGGTTTTCTCCGCCATCAAAAAAGATGGAAAGCGGCTTTACGAACACGCGCGGGCAGGCGAGGAGGTAGAAGTTGCCTCACGTCCGGTTGATGTTTACGAGTTTGAAATCACGCGGTTTGAACTTCCGGAACTCGACTTTAGGATCAAATGCGGAAAAGGCACCTACATCCGATCGATCGCGAATGATTTTGGCGCGGCTCTCGGATCGGGCGCTTATTTGTCGGCATTGCGTCGCACCAAAATTGGCAAGTATGACGTAAAGGACGCCGTCAGTCCGGTCGACTTTGAAAAATCACTTACCTGACTTCCAATCCCTGCATGAGGGCCGCCAGTTCGCGCTGTGTCGACAGGCCTTTGTCGTGCAGATACCACATTTGCAGATCTGTTTTGGCTTGCTCGTCGATGACGCCGTGTGTGGCTTTGTAATCGATGATGAGTTGTGCCGCACCCATTGGCCTTGGTCCCCATGAGGCCAGCACATTTTGCCCGGCGTCGAGTACTATCAGTTTTGGGATGGATCGCGCGCCGTTGGTCAGGAATTGGTCCATGAGCGCCGGATGCTGATCGCGTAGCGCCACTTTAAGTTCGATTGCCGGTGAAGCCGATGCCATGAGGTTGAAAATTGGCATGAGCTGGGCCGCATCGCCACACCAACCCTCGGACAAGACAAGCCAGGTGTATTGGTCTTTCAATCCGTTAAGCGCCAGGGCAACTTCCGGATCGAGCGCCAGGGTTTTTTGCAGGCGATTCATGCGTGTTTCATTAAGCCTGGTGTAATTCAAGAGGTCTTCGTCCTGAACATCGCCGGTAACTTTTCCCTGGGCGGCCAGCGCAGTTACGGTTTCGCGGTACTGTGCGTAGGTAAGCGTGTTTATCTGAGTTAAATCAATTGTGTTCATAGGGTGATATTTCGATGCAAAAATACGTCATCCGCCGTTTGGAAACCATGACATTTGACATCAAATTATTGTGATGACGCATCGGTTGTAAAAAAAGGGATTTGTTATATTTGCACAACTTAACCCGAACCACCATGAAGTATAAAAGAATTCTGCTCAAATTAAGCGGAGAGGCGTTAATGGGCGACCGTCAATACGGTATCGATCCGTTGCGTCTTGCTGAATATGCCGACGAGATCAAGCAGATTCACGAAAAAGGCGTCCAGATTGCGATTGTCATTGGCGGCGGAAACATTTTTCGCGGCGTGGCAGGCGCTGCCAACGGAATGGATCGCGTCCAAGGCGACTACATGGGCATGCTGGCCACGATTATCAACGGAATGGCGTTGCAGGGCGCGCTGGAAGACAAGGGAATGTTGACCCGTTTGCAAACCGCGCTTAAAATTGAAGCCATTGCCGAGCCGTACATCAAGCGCCGGGCGGTTCGTCATCTGGAAAAGGGCCGAATTGTGATATTTGGTGCCGGCACGGGGAATCCATATTTTACAACCGATACGGCGGCCGTGCTTCGCGGAGTCGAAATTGGTGCCGATGTAATCATGAAAGGTACACGTGTCGACGGGATTTACACATCTGATCCTGAAAAAAACGCCGATGCCGTAAAATTTGATTCGATTACCTTTGACGATGTGATTGCAAAAGGACTGAATGTCATGGACACGACGGCTTTTACCCTCAGTCAGGAAAACTCGCTTCCCATCGTGGTTTTTGACATGAACAAAAAAGGGAATCTGATGAAAATCTGCCAGGGCGAAAACATCGGTACGGTAGTTAACGTTTAGCAATTAAGTTTAAAGGAGATCGCAAAAAACAATGGAAGAAGAACTCGATTTTATTCTGGAAAGCACTGAGGAGGGCATGCAGAATTCGTTAGCTCACCTTGAAAAGGAATTTACCAACATTCGCGCCGGCAAGGCAACTCCGGCCATGCTAGGCGGTGTATTCGTTGATTACTACGGATCGGCCACACCGCTGTCGCAGGTTTCCAACATCAACACACCCGACGCTCGCACCATTACCGTGACGCCATGGGAAAAGAACATGTTGCAGCCCATCGAAAAAGCCATCCAAATTGCGAATCTAGGCTTTAACCCGATGAACAACGGCGAAAACATCATCATCAGCGTTCCGCCGCTAACCGAGGAGCGCCGCCGCGATCTGGTAAAGCAAGCCAAGACCCATGCAGAGGACGCTAAAATCGGCATCCGCAATGTGCGCAAGGACGCCAACAACGACATCAAGAAACTGGAAAAGAACGGACTGGCCGAGGATACCTGCAAAGGTGCCGAAGATGAAGTCCAGGAACTTACCAACTCGTTCATCAAAAAAGTCGATGAGCTGCTCGCACTCAAAGAAGCCGAAATCATGAAGGTATAAAAACAAGGTCCGCCACTACGGCGGATTTTTTTTGCCCGCAACCTACTTTTCAACGTGTTGGTTTAAATGGCTACTTTTGCAGGATGAAGAGTTTGTGGTGGTTGTTTTGCCTGTTCTGGATGTTTTGTCCGGCACAGACTACTTTTACTGCAGATGAGATCATCAACCAGGTCATCAAACACAAGCGCGACAATGATCCGCAGCGCAAACTGGAGAGCTTTCGTTTCAATGCCTACAATCAGCTGACGGTTACGGCCAATCCGGATTCGATTCCGCCCGTCACCGATACCTTGGTTCGCCGTTATTGGGGATGGGGCCGCAAGCG
>CAZIBV010000006.1:21375-25895 GCA_964537345.1 uncultured Flavobacterium sp. | reverse complement strand
CGCAGCCCGATTGATCGCGGAGCCCAACGCCATTACGCATACCAAATTGCAGGCGACACTCTTTTGGCCGGACGCGCGATTTATAAAATCAGGTTTTGGCATAGGCGTGAACAAAACGGTTTGCGCGGCCATCTGCTTATCGATAAGCAAAGTTTTGCCATTGCCGGAGCGCGCCTTGAGGCCGGCGGTGTCCTCAACGTTTCAGGCACGCACAGCTATCGATACCTTAGGCTACTGGATTTGTGGTTTCCGTCCGGCAGCAGGTTCAGGGTTACCAAGGGCGACAACGACGAGGACATCAACCTCTTGGTGGGCACCATTCGCTTTGACGGTGCCGATCCGCTAAAACGCAACCGCATCAAGGAGCCGTCGGATTACACCTACCTGGCTTCAGAAACATCCTATTCCGATCTTTCATACAATGTACCTGTAAAGATTTTCCATCCGGCCATTGCCATCGAGGTACGCGACGACGCACCGTCAAAACCCGACAGCTACTGGCAAATGTTCCGCAAGGATTCGGTAGATGTGCGGCGGGAACCAACCTACCGATCGCTCGACAGCTTGATTACGCGAGAGAAAATTGAGAACAAATTGCGCCTTGGCCGTAAAATCATCAACGGTTTTGTGCCGTTCGGGCCGGTGGATATCGACCTGCGAAACATCATCAGCTTTGACAATTTTGAGGGATTCCGACTTGGCTTGGGCGGTGTGACCAACGAACGATTTTCTGAAAAGTTTAAAATTGACGGCTATGTGGCTTTTGGCACCAAGGACGGTGATTTTAAATATCATTTGGGGAGCGCTGTCCGCGTGGGACGATTTTCCGGAAGCTGGATTGGCGGTTCCTATACCGATGACATCCGCGAAATTGCGAGCACGTCGTTCCTGACCGACAAGCGCGTATTCAAGGTATATGACCCGCGGCCCATCAACTTGAGTACATTTTACAATCACATAAGTTGGCGCGGTTATATCGAGACGAAAATCATCCCAAAAACCGAGAGTGTCTGGCAATTGTCCAAGAGTTTCGTTTTGCCAAAGTTTGGGTATTCCTATGTTTTGGGCAGGCGCGAATACAAGCAGTTCAACATGACCACGGCGCAGGTCTCACTGCAGTGGAATCCGTACAGTGACTACATGCAAACTCCGGTTGGTAGAAGTGAAGTGGAAAAGCGCTTTCCAAAATTTGCGTTCCAGTTGACGCGATCGCTTCCGGGAGTGCTTGAAAACGATTTTGATTTTGTAAAGTTTGACGTGCGTGCCGAATATGAAAAGCGATTCCTCAACGGGCAAAAGACTTCGGTGGTGATTGAAGGCGGACTGGCAATGGGCAGCTTACCGCTGACGCATCTGTACAATACATCACCCAACAACCTGACCCAGGATCACATACAGCAACGGATTACCCTGGCCGGGAAGAACAGTTTTGAAACCATGTTTTTCAATGAATTCTTTTCCAGCCGATACGCCATGGTGCAGGGCAAACACGCCTTGCGCCGGATTTCGCTGGCACGCGGATCGAGGCCGGAATTGGTGTTGGTATCGCGCGCGGCCTGGGGCGATATGGACAAACCCTGGCGCCATCGCGGGCTGGAATTCAAAACGCTTCAGCAGGGATTTTACGAATCAGGGATTGAACTCAACCACATGTTCCGTTTTGTGGGATTGGGCGCTTTTTACCGATACGGCGCCAATCACCTTCCGGATCTGGAAGACAACATAGCCGTCAAGGTGACGTTTTTGCTCAACTTTTTTTGATTACTGACGCACAATCAGTACCGATTGGACATTGCCCAGCCAGACGCTGCGGGTTTCCACCAGTTTCTTCCAGTTTTCCAGGCTGACGATCATCAGGTCTTGCGCGGCCAGGAATTCGCGTTTCATGATCCGGTCTTCCTGCAACGTTACCTGCGTAGGATGCGGAATGGCGGATATCTTCTGGGCCAGAGCCGGTGTTGCGGCAATTGCGCCATTGGGATCGACAATCGTCACCGATGATCCATTGTTTTGAATCAGGCGCGTGGCATAATCAATCAAAAAGCTGTCGTCGGCCGAGAAAATAGGCAGCAAAACCTGGTCAGGGCGTTCAAATCCGTTGTCGACCAAAATGCCAACAGGAATTTTTGAGCGGGTCAGAATCTGTCGGGTGCGGTCGTCAAGCGGCGAATTCTCGAACAGGCCTTCCTTGCCGGTAAATTTATCAATCAGTCGCTCAGGGTTGATGATTTGGCTGGTGTAGCCCAATACACGGCCGAGTAAGGTTCCTTCAAAAATCGACTTGCCCATTCCCACCAAAAGCAATTGATGGTTTCCGGCGTTGGCGGCCTCTACAATGTCGCTGTCGATGTCGTTTGATATTTTAAACTGCTTTTCTATTGGCTGGTTGATGCGGGCTGCCTCTTCCTCGATGGGAATAAAGCTTTTGGCTTCCAACTCATCGACATCAAAGGTGTGCATTTCATTGGATAGCGTCATGTGTAAAACTGATACCGGACTATCCTTTTCCTTACCGGCCAGTGCGTTGGCCAGGTTGAGCAGGGATTTTCCATTTTCGGCCGATCCGTAGGAAATCAGGATTTTAAATTGGTTGACAGCCTTTGCAACCTCCTTGGCTGCGCGTTTAGACTGTTTGGAAAAGAAGTCGATGATGTCCAGTGCCGGCCCCGTCATAAACGTGGTAATAAGCGCCATGATCACCATCATCGTAAAGATTTCGATTGACAGTACGCCCAGTTCAAGGCCGATGTTGAGCACGATAAGCTGCATCAGTCCGCGGGTGTTCATAAGTGCGCCAATGGTGAGTGAATCAGCCCAATTTTGCCCGACAAACCTCGCGGCTACGGCACTTCCTACAAACTTTCCGGCCACTGCAACGGCTACGATAATGCCGGTCATTTTCCAGAGTTCGGGATCGTCGATGGTGTTGATCTGCGTTTTTAATCCGGTGTAGACAAAAAACAAAGGCAGCAACAGGATGACGGAAATGTCCTCGACTTTTTCGATGAATATGCTGCGGAATTTGGTGTTTTCAGGCATGATCGCGCCAGCCATAAACGCCCCGAAAAGTGCGTGGATCCCAATAACCTCGGTAGCGTATGACGAGATGATCAGCATCAGCAAAAAGATGGCAACCACCGGTTTGCTCAGGCTTTCACTCGAATCTTTAAGATCGCCCACGCGTTTGAGGAACGGGCGTACCACCTTGAGCATCACAATCACATACAGCACGGCCATCCCCATAATGTACAGTGAACTCACAAATGATCCGGCGTTGACCACGGCAATTACGGCAGCCAGAATGCACCAGGCGGTAATGTCGTCGGCGGCAGCGCAGGTAATAACGATGGAACCAAGTCTTGTTTTATGAATGCCGCGTTCCTGGACAATCCGGGCCAAAACCGGAAAGGCGGTGATGCTCATAGCGATTCCCAAAAAGAGCGCAAACGGTAAAAATGCGGTGTCGGGCGGCGCCAGATCCTGATACATGAGGTATGACAACCCGATGCCAAGTGAAAATGGGATCACAATACTGGCATGGCTTATCAGTACGGCGTCGTCGGCTTTGTTCTTGAGTGCGCTCAGGTCGAGTTCCATCCCGATGACAAACATAAACAGGATGAGTCCTATCTGACTTAAAAAGTGGAGATTCCCAAGTGACTCGACCGGGAAAAGCAACTGCGAAATTTCAGGAAAATAAGCGCCAACCAACGACGGTCCGAGCACGATTCCGGCCACCATCTCGCCCATGACCGAAGGTTGCCCGATCTTCCGGAACAACCAACCAAAAATGCGGGCGGCCAGAATGATGGTGATGATTTGTGCCAACAAAATGGCCAGCGGGTGCTGAAGGTTGTGCGTCATCGAGGCGAGAAACTCAGCCCACTCAGAACGGCCATTGGCTTTTTCGACGATCTTTCGGCCTTGCTGCAAAAGCTGTCCGTGATCGAGTACCAGATAGATAAAGTATGAGCAAACGCCGATTACAACAACATAAAAAAGAGTGTTTCTCAGGCTTCTCATCATCTTGGCGTTAAAGTGCAAAAATATCAAAATAGGCGGGATTACTGCAACCACACCACTGATTTGATTGAAATTTCATCCAAATAATACGGAATTATAACGTTCCGGCTTGACAAAAAATCCCTTGGGAATCCATACCTTTGCACCCGATTTTAAAACCCTATGGGAACCAAGAGATTCAAAACCCGGGGATGGGAAAAAATAGCCCGCGTCATCCTTAAAAACCGAATTGCCATTCTGGTCATCATTGGCCTGCTCACGGCGTTTTTTGCCTGGCAATGGCGCAATGTCCACATGACGTATACCGAGGCGAATCTGGTTCCAAAAGACCACATCATCAACCAAGAATACCGCCGCTTTCTGGAGCGTTTTGGCGAAGAGGGAAACCTGATTGTGCTGGGGGTTCAGGACGAACGTTTTTTTACGCCCAAGGCTTACGCCGAATGGGATTTGCTGATGAAGGAACTTGGCGCCAACAAAGGCGTCGACCTTATCAT
>CAZIBV010000006.1:9442-21275 GCA_964537345.1 uncultured Flavobacterium sp. | reverse complement strand
AATGGGATTTGCTGATGAAGGAACTTGGCGCCAACAAAGGCGTCGACCTTATCATATCAGTCAATGACCTGCGGACACTGAGCAAAGACACGGTGTCGCAAAAATTTACGCTTACGCCACTGGTTGACAAAACCAAAACCGGCGATGCGGCCTATCTGACGCAAATAAAAAAACAATTGTTTGACAGCCTTCCGTTTTATGAAGGCCTGTTGTTTAACAAGGAATCGGGCAGTATTCGGTCGGCGGTTTATCTCAACAAAAACATTGTCAATACACAGCAGCGCAAAACCTTTATCCTGGATGAAGTGGTTCCGGCGGTGGTGCGTTTTGAAAAGAGCACCGGCATCGACCTCAAGGTGTCGGGCATGCCGTATATCCGGACGATCAATGCCGAGGACATGAAAGGCGAGGTTGGGCTGTTTATCGGTGCAGCGTTTTTGGTGACGTCACTGATTTTCTTTTTCTTTTTCCGATCGTTCCGCGCCATGTTCATTTCGGTGGGAATTCTGGTCATTGGCGTGATGTGGTCATTTGGCACGCTCGGGCTTTTTGGCTATACCATCAACATCCTGACATCGGTCATTCCGCCGCTTTTGATTGTCATCGGCATCGCCAACTGCATCTTTTTGATCAACAAATATCAGCAGGAAATCAAGCTGCATAACAACCAGGCCAAAGCACTGCAACGCGTGGTGTCCAAAATCGGGATGTCGACGCTGATGACCAACCTGACCACGGCCGCCGGTTTTGCTACGTTTATGTTTACCGGCAACGAGCTTTTGTTTGAGTTTGGTTTGATCACTTCGATCAACGTTCTGGCGCTTTATCTGCTTACGCTGGTTCTGGTTCCGATCATTTACAGTTTTATGCCGCTGCCCAAGGCTAAGCACCTGCATCACCTTGACAGGCGTTACATTGCCAACATTTTGACCGCCATTCAAAACACGGTCAAAACCCGTCGCAACTGGGTGTATATCGTTTACATTTTGATGTTGGGCTTCAGCCTTTACGGACTGACCAAAATCAGGGTCAGCGGAAGCCTTTTGAGCGAGATGCCCAAAACAGCGTCTTTTTACAACGACATTGTTTTTTACGAAAACCAGTTTAACGGTGTGATGCCGATGGAAGTGCTTATCGACACCAAACGACCAAAAGGCGTCATGAAGTTGTCGACGCTTAAGCGGATGGATCGTCTGCAGGATTCGATTGCTGCGTATGATGAATTCTCCAATCCGGTGTCGGTGGTAAATCTGGTGAAGTTTTCAAAACAGGCGTACTACAACGGCAATCCGGAGTTTTACGAGTTGCCAACCCAGCAGGAACAGGCGTTTATCTTGTCGTATGCCAAAAATGCCACCCGCGATTCCAAGCAAAATCTGTTAAAGAGCTATGTTGATTCCACCGGCCAGTTTGCGCGTATGACGGTTTTTATGAAAGACGTCGGAACCGACAGAATGGCCCAAACCGAGGCGCGATTGCGGGGTCAGATTGATGAGATTTTTCCGCCTGACCGCTATACCGTCACCCTTACGGGCAAGGCACTGGTCTTCCAGAAAGGCACGTCATATCTGGTAGAAAACCTGAAAGACGCTATCCTTTTTGCAATTCTCATGGTTGCGGCGCTGATGACGTATATGTTCCGATCGGTCAAGATGATTTTGGTGGCGTTGATTACGAACATCTTGCCGCTTTGCATCACCTCTGGGCTGATGGGATTTTTTGACATTCCGCTCAAACCGTCAACGATCCTGGTGTTCAGCATCGCCTTTGGCATTTCGGTAGACAACGCCATCCAGTTTATGGCCAAGTATCGACACGACTTGATAGCCAACCGCGGCCGGGTCAAGCGATCGGTAATGAGCGCCATCCGCGAAACTGGTGTTAGTACGTTTTATACCTCGGTTGTTTTGATTTTCGGATTCGGTACCTTTGCGCTGTCCAGTTTTGCCGGAACAATCGCCCTTGGAGGACTGATTGCCTGCACGCTGACGTTTGCCATGTTTGCCAACCTGCTGATGCTGCCCTCGTTGGTGCTCACTTTCGAGAAAAAACGACTCAGGATGGAAGAACTGGTCGACGATGGGATTTTGGAAGACGACGAACCGGTCATTATTAAAGAAAAGCCATAATTTTGGGTTATGCGAAGTAAAGTAAAAGATCTATTGGCGAGCCTTGGGCCGCAACACGGAATTACAGCAAAAGGGTGGGTGCGCACCTTTAGGAACAACCAGTTTGTAGCCCTGAATGACGGGTCGACCATTCACAACATTCAGTGCGTGGTGGACTTTGAAAACACGCCCGACGAAATCCTTAAACGAATCACCACCGGCGCTGCCATCTCAGTTTCCGGTGATCTGGTGGAAAGTCAGGGTGCGGGTCAAAAGTGGGAAATCCAGGTAAAGCAGCTGGAAATCCTGGGCGATTCAGATCCCGAGAAATTCCCGATGCAACCCAAGCGTCACTCGCTGGAGTTTTTGCGCGAGAATGCTCACCTTCGCGTCCGGACCAATGCATTTGGTGCGATCATGCGGGTAAGATCGGTGCTGGCGTTTGCCGTGCATCAGTATTTTCAGGAAAAAGGTTTTGTGTACGTCAACACGCCTATCATTACCGGTGCCGATGCCGAGGGCGCGGGCGAAATGTTCCAGGTGACGTCATTGCCGCTTGACAATCTGCCCAAAAATGACGATGGATCGATCAACTATAAAGAAGATTTTTTTGGCAAGCACACCAACCTGACAGTTTCCGGACAGTTGGAAGGCGAGACGTTTGCGATGGCATTGGGCCAAATCTATACTTTTGGGCCTACTTTCAGAGCCGAAAATTCAAACACCTCGCGTCACCTTGCCGAGTTTTGGATGATCGAGCCGGAAGTTGCGTTCAACGATCTTGACGACAACATGGACCTGGCCGAGGATTTTATCCGCTACGTCATAGGCTATGCTGTTGAACACTGCAAGGACGACCTGGCATTCTTAAACCAGCGCCTGGCCGACGAGGAAAAGCAAAAACCTCAGGATCAGCGCAGTTCGATGTCGCTGTTGGAAAAACTCGACTTTGTGCTCAACAACAATTTCAAACGTGTTTCCTACACCGAGGCGATCGACATTTTACGCAATTCTACGCCTAACAAAAAGAAGAAATTCCAGTACGTCATAGAAGAGTGGGGCGCCGATTTGCAGAGCGAACACGAACGCTACCTGGTGGAAAAGCACTTTAATTCACCGGTCATTTTGTTTGACTATCCGGCCAACATAAAGGCGTTTTACATGCGCCTCAACGAAGACGGTAAAACCGTTCGCGCCATGGACATCCTGTTCCCGGGCATTGGTGAAATTGTAGGCGGATCGCAGCGGGAAGAGCGCTACGATGTGCTTTTGCAAAAAATGCGCGCGCTGAATATCGACGAGCGGGAATTGTGGTGGTACCTCGATACGCGGCGATTTGGAACGGCCGTTCACTCCGGATTTGGTCTTGGCTTTGAACGCCTTGTGCTGTTTGTTACCGGTATGAGCAACATCCGTGATGTGATTCCTTTTCCGCGGACGCCTCAGAATGCGGAGTTTTAAGGTTAGTTAACAGTTGACGGTTTACAGTTGACGGTTTACAGTAAATCGCGATAGGAGTATGTTTAACGCGTGCGATTGGCAAATCTTTGAATTTTTCAATCTTTGAATCTTCGAATCCGAAATTAGGGCCCCAAACTCGGTTAACATTTTCGGCAGATTTTCTGTATCGCACCAATCGTTAAATCCGGTAACTTCGTACCAATGGGTAGGGGATCAATGAGTATTCCCAAACGGAAAAAAATTTTAAATCGGCTGCAGATTTTTTGTAAAAATTGTTAAAGTTTTTGGGCGTTTACAATCATTCAAATTTCCGTAATCTGAATCTTTGAATTTTTGAATCTTTGAATCCGAATTTGGCCCCCTAGACCCAATTCTACCTTTCTTTTTCCCTGCACCCTGTACCCTGCACCTTGCACCTTGGACCCATCTTCGTACCTTTGCACCATGGATATCACCCTTCACATCACCGACCGCGACGGCGTAACGCACCAAGTTCAGGCGCCAACCGATATGAACATGAACCTCATGGAAGTCATTCGCATGTATGAACTGGCTCCGGAAGGTACCATCGGAATATGCGGCGGAATGGCCATGTGTGCCTCGTGCCAGTGTTATGTGCTCAATGATGTTGTGCTTCCGGAGAAATCGGCCGATGAGGAAGCCATGCTCTGGGAAGCTTTTAATGTCAAGGAAAACAGCCGTCTTGGTTGCCAGATCCAAATGACCGACGACATCGACGGGCTGGCCGTCCAATTGGCACCCGAAGCATAACCGCAAAAAAAACCTCTCAGAGAGAGGCTTTCGTTTTATTTGAACGCTGCAAATCCGGTAATGTCCATACCGGTAATCAGCAGGTGGATGTCGTGGGTTCCCTCGTACGTGATCACTGATTCGAGGTTCATCATGTGACGCATAATCGAGTATTCGCCGGTAATTCCCATTCCACCCAGGATTTGGCGGGCTTCGCGGGCAATTTCAATCGCCATGTTGACGTTGTTGCGCTTGGCCATCGAGATTTGTGCCGTTGTGGCCTTTCCTTCATTTCGCAAAACGCCCAAACGCCAGGTGAGGAGTTGCGCCTTGGTGATTTCAGTAATCATTTCGGCCAGTTTCTTTTGCTGAAGCTGCGTTGCGCCGATGGGTTTGTCAAACTGAATGCGCTCTTTTGAGTAACGCAAAGCTGTGTCGTAACAATCCATAGCCGCACCAATCGCTCCCCAAGCAATTCCGTAACGCGCTGAATCCAGACAGCCCAGCGGTGCGCCCAATCCTGATTTGTTTGGGAGCAAGTTTTCTTTTGGAACTTTTACGTTGTCAAAAATGAGTTCTCCAGTAGCCGATGCACGCAGTGACCATTTGTTATGTGTTTCAGGCGTGGTAAAACCTTGCATGCCGCGTTCCACAATCAGTCCGTGAATCCGGCCTTCTTCATTCTTGGCCCACACCACCGCAATTTGAGCAAACGGCGCGTTCGAAATCCACATTTTGGCACCGTTCAAAAGGTAGTGGTCACCCATATCCTTAAAGTTGGTCACCATTCCGCCAGGGTTTGAACCAAAGTCAGGTTCAGTCAGGCCAAAGCAGCCCATCCACTCGCCCGAGGCCAGTTTAGGCAGGTATTTTTTTCGCTGTTCCTCGTTTCCGTATTTCCAGATTGGGTACATCACCAGCGACGATTGCACCGATGCCGTCGAACGCACGCCCGAGTCGCCACGCTCAATCTCCTGCATAATCAATCCGTAGGAAATCTGATCCAATCCGGCGCCGCCATATTCTTCCGGAATGTAAGGTCCAAAAGCCCCAATATCAGCCAGACCCTTGATGATCTGGTTTGGAAACTCGGCGCGTTGGGCATAGTCTTCAATAATGGGCGAAACTTCGCGCTTTACCCATTCGCGGGCCGCATCGCGAACCAGTTTGTGCTCATCGGTCAGTAATTCGTCAACCTGGTAGTAGTCAGGCGCCTGGAACAAATCGGGTTTCATATCTTATGAGTTTAGGACGTTGCCGCCCGGGTGATTATAAAATTCGATGCAAATGTATGAGTAAAAACTGGAAGTTTGAAAGCCAAATCGCAATCGCGGGTGTTTTGGGATTTTTGGCTTTCGCCGATGGCATTCAGAAATAAAAACGATTGCCGTAACAAAGCGGCATGTCGGTCGTTTGCGTTTTTTTATAACTTTGATTCAAATCCCACTTTTATGCGACACCTGTACCTTTTAATGGTTGCGATGCTGGTTCAAACCTCACTCGTAGCCCAATTCCGCGTGAAAATTGTTGACGCTGCAACCGGTGAGGCCGTTCCGTACGCCAACATCAACGTTGCTGATTCTGAAAATATGATCTCCAATGCCGACGGTTATTTTAATGTTCCCGCAGCATTCGACAAAGACGAAACACCGGTCACAATCAGCTATTTGGGATATGAGCCAAGGCGCACAACGGTAGCTAATTTACGCCGCGACAACGTGGTCAAGTTGGCTGTTGCGGAGTATGAAATCGAAGCCGTCGAAACCACGCGCCCCGAACCCAACGCACTTATGGCCGAGGTCCGCAAGGCGTTAAAAGAGAATTATCGTCCGCAGACAAACGTCAAAAACAGGATTTTTTATCGCAAGGTCGGCGCTTATATGCCCAAGCAGACTGAGTTCGAGTTTACCAAATCAACCGGATTTTCAAAAAAGGCGCTTGCCCAAGCCAATAAGGAAATCACTGCCATCATCGACAAAGCCATCAAGCCCGGCAGTAAAAATTATGTAGACGTGCTGGCCGACCAATACAAAGGCGGCGGTCCCAACAAGCTTTCTGTCATCAAGGGTGTTAGGTTTCAGGATGAGCGCTTTTCAACCGATACCGATGAAATGGGTAAATCGTTTGTCAATATCATTCTTAAACACTTGGATTCGACCAAGTATTACCGTGTAAAGAGCGGGCTTTTTGGTTCAAAGGATACTGTCTCCCTTCGAAAGGATTTTGGGAAAAAGAAAAAGGTAAAGTCTGACGCCATTACAAAGCTGAAATCAAACCTGGATGTTTTTCACCACGAGAAAACCCCAACCAATCCCAAGGATTTTGAGTTTATCCACGATTACGAAATCTACAATTACACCTATGAAGGTGCTGCCTTTACGGCTGCCGGCGAGCTGGTGTACATCATCAAGTTTGCGCCCAAAAAGCGCCGTGCGATATACTCGGGCAAAATGTATGTGTCCGCCGCCGATTTTGGCTTGGCACGTATCGACTACAACCTGATGCCGGGTAAAAAGGTCGATGGACTGAACCTTAAACTTATACTGGGCGTAAAGTATTCCCAAAATGTTTCAAAGGGAACGCTTTTGTACGCCCGGGAGCCCGGAGATCCTTACCATTTACAGTATGCGTCGGTAGAATCGGGTCAGTACATGTATATCAATCGTCCGGTAAAATTTATTGAATTGACTGATGACGAGCGCGATGTGGTGGCTTTTGATTTTAAGATTGAGGGCGATGCCTACAGCAAAACCGAGTTTTTAAATATGTCGCAGGAGGATTTGTCGGCCGCTGGTTATGCCGATGCCCGCGAACCTGACTTTAAATACGTCGATATCAAGAAATACGATCCAAACATCTGGAAGGAATATGCAGCCATCGAGCCGGTGGAGGAGATGAAGAGGTTGCAGATTGTTGATTAAAAATCAAATTCCAAGCACCAAATTCCAAGCACCAAATTCCAAGCACCAAATTCCATACTACATATAAACTTCCATGGAGGGGTTTGGGATTTGGGTTTTGTGAATTGGAATTTCAGATAGGATTTCGCGAATTGGAAATTTAAAAATTCAGATAGAATCCCTTTGTGAGCGAAATGTATTCAGCGGTGTACTGATGCCGTTCAATTTCGACGGTGAGTTCGTTTACGGGGACTTCGCTCATGAAATTGCGTGAAAATGCCAGCAGCGATCGTTTTACCTCGGCGGTCGGAGTTCCTTTGACGCGGGTGATTTTTTGCGGATAGAGGCCATTTTCCATCGCCAGGCGGATAAAACTGTCTTCTTCCTTAAAGGGAATGATGACTGCAAAAACACCTTCTTCCGACAACAACACCGATGCGGCCTCGCACAAATCTGAAAACGGAAGCGATTGGTTTTGCCTTGCCATGTCGCGCGATTCGCTGGATGACGCAACTGTTTCGCTGTAAAAAGGCGGATTCGAAACAATCAAGTCGTATTCTTCATCTTCCAGATCGTCCATAAAGGCATCCAGTGAAGCATGAAAACAAAAAAGCCTGTCGTTCCACGGCGATTGTTCAAAGTTTCCGGTAGCTTGTTCGTGCGCCGACGCATCAATCTCCAGGGCGTCAATTTGCGGCGCATCACATCTTTGGGCAATCATCAGCGCGATAAGCCCGGTTCCTGCACCAATGTCGAGTACCGAATACGGAAAGTGATCAACCGGCGCCCATGCACCCAGCAAAACACCATCAGTACCTACTTTCATCGCGGTTTTGTCCTGGTGGATAGTGAATTGTTGGAACCTAAACATCAAATTCCAAATTCCAAATTCCAAATTCCAAAAAAGGATTGGCGTGAATTCATTGTTATTTGTTAATTATGGGCGATAAGATTTTTCTCAATTCTTCACATTCTAATAGTAATGGTGTTGATACACCGCTTTGGTTCAGATTTAATTCGTGAAGAAGACGAAGCCAATATTTAGATTCTTTAGCCTCTTTCCTGGCAATTCTCAAACGCATTCGAAAATCTTTATCGCCGAGCTTTTCGTTTGCTTCGATATAATTTGCACCCACTGATCCAGACGACCGTATTAGCTGTTTACCGTCTTCAATATTCGAAATGGTTTGTGGTAACGTCTTCGTGTAAAGGCGACAATTTTTGGCAAACAAAAAAGTTCGCTCTTCAAGATTATATGGCGTATACATTTCAACTTGGCTTAGAGACTACATCAAAAATAGCAAAATATTCCCAATCTGAAATTTGGGTTTTGGAATTTGGAATTTGGAATTTCTCAGAGGTACATTTCCACCAATCCCTCCGGCAAATCCATCACCACGGTTTTATTCTCGCGGTCTACTTTTACCAGGAATTGGTCGATCATGGGGATGAGCAGTTCAGTTTCGCCGCGCATTACTTCAAACAAGGGCTGCGCCGATGTGTCATTAACCGATACGATCCGACCGATAACGCCCAGGCGGACGTCTTCAATGTTAAACCCAATGACTTCGTGGTAGTAAAACTTGTCGCCCTCCAGTTTGGGCAGCGCCGATAATGGCAGATACAGGTCGGCGCCAATAATTTCGTCGGCATCATCCTCACTGTTGACATCCTCAAACCTTACGCGGAGCATGTCGTTTTTATGAGGTGTTGCATGCGAAATAAAAAATGGAATCAGATTATTGCCCAAGTCGACAAAAACTGATTCCATTTCATAATATAATTCGGGCTCGTCGGTGTCCAGATATAACAGGACCTCACCCTTAAAGCTAAACTTTTTTGCAACCTTGCCCAAGTAGAAGCAGTCCTCCTTTTTCACGGGCGGGCAAATTAAGCCTGAGCTTCTTCGTTTCCTTCCTCGGCGGCAGGAGCTTGAGCTTCAGCAGGAGCTTCAGCGTCTGCAACAGCCTCTTCAGTCGATGCCTCGGCAGCAGCTTCTTCAGCCTTGGCAGCGGCAATCAGGTCGGCTTCGGCCTGTTTTGCGGCAGCAATACGGCTTTCGTTAACAGCTTGTTCAGCTTTCAGGGCAGCAGCCTTGGCATCAGCTTTTGACTTGGCCAGTCCTTCAGATTTTGCGGTTACTTTTCCGGCTTTCTCATCCAGCCATTTTGCCAGTTTCTCGTCGGCTTGTTCTTGCGTCAAAGCACCTTTTTTAACGCCTCCGTCCAAGTGGTGCTTCAAAAGAGCGCCTTTGTACGACAGGATGGCACGGGCAGTGTCGGTTGGCTGAGCCCCGTTGTGCAGCCATTGAACGGCAGCATCCAGGTTCAGGTCAATCGTGGCAGGGTTAGTGTTTGGATTGTAAGTACCCAGTTTTTCAAGGTATTTACCATCGCGTTTTGAGCGGGCATCGGCCGCAACAACCCAGTAAAAAGGCTTTCCTTTTTTACCGTGTCTCTGAAGTCTAATTTTTACAGACATAATCCAGTGATTAAATTTTGGGGTGCTCGACCCCGGTTAATTAAGGGCGCAAAGATACGATTTTATGTGAAAGATGCTAATAAATTTTAAAATTTGGTTTTGTCAGTTCTTCCACTCCGGATTGACCAATTTCGGGTGGTCCAAATCGTCATAAACTGTGGTGCGGCTGAATCGTTCGGTACAATTTTTCACTCGCATCCGCATTTTTTACATAACCATCCGTTATAATTCGCCTAAAAACCTATTTTTGTACAGATTAAAATACTACTGATGAAAAAGATTATTGCCTCAATTCTTTTGATCGTTGTCGCGGCGGCCATGCCATCGTGTACGGAAGAAATCACCCGCAACAGCCCTGCGCTCGAGGGGATGAAAGACGATGTCCGCTGGAGAGCCCGTTCGTCTGAAGCTACCATTGCGGACAACGGAACACTCACCATCGTAGGTCTCACACAGTTCGAAACCCTTACCCTTACGGTACCTTCGGCCGCTCCCGGCACTTATACTTTTGGCGATAGTGACATCTACACCGCAGCCTATCGTTATGAGCGCGACGGACAAGTCCTTTTTTACACAACCGGCACCGAAATGGGCGACGGACAACTTATCGTAGAGGAATACGACACTGAAAAACTGACCATTTCCGGAACGTTCAGGTTTAATGCCATCAACGCGAACAACAATCCGCTGGGTGGCGAAATCGTGAATTACCAGTACGGACGATTCTACAAGGTTCCGGTCATTCCGGCTCCTTAAGCAAATCCGCCTCCGGGCGGTTTTTTTTGCTTGATTTTTTCCGACGGTTTTCCTATTTTTGGGAAACACACTTCCCACATGATTATCGTAGTCGAAAATATCCCGCCGCGGATGGGTCCGTTGCGCGTGCGTTCAGCTTTTGAAAAGTTCGGTGAGGTCCGTAGCGTACAGCTGCTGGTCGACCCGTTAACCCGCGGACGCATGGCATATCTGGACATGCCCGATGAAGACCAGGCGCTTGCGGCGATTCAAAATCTGGATGGTCATACGGTAAACGGTGCCCATCTCAAGGTTTCCAAACAAGTTCCAAGGCCGGAAGTTGAAAGGCATAATATTTTTAACCGTGGCGGATCTCGGGGCGGATTTGAAATGGGAGCCCGTGGCGGCGGTTGGCGCGGATACCGTGGCGGAAGTCGCGGCAGCGGCATCTGATTTGTCAGATTGTTGATAACTTACCCAAAGGCTTAGGTTCAAATAAACTATTTTTGAACAATTCCCGATCGTACTGAATCAGGCGGTCAAACCTTTCATTTTCAGTTATGTATATCATTTTCGATACCGAGACCACCGGCTTGCCCCGGCGTTACGATGCACCCGTTACCGACACTTCCAACTGGCCGCGATGCGTTCAGATTGCGTGGCAAATCCACGACGATATGGGTCGCCTGGTGTCGCATGAAGACTACCTGATCAAGCCGGAAGGATTCAACATTCCGTATGATGCTGAAAGGGTTCACGGGATATCGACCGAGCTTGCCATGGAACAGGGAATTCCGCTGGCTGAAATGCTCGAAAAATTCAACGCGGCACTTGCCAGCTGTAAATTTGTCGTGGGTCAAAACGTCGGGTTTGACCTCAATGTCATGGGATGTGAATTCCACAGGCTGGGTGTCGAAACGCCGCTTTTGTCGATGCCGGTTTTGGATACCTGTACCGAGGTGACGGCCGGATTGCTTCAGATTCCGGGCGGACGCGGCGGAAAGTTCAAACTACCAACACTGACCGAACTTCACCAGTATCTGTTTAACGAACCGTTCGACGAGGCCCACAACGCTACTGCCGACGTCGAAGCCACTACCCGTTGCTTTTTGGAATTGTTGCGTCAGGAAGTTTTCACTACTAAAGAACTGGCCTGCAATGAATCGTACCTGGTAGAGTTTCGCACCGCCAATCCCTACCCCATCCGTCGCATCGGCCTAAAACATATCAATCTCAAGCAGGCTTCGGAGGCTTTGCGTCCCAAGACCGCAGCGCCCGAGGCTCCCGCTGCGACGCATGCGCCCACTACCGGCGAGAACTTTGTCCATCTGCACAACCACACGCAATTTTCAGTATTGCAGTCTACCATCAGCGTTTCAGATCTTGTAAAGGCCGCGG
>CAZIBV010000006.1:0-9342 GCA_964537345.1 uncultured Flavobacterium sp. | reverse complement strand
CAATTTTCAGTATTGCAGTCTACCATCAGCGTTTCAGATCTTGTAAAGGCCGCGGTAAAAAATAAAATGCCGGCGGTTGCCATGACCGACCACGCCAACCTGATGGGAGCGTTTTTGTTTGTGCGCGAGGCGATGAACCACAACAAGGCCGCCAAAGCACGCATCCAGGCCGCTATCGACAACGGCGAGCAACCGGATGAAAAACTGTTGACGCCCATAATCGGCTGTGAGTTTTATGTTTGCGACGACCACAAAGACAAAACCAGGAAGGACAACGGCTACCAGATCGTGTTTTTGGCCAAGAACAAAAACGGCTATCACAACCTTGCCAAAATGTCGTCGATTGCGTACACAGAGGGTTTTTACTACGTTCCGCGGATTGATCGCAATGTCATCCAGCAATACAAGGACGATTTGATTGTACTGTCGGGCAACCTTTACGGCGAAATTCCCAACAAACTGCTCAACATTGGCGAGAATCAGGCCGAGGAAGCGCTTTTGTGGTGGAAGAATGCCTTTGGCGACGATTTCTACATCGAGCTGATGCGCCACAATCAGGAAGATGAGAACCGCGTCAACGAGGCGTTGGTCGGCCTGGCCCGGAAGCATCAGGTCAAGCTGGTGGCTACCAACAACACCTACTACATCGACAAGGAAAGTTCGCGCGCCCACGATATTTTGCTGTGTGTCCGCGACGGCGAAAAAATATCCACTCCCATCGGGCGGGGCCGCGGTTACCGATACGGTCTGCCCAATCAGGAGTACTACTTTAAATCAGGCGAGGAAATGGCCCGCATTTTTTCTGACCTTCCGGAGGCCATTGCAAACGTGGATGAGGTTGTGGCTAAAATTGAAAGCTACGAACTGAGCCGCGAGGTGCTCCTGCCCAAGTTTGACATCCCGGATGAGTTTGTCGTGCCACAGGATTCTGAGGACGGCGGAAAACGCGGTGAAAACGCCTATCTGCGCCACCTGACTTATGAGGGCGCGCGTCGCCGGTACGGTCAGGAGCTTGGTGCCGATGTGACCGAGCGCATCGATTTTGAGTTGCTTACCATCGAGAATTCCGGCTATCCCGGCTACTTTTTGATCGTACAGGATTTCATTGCCGCTGCCCGACAAATGGGCGTTTCAGTAGGTCCGGGACGCGGATCGGCTGCAGGGTCGGTGGTGGCGTACTGCTTGGGCATTACCAACATTGATCCACTGAAATACAACCTTCTCTTTGAGAGATTTTTGAATCCTGACCGGGTGTCGCTTCCGGATATCGATATTGACTTTGACGACGAAGGCCGCGGCAGCGTCATGGATTACGTCATCAACAAATACGGTGCAAAGCAGGTGGCGCAAATCATCACCTACGGAACGATGGCCGCCAAATCATCAATCAAGGACACCGCGAGGGTGCTCGACCTTCCGCTTTTTGAAGCTGAAAGAATCTCGAAAATGATTCCCGGCACACTGTCGCTGTCCAAGATTTTTGGAATGGACAAGCAAAAACTCAAATCGGCTTTAAGGCAGGACGAGTTTGAAAGGGTTCAGGAACTTATCGGCCTTTGCGACGGAGAAGACTTGAGCGCGACCACGATTCAGCAGGCCAAAACCCTCGAAGGAACGCTGCGAAATACCGGAATCCACGCCTGCGGAGTTATTATAACGCCTGACGACATCACCAAATTTGTTCCGGTGGCGACGGCCAAGGATTCTGATCTTTACGTGACGCAGTTTGACAACTCGGTCGTTGAAAGCGCCGGTTTGCTCAAGATGGACTTCCTAGGACTCAAGACCCTTACGCTGATCAAGGACACGGTAAAACTGGTAAAATACCGCACCGGCATCGAACTCAATCCTGACGAATTCCCGATTGACGATGCCAAAACCTACGAGCTTTTCCAGCGCGGTGAAACGGTTGGGATTTTCCAATACGAATCACCCGGCATGCAAAAGTACATGAAGGAGCTCAAGCCGACGGTTTTTGGCGACCTGATTGCCATGAATGCGTTGTATCGCCCGGGACCAATCGCATACATCCCGAGCTTTATTGCGCGCAAAAACGGTCAGGAACCTATCACCTATGATTTGGAAGCCTGCGAGGAGTTGCTCAAGGACACCTACGGAATCACGGTTTATCAGGAGCAGGTAATGCTCTTGTCGCAAAAACTGGCCAACTTTTCCAAGGGTGACGCCGACGTTCTGCGAAAGGCGATGGGTAAAAAGCAGCGCGACGTCCTAGATAAAATGAAGCCCAAGTTTATCGATCAGGCTGCCGCCAACGGACACGATCCGGCCATTCTGGAAAAAATCTGGAAAGACTGGGAAGCTTTTGCCGAATACGCCTTTAACAAATCCCACTCAACCTGCTATGCGTGGGTGGCGTATCAAACCGCGTATCTCAAAGCCAATTATCCCGCCGAATACATGGCGGCCGTGCTCTCCAACAACATGAACGATATCAAGCAGGTGACGTTTTTTATGGAGGAATGCCGACGCATGGGCTTAAAAGTGCTCGGGCCGGACATCAACGAATCGTTTTACAAATTTACCGTAAACGCCGATTACGCCATCCGTTTTGGAATGGGCGCGATCAAGGGCGTGGGCAGCGGTGCCGTTCAGACCATTGTCGACAACAGAAAATCAGGTAAGTTCAAATCTATATTCGATGTGGCCAAACGAGTCGATTTGCGGGCGGCCAACAAAAAAGCGTTTGAAAATCTGGCGCTGGCCGGTGCGTTTGATTCATTTGCCGACACGCATCGCGCGCAGTATTTTCATGCCGAAGCCGACAATGTAACCTTTTTGGAAAAAGCTATCCGTTACGGAGCCAAGGCGCAGGAAAATGAAAATTCGTCGCAGGTAAGTCTTTTTGGCGAGGCCAGCGACGTCCAGATTCCAGAGCCGCAGGTTCCGCCGTGCGAAGAGTGGAGCACCATGGAAAAACTGGCCCGCGAACGCGAAGTGGTGGGCATCTACATTTCAGGCCACCCGCTGGACGATTTCCGTTACGAGATTGGGAATTTTTGCAATGTAAGGCTCGATGACCTCAAGCGGCTGGACAACTACGTCAATAAAGTTGTGACGTTTGCCGGCATTGTCACATCGGTACAATTCAGAGTAGGCAAGAACAACAAGGAGTGGGGAAGCTTTGTCCTGGAAGGATTTGACGAGGCGCATGAATTCCGCATGTTTGACGAGGATTTCCTCAAGTTCAGGCATTATCTGGCCGTAAACCGCTTTTTGTTTTTCCGGGTCAACATCCGCGAGGGCTGGGTAAACAAGGAAACCGGCAAGCGATCGGAGCCGCGCATGCAATATCTTGAGGTGCGTCAATTGGGCGATGTGCTGCCGCAATTGGTCAAAAAACTCACGCTCAATCTGGATATCAAGAACGTCGGTACCGATCTTGTCTATCTCTTGCAGCAGATTTTCCACAGCCATCCGGGCGAAATTCCAGTTTGTTTTGAGATTGACGAGCGCGAGCTGGTTGACGCCAAACTGCCCGCACCTCCGGTAGCACTCGAGAATGTCAATCCTGACGCTGACGAAATTCCCGACGCTCCGGAACTTGAACCCGAACCAGAAGTGCTTCCCGAACCGGTTGAGGAGTTTAAAATCGTAACGCGACTGGGCATGTCAAGCCGCAGGGTAAGGGTGAAGGTCGATTCGGAACTGCTGCAGTCGCTGGAGCGGGCGCAAGTCAGGTTCAAGTTGAATTAAAACGTCGGAACAATCATGCCTTGGTTTTTGGAATTTGGAATTTGGGATTTGGAATTTGGGATTTGGAATTTGGAATTTGGGATTTGGAATTTTTCAACTAAGTTTCTCCCCTTGTTTTACAATTGAAAATCAGTTGATAACGCCAGGCAATATGCATATAGTGAAAACCGATTTTCTTAACAGCGTCTTTGGTTTTTAATCGCTACTTTTGCGGGACACATTAAGTTATTTTATTATGGCACAGACAATCACTGACGCAAATTTTGAAGAGATAGTATTGAAATCAGACAAGCCGGTTCTGGTTGATTTTTGGGCAGCCTGGTGCGGACCTTGCCGTATGGTAGGACCGATCATCGACGAACTCAGCACTGAGTTTGAAGGCACAGCCGTTGTAGGAAAAGTTGACGTAGACGCAAACCAGGAGTTCGCCTCAAAATACGGTGTGCGCAACATCCCAACCGTCTTGGTGTTCAAGAACGGTGAAGTGGTAAGCCGCCAGGTTGGTGTTTCGCCAAAGCAAACCTACGCCGACTCGATCAAGGCAGCCATGTAATTTCCCATAATTTCATATAAGTCCGGATTCCAACCTTGGAGTCCGGATTTTTTTATGGATTAAAACGAAGCGTGAAAGTGGTTCCGTGGCCGGGGTTGGTGTCGACCAAAACTTCACATCCGATAGCCTTGGCCAAATCGCGTATCAGGTGAAAGCCCAAACCTGATTTGATTCCGATAACCATCGTTTCGTCGTAAAGCGCCTTGTAGTGTTCCGGGTGAATTCCGCCGCCGTTGTCGCAAATGCTGATTTGGGCAACACCATTAACAAAAAGTGCCGACACTTTGATTTCTCCATCATCCTTTGCGTCAACCGCTTTGATGGAATTTCCAATCAGGTTGCGTAAAATCGCCTTTAAATAATCGGGATCGGTGCGCAAGATGATGTTTTGTGGATTGTCAAATTCAAGCGTGACACCGGACTCAGATTCAAAGTGTTTGATCAGATCCTCAAAAACCACCGCAACCTTTGTTTCCTGCAACGACGGACTAAAATGCTCCATCTGGCCCTTGCTCCACAAAAGCAAATCCTCCATTGATTCCAAAAGATTCTCGGCCGATGTAAGCGTCTGGCTTTGGATTTTCTCGGCCGATTCAGTATCCAGCAATTCCGGACTTTCCTTTTGCAACTGCAAAAAATGAATCAGATTGTACACCGGGCGGCGCAGGTCGTGGTTTAAAATGGCAAAAAATCTCGCCTTGAGTTTGTTGGCCTGATCCAGATTGGCGTTGAGTTCCATCAGTTGCAGGTTATGCTTTTTGCGATGCCGATTGTCGCGCAACAACAAGAATGCAATCAATCCCAAAAGTCCGAGTCCGCCCAGCATAAACCACTGTTGCTTGCGGTTGTTTTTCAGTGTAATCTGGTCCAGACGGATTTTTTCGTCGCGCAGCAAAATTTCCTTCTCACTTTCCAGAGCGGCAATTTTGTTCTTGTTCTGCTGCGAGAAAACTGAATCTTTAAGGTGCATCGTCAGCGCCAGGTTGTCGTATGCTGATTTGTAATCACCTTTCATGTACTGCAACCCTGCCAGATTGTGACTTTGATAAATGATGGCGTTGAGGTTTTTCTTTTTGCGTGCAAGGCCCAGCGCCCTGCTGTAATAATGTTCTGAAGCCCGCAAAAGCGCCTGCTTTCCCTGCGGAAGGTCAGGATGGCCTTTGGTGACCATAGCGCTGTCGCGTGCCATGACCATAAAATTGTAGCCAAGATTGCCTTGATTGACGATCGACATGGTGTTTTCCGGCGCCACGCGATCCCAGATTGCTTGTGCCTGGAGCGCAATCCGGGCGTACTGTATCAGATTGTTTTCATAACAGATGGCCCAATTGGTCAAGACCCACGCGCGTCCGTGGTCATTGCCGTCTTTTGTAAAGGAATCATACGCCTTTTTAAAATAATCATTGGCTGCGGTCAGGTTGTTTTTAAGCCGATAGATTTCACCCTTGGCCGCCAGCGAATATGCCTCTTGCATAAAGTCTGGTTGCTGCTTTTGATAAGCCAGCGAGGTGTTGATAAATTCGAGCGCCTTGTCATAATCGTGCTGATCGCAATACGACATCGCCAATCCGCGGTAACTTTTTTGCAACAGGGAAAACTGGCTGTTTTTTTCAGCCAGGTCGATCGTTTTTAAAAAATAGTCGATGGCCCGCAAGTAATCTGACTTTCGCTCGGCCATGAGCGCCATGTTGAAATAATTCCGCGACAGTTCGCTGCCCGCTTTCGCTTTGGAATGCCATTCAAGTGAAGCATTGTTTTTTTGCTCGGCCAATTCCAAATCTGCCAGATAGATATAAACCAGCGCCTTAGTCGACTGAATTTTGGCCTTAGTCGACGGGTTGGATTCTGCGAATTCGCGGGAAAGCGCTTCAACTTTCTGCAGTGCGACTTCCGGATTGGCCGATACCATCCGCTCGATTTCAAGGCGACGTGATTCCAGGTTAGATTGCGCCGTCAGCACGGCAGAAAAAAACAGGAACCACACAGCGACTTTCATAACATGTTTTTGACATTTTCCTTAAAGGCGCGACCCACGGGAATCCGTACCGATCCGTTTAGTTCCACGTCATGAGCGGTAATACGCGAGACAAATTGCGGGCGCACAGCGTAACTCCTGTGTACGCGCACAAAGTTTTCAAACTGCGGTTGCTTCAATAACGCGCCAAGGTTTGACCAAACGCAATATTTTTTGCGCGGCGTTACCAAAAGCGTGTAATCTTTAAGGGCTTCAAGGCAGATGATATCCGCCAGATTGATCTTAACCTGATCGCGACCTTCCTTTATGGTGATGGATTCAGGCCCAAAATGCATGTCAAAAAGATCGGCTTTTTCGCGCGTTGAAAGGTATTCCCGGACGCGCCCGACCGCTTTTTCAAACCGATCGAATCTGACAGGTTTCATCACAAAATCCAGCGTGTCCAGGTCAAAACTCTCGGCGGCATGTTCAGCGTGACCGGTTACAAAAACACAGGCAGGAACCATGGCTGCTTTCCGTCGCAGTTCCAGTCCGTTTTCGCCCGGCATGTCCACATCCAAAAACATTACGTCCACATGCGTTTTCTCGAGTATGGCAAGCGCTTCAGCCGCCGATTTGCACGCGCCCGCAATCTCCAGTTCAGGAAATCGCTTGACAAATGACATGACCATAAGCCGATCTACATCTTCGTCATCAACGATAAGGCATTTCCAGGTGTTCATCGCAAAGGCATCACATTCAAATTTAACAATTTATCCTAAGGTTGATGGTATAAAAAAAACGCCGATTATATAAATCAACTATTGACCGCCTCGCGCGCACCCGATTTTTGTTGTTTAAATCCCGATACGATGAAAGCAATCATACAAATTTGCGCCTTATTGATCGCGCTCTCGGCCAGCGGACAAGTTGGCGTAAACACCGCCGCACCCGACGCTCTATTGGAAGTAAAATCGCTTAACGAAGCCGCTCCCGCGCCCACCGACGGATTGATTGTGCCGCGCGTCGATGCTTTTCCGGCCGTAAATCCAACGGCTAGCCAACAGGGCATGTTATTGTATCTCAAAACAGCATCGGGAACAAATGAGCCTGGATTTTATTACTGGGACAATCCGTCGGCTACCTGGGTTTCCCTTGGCGGTAAGCCCGATGCCGACTGGTTTGAACAAGGCGGAACCACCGCTCCCGATTTGATTTCAGACAACGCCTACCGGCTGGGTCGTGTTGCCGTCGGAACTAATATTGCCCAGACAAAACTCGACGTGTTGGGCGATCCTTCAGTCGATTCGGTTGCGATCCGTGCTGTGATGACAGGCGCGGGCAATGGCGAGATAACCGGCCAGCTTTCCAGGATTGACAATTCAGGCAGCGGCCGTCACTTTGGCTACCGATCCGTTTTGCAAGGTTCCGGCAGCGGCTGGCAGCGAAACTACGATGCCTTGATTTACAGTACCGGGACGGGTGTTCAATCTGGATACTATGCCAGATTGCTGGGTTCGGCGCCGGGTGAGCAACGCGGATTTGTGGCGTCCATTCAAAACGCTGGGACTGGCATCAAGCGCGGGGCGATTTTTCATATCGACAGCGAGGATCCCGCCGGGCAATATGGCTTGGTTAACCGATTGAGCGGAAGCGGAAGCGGCAACCAATGGGGCGTTTGGAACTTGATGGAAGGCGGCGGGAGCGGATACCACACCGGAACGTTTAACCAGTTTGTAGCAGGTTCAGGTGGCCAAACCGGCGCGTGGAACGAGTTTAGCGGAACCTTGGGCGACGGCAACCTTCTGGGCGCTTACAACAGTTACTTTACCGGTGGCAGCGGGATTCTGGCCGGAGTTTACAATGAAATCAGAAACAGCGTCACTGGCAACGGACTGCAATACGGCGTTTACACAACCAACAGCAGTCCGGGTGATGGAAACCATTTTGGAAGCTATCAGCGGCTTGCGGGCACCGGAAACGGCCAGCAATTTGGAACGCAAAACCTGATGTTAAACACCGGGAGCGGCGCTCATTTTGGAACTGACAATCTGTTTAGCGGCGATGGGACCGGAGCCAAAACCGGGCTTAGAAATCATTTCTATTCGGGCTCCGGTGCGGAATTGAACGGCGTAGTTAACATTGTGGAAAGCAGTTACGATACATCGGGAGTGCAAACCGGCATGCTTACCACGAACGACAGTCCCGGCATTCTTCCGCAGTTTGGCACCCGCACGCTTCTCAGCGGTTCCGGTTCGGGTGAGAAGGTGGGGCACTTTTTGGTTATCTCAAGTCCCGGAAACGGGAGTCACCAAGGCGTACAACAGCAATTTTCCGGCACAGGATCCGGAAATCACACGGGCGTATCCAACAATTTTAACAATGGATCCGGCGGGATGACCGGCGTGGCCAACCAATTTATAACGCCGTTGGCCTTGGGTCGTGTTCTGGGTTTTTACAATATTTTTTATAGCAGCAGTGGCAGTTTGGCCGCCGGCACCTACACCGAGTTTAACGCGCTGAACCCGGGTTCCGGAACACAGTTCGGAAACTATTTGCTCAACCAAAGCAGCGGCAACGGACAACATATGGGCGCTTCACACCAACTTTCAGGAACTGGGAACGGCGGGCAAACGGGCGTGCGAAACATTATCGATAACTCGGGCAACGGCGTACATTATGGCACCCGACAAGAGATGAGCGGGTCGGGGTCGGGCATGCACGTTGGAGTTTACAACATCTTAAGCGGTGCGGGCTCGGGACAGCAATTTGGCATCTGGAATCAGATTACCAACTCCGGGGCATCTTCCCGGACGGCGGTGTATAATTCGCTTGAAGGCGCTTCCAACGCCGCCACTTACGGGGTGTTTACTGACCTGGAGGGCTCGGGCAACGGCGTTATGTACGGAAGTTACCAACGCCTTACTGCGATGGCCTCGGGAACCGCTGCAAAATACGGCCACGCGTCGTCGATGACGGCCACGGCGGGCGGGACGCATTTCGGGGTTTATTCGCTGGCAACCAAGGCTGGGAGTTACGCTGGTTATTTTTTAGGCGCTGTTTACGTTTCGGGAACTTTTACCAATCCGTCAGACCAAATGCTCAAGGAGAAAATTGAACC